>NZ_JAZGJQ010000020.1:0-1418 GCF_036408855.1 Olsenella absiana
GCGCCTGCGGACATGCTACCTCAGATACGCATGCGGGACGAGCGTGGGCTTCAGCACCACGCCCCCCGCGGGGATGCGGACGATCCCGAGCCTCGCGAGCGCCCCTTCCGGCAGGAGCGAGCCGAGCTCCCCGAAGGGGCAGCCGCCTATCGAGGCGAGCGGATACGAGTTGACGTGGCTGCAGGCGAGCGCCACGTCGGCGTCCGTGAGCGCATCCATGTCCACATGGCCCTTGGGGAGTATCCTCCTCAGCTGCTCGTGGTTGCGCTCCGCCTCGGACTTCTGGTTGGATTCCTGGGGGTCGCACCAGAAGACGCGGCAGCGCCTCTCCCCGGGCTCGAGGCAGCTGCGCTCCATGCCCTCCCGGTCGTCGAACTCCGTGCCCCTGTCGAGGAGCATGATGCCGAAGGCGGCCTCGAAGGCCGCACGGGAGCCCAGCGCCCTCTCGATGCGGTCGAATGCCGCGACGGTGGCCGCGGGGTCCGCATGCCTCTTCCTCAGATAGAGCTGGAAGTGCCTGGCCACGACATGCAGCGTGAGGATGTCGTGCGCATCCTGCCGCCCGCCGCAGACGGAGTCGCCCTGCACGACCCCCGCGCGCTCCTCCAGGGGAAGTGCCAGGAAGTCGGAGTACTCGTGGCCGGACCTGTCGATGCGCGGCCTGCCGCGGTCCCTCTTCCCCTTCCTCGGCCTGAGCCTCGCCTTCCTCGGCAGCTCGACGCTGGAGATGTCCAGGATGCCGTCCTTCTGGTAGTTGTAGAGGGAGCGCAGGCAGACGCCGAGCTCGTCCCCGAGCTCGGTGCAGATCGCCTCGAAGCTCCATCCCTGCCTCACCAGGGGCGCGACCGTCTCGTTCAGCCGCCCGAGCTCCTCTTCCGTGAGGTCGGTGCCCTTCCGGCTCGAGACGAGCCTGGCGTCGTGGGCCGCCTGCGCCTCCTCGGCCCGGTACCTGCTCTTGGGGTAGCCGCACACCTGCCTCCTCCCGCATCCCGCGGGGCAGACGTAGGGCCACCTCTCCGTCACGGGGCACATCAGCAGCTCGAAGTCCGGGCATGCGTCCACGCAGCTCCTCGTCCTGCAGTCCCTGCAGCGCACCGTCCGGCTGCCGCATCCCCCGCATGCGGACCCCACCCTCGTGCATCCCTTCCTGCGCGCGCAGCGCACCGACAGGTTCGCTCCCGGGGCGCGCTTCCTCTCCCTGAGGGTCCTGTTCGCCTTCACCTCCCTCGTCACGGTCGACGGGCTCACGCCCGCCTCCCTCGCTATCTTCCGGGCGGAGTCCCCCCTCCCTATGCCTTCCTCGATGGCCACCCTGCTATCCTTGTCCATGTGCTTCCTCTTGCCGTCCCTCATCGCCGTCTCCCTTCCGGCGGGAGCCAGCAGCAGCAAAAGGGATGCTAGAGGAGACGGAGGCAGGA
>NZ_JAZGJQ010000021.1:0-1061 GCF_036408855.1 Olsenella absiana
GACTCGGAGGCGCTGGCGGACTCCGACTCGGACTCGCTCTCGCTCTCGGAGGTGGATTCGGATTCGGACTCGCTCTCGCTCTCCGAGGTGCTGACGGACTCCGACTCGGAGGTGCTGACGGACTCCGACTCGCTCTCCGACTCGGACTCGCTCTCGCTCTCCGACTCGGAGGTGGATTCGGACTCGCTCTCGCTCTCGGAGGTGGATTCGGATTCGGACTCGCTCTCGGACTCGGAGGTGCTAGTGGACTCCGACTCGCTCTCCGACTCGGATGCGGACTCCGACTCGGAGGCGGACTCCGACTCGGACTCGCTCTCGGAGGTGGATTCGGACTCCGACTCGCTCTCCGACTCGGACTCGCTCTCGGACTCGGAGGTGCTAGTGGACTCCGACTCCGAGGTGCTGACGGACTCGCTCTCGGACTCGGACTCGCTCTCGGAGGTGGATTCGGATTCGGACTCCGACTCGCTCTCGGAGGTGGATTCGGACTCCGACTCGCTCTCGGACTCCGACTCGCTCTCGGACTCGGAGGTGCTAGTGGACTCCGACTCGCTCTCCGACTCGGAGGCGGACTCCGACTCGGAGGCGGACTCGGAGGTGCTAGTGGACTCCGACTCCGAGGTGGATTCGGACTCGGACTCGCTCTCGGACTCGGACTCGCTCTCGGACTCGGAGGTGGATTCGGACTCCGACTCGCTCTCGGAGGTGGATTCGGACTCCGACTCGCTCTCGGAGGTGGATTCGGACTCCGACTCGCTCTCCGACTCGGACTCGCTCTCGATCTCGGAGGTGCTAGTGGACTCCGACTCGGAGGCGCTGGCGGACTCGGACTCGGAGGTGCTAGTGGACTCCGACTCGGAGGCGCTGGCGGACTCGGAGGTGCTGACGGACACCGACTCGCTCTCCGAGGTGCTGACGGACTCCGACTCGCTCTCGATCTCGGAGGCGCTGGCGGACTCGGACTCGGAGGCGCTGGCGGACTCCGACTCGGACTCGCTCTCGCTCTCGGAGGTGGATTCGGATTCGGACTCGCTCTCGCTCTCCGAGGTGCTGACGGACTC
>NZ_JAZGJQ010000003.1:0-318588 GCF_036408855.1 Olsenella absiana
TTTCCATGCGGTCGTCGTCCTTTCCTCGAACCTGACTTGTCGCGATTTCAGATTCTAGGACGGCGGCCGCTTCCTTTCAGCCCGCCTGGTTTAGGCGCTTACACCAACTTTTACGACACGATCTACCGCGTCAGCCCGTTGGCCCGTATTGGGCGCAGTCGGCTGGCCGTCGCGCTCCTGTCCTCCGTGCAGGTGCTTCCGCGAATAGAGGTCCTCGCGTGTGGGGAGCGGGATACGATTCCGCTCGCTCCCTTGAGAGTCGTCGCCCGTGCTGGGAAGCTCGTTCTTTCCTAGCCACATCATCCTGGCGACCAGGATGTCGGCGTCTGCGATGGGCTGTCTCAGGTCGGCGCTTTCACGTTGCTTGCGGACTTGGCTCGCATGCCGAAGGGCTATGTTCGTCCTGCCTATCAGATAGGCCCAATCTTGAGAGTGCTCCTGCTTCGAGTAATCCGGCAGGACCTTTTGAAGCTCGTCAATGACGGCCTTGGCACTCTCGTAGCAGCGGGTCGTGTATTTGAAGTGGAGGAGGAACCAGTACTCTATGCTCGGCGAGTCGAGCACGAGGTAAACATGGTCTCCCGCACGGTTGATGGCGTGCGCTATGTTCTCAGGGCTTCCGTTCCCATGCTCGCTCTTGGTGTCGGAGACTGCCCATACCTCGTCGGGAACGCCGTTCTCGCCCGCCCTTCTCCCGCCTCTGGCGGGACGCAGAAGCTCCCTTGCTTCCTTCACGAGCCCGTCGGCGTCGGAGTGGATGGCGCTCGAGATCGGCATCAGGGTGCGCGGGATGCCCAAGGCATCCCGCAGCGCGCTCAGATACTCGACTTCGGTGACCGCGCCCTCCACGAGCACGACAATCGAGGGCCGGGGGTCCTTGGTCGGACGCTTGCGGTCATACCCGTGACGCCTACCCAATCGAATCGCCACCCCCATGGGGCGTGGACGGGACACCGAAGTCCTCGGGAAGGACTGGCACGCCAGCATACCTGCCAAGGAGATACCCCTGCGCGATGGGCTCGCCCTTGCGGGGTGAGTAGTCGGACAGCGGGTGCAGCACCGTCCCTCCGTCGGAGCCCTTGTCGGTCAGCCAGACCTGGTCTCGCTCCAGGGTGCTGTCTGACATGAGGTAGGGCTGGTGGGCGGTGAAGACGAGCTGCGCGGAACGGTCCCTCAGGTCGGGGCGCTCGAACATTTCCACGATTTGCCGCGCGAGGATCGGGTGCATCGAGGCGTCTAACTCGTCGACGACGAGTGTCGCATCGTGCTCCAGCGCTTCCCCGATGAAGGAGCTCAACGAGAACACCTGCATGGTTCCAAGAGACTCGTTAGCGAGGTTTATTTCGCCCCCTCCCTCGATGCCCTCGTGGTCCAGCATGATGGTCTTCGTCACGTCCTCGCTGAGGTCTACGTCGTTCTCGCCTGCGTCACCACGAGAGATTTGACCCTCCTTCTTTCTCCGTACAATCCTCGCGGAACGGATGCCGACGTCCGAGTCTCTTATCATCTCTTGGATGAGCGCCCTCTGGTAGTCGCTTCCGATCGTGCCGTCGAGCACCTCGCCGGAGACCGGGAACTCCCTCCAGCGGTCTCGGACGTGATCGAGGATGATGAGGCCGTTCTGGAAGAACTCTCCTGCCTTCGAGATTTCCTCGTACCCTCGGAGCCCTGGGTGGGCATAGAGGAAGGAGAGTAGCAGCACGTTGGGGTTGAGCATGCTGGCAACCGTGTCGCTGACGGGCAGGTACGTCGATCCGCTCACCTCGGTCTGATTCTCGGGGCTAGTCGAGCGCCTGTACAAGATGCGCCTCTGGCCCTTGGGGAAGGAGCTGAGTTGCTCGAAGACGATTTTCTGCTCATCGTGGGAGAACTCGTATTCGTAGCGTGTCCCGCCCCAGAGGAAGGCGACGAAGTACTCTGTAGGGGATTGTTTGGATTCGGCGTCCAGGGCGAACGGGTCGTACGGTATGCGGTCGGCTGGTAGATAGGACGCAGAACCTTGGATGATTCGCTGCATCGCCGCCATGGCATGCACGACGTTTGATTTTCCGGAGCCATTGGCGCCGTAGATTGCGACAGCGCGAAGGTACTTCTTCTTCGATAGGCCGGGCAGGGACTTGTCTATCGTCTGTCGGTCGCGATTCTTTTGGTCGTCCCTGCTCGCGTTCCTCCCGCCATAGTACTGGGACGCGACAAGGCTGAGCTCCTGCTCGGCTCGGATGGACCTGTAGTTCTTCACCGAAAAGAGGATGAGCATCCTGTCTCCTTCTAATGACTCAAAGCAGGTCATCGGAAGATATTATAGGAGATGCCTGTAAAGAAATACACCGAGTTTCGCGCATCTTCGGCGAAAAACGCATTAATTTATAGTGATTAGCAATGGCCCGACTCCGCTTGCAATGCCTCCGCAGTGGGGTCGGTCACGTCTCCAAGGAATCGGGCGCAGCACCTCGACCGAGGTGCGCCGTGGTCACCCAAGCAGGTGGAGGACGGGCCCCGCGCGGGCGCCGGCGTCGCGGACATGCGGCGCGCCCGAGGCATCAGAGAGGGGGTGCCGGGCGCAGCGGCCCGGCACCCCTCGTGGCGACCCTCTCAGCGCTCGCCTCCCAGCGCGCCCCTACGCGACGACGTTCTGCGCGAAGCGGTGTCCGGCAGGGATCTCGCGCGGCGCGTAGCCCTCCTCGGTCTGCCCGAGGACGATCGAGCCCAGGGGCGTGAAGCCCTCGGGCAGACCGAGCTCGGAGAGGAGCGCGGGGTCCTGCGCGAGCGCGCGGATGGCGCCGTAGATGTAGCAGCTGCCGAGGCCCTGGTCGACCGCGGCGAGCGACATGTTCTGGATGATGGCGGCGACGTTGGCGCTGGCCACGTTGCCCTCGTTGCTGCTCGAGACCACGACGAGCGTCGGCGCACCGTAGAGCGGGTGCAGCTCGGGGTTGCCGAAGAGGCGCGCGGCCGCGGCGTCGATCGCGTCGAGCAGGCTTTGCCTGGTCACGACGGTGAGGTGGATGCTGTCGTACTTGCCCATGCCGATGGGCGCCTCGTACGCGGCTGTGAGGACCGCTTCGAGCTGCTCGGGGGTCGCGGGCTCCCCGGTGTAGCTGCGGACCGACTTTCGCTGGTTGAGCGCGTCTTCGAGCTCCATGGCTCCTCCTTCTCGGCCGCGACGCTGCCGCCGCGTCCTTCTCGACATCGTCGTCCCTCTCGCCCGATTATGCGCCCTCGCGGCGGGTCCGGGGCGACTTTTTGGGGAGGGCCGTGGTGTTGAGGCGGCGGTCGATGCGCGGCCGCCGGCGGCACGTCCTTCTCGCCCGCTGGCGCAAGCCTCGCGCTATACTGGCCCGGACAGAGGGGAGCTGGCGCACGCCGGCTGAGAGGGGGCCCACCGCGGCCCCGACCCGGGAACCTGACCTGGACAATGCCAGCGTAGGGAGAGTCTCCTCCGAGGCGTGCGCACGCAGCCAGGTCGCGTCTGGAGGAGGCAGCATGCTAGGCTCGTGCCTGGACCGCGTGCGCGAGGCGTCGCCGCTGGTCCACTGCATCACCAACTACGTCACCGTGAACGACGTCGCCAACGCGATCCTCGCCGTGGGGGCGAGCCCCATCATGTCGGACGAGCCCGAAGAGGTGGCCGACATTACCGCCATCTGCGACGCGCTCGACCTCAACATCGGCACGCTCAACCGGCTCACGATAGAGGGTATGCGCCGTGCCGGCGCCCGCGCGCGCGAGCTCGGGCACGTGGTCCTTCTCGACCCGGTCGGCGCAGGCGCGAGTCCGCTGCGCACCAGGACCGCCCTCGAGCTGCTCGAGCTGGCGCGACCCGACGTCGTGCGCGGCAACGCGTCCGAGGTCCGCGCGCTCGCGCTCGGCACCACCTCGACCCACGGGGTCGATGCGGCGGCGGCCGACGCCGTGAGCGAGCAGAACCTCGACGCCATGGTCGAGTTCGCGAAGGGCTTCGCCGCGGACGTCCACGCGACCGTCGCGATAACGGGCGCGATCGACCTGGTCGCCGACGCCGGGCGCTGCTTCGTGATCCGCAACGGGCGGCCGGAGATGAGCCGCATCACCGGGACGGGCTGCCAGCTCTCCGGCGTGATCTGCGCCTTCGTCGCCGCCGCACGCGCGGCCGCCCCGGCGGCGGGCGACGTGCCTGCTGCGACCCCGGCCGCGGCCGCGACCCCGGCCCCGGCCGCGGGCGATACCACGGTCGCGGTCGCCGCGGCCGTGGCCTGCATGGGACTGGCCGGCGAGGTCGGCAGTGCGCACCTCGCGCCGCACGAGGGCAACGCGACCCTGCGCAACCGCATCATCGACGCGCTCTCGCACCTGGACGGCGCCGCCCTCGACGGGGGTGAGCGCTGTGAGCTTCGCTAGGGGAGCGGGCGAGAGGGACCCGCGCGCGGTCGCAGCGCCGGAGGCGGCCGGGGCGGCGGCCGGGGTGGCGGCCGCGCACCCGGACGGGCCTGCGGCCGCGCACCCGGCCGGGCCTGCGGCGTTCCGGCTCGCGGACGGCGGGCTCGACCCCAGGACCCTCGTGCTCTACGCGGTGACCGACCGCCGCTGGCTCGACGGGACCACGCTCGAGGAGGAGGTCGCACGTGCCGTCGAGGGTGGCGCCACCATGGTGCAGCTGCGCGAGAAGGACCTCGGGCGCGACGAGCTGCTCGACGAGGCCGTGCGGCTCCGGGAGGTCTGCCACGCTGTCGGCGTGCCCCTGATCGTGGACGACGACGTGGAGGTCGCCGTGGCAGCCGGCGCCGACGGCGTGCACGTCGGCCAGTCCGACATGGAGGCCGGTGCCGTACGCGCGCTGATCGGGCCAGACATGATCCTCGGCGTGTCCGCCCAGACGGTGGACGAGGCCCTTCTCGCCCAGGAGCGCGGGGCCGACTACCTCGGCGTGGGTGCAGTCTTCCCGACCGGTTCCAAGGACGACGCGCTCGACGTGGATCGCGAAACGCTGGCAGCGATCTGCGCAGCCGTCTCGATCCCCGTCGTGGCGATCGGCGGCATCGGCCGCGATAACGTGCGCGAGCTGGCCGGCACCGGAATCGTCGGCGTCGCCACCATCAGCGCGTTGTTCGCGCGGCCGGACGTGCGCCTCGCCGCGCACGACCTTCTCGTCCGCACGCGCCGCATGCTCGACGGCGTGCGCTGCGCGCTCACGATCGCCGGCTCGGACTCGAGCGGCGGTGCCGGCGTGCAGGCGGACCTCAAGACGATGCAGGCGAACGGCGTGTTCGGCACGAGCGCCATCACGGCCCTGACGGCGCAGAACACCCGCGGCGTCACCTCGATCATGGACGTCACGCCGGAGTTCTTGGGCGAGCAGATCGACGCGGTCTTCTCTGACATCCGACCCGATGCGGTGAAGGTCGGCATGGTGTCGGCCACGCCGCTGATCCGCACAATCGCCGAGAGGATCGACCGCTGGCGTCCGGAGCACGTGGTCGTGGACCCCGTGATGGTCGCCACCTCGGGCGCGCGGCTCATCAGCGAGGACGCGGTGGGGACCCTTGTCGCGGAGCTGCTGCCGCGCGCGACCGTGATCACCCCCAACCGCCCCGAGGCCGAGGTGCTCTGGGGCCACGAGATCCAGACGGAGAAGGACATGGAGCTTGCGGCAGCCGAGGTCGGGCGGCGTCTGGGCTGCGCGGTACTGGTCAAGGGCGGCCACAGCCTGGCGGACGCCTCCGACGTGCTGTGGCGAGACGGCGAGTGCCGCTGGTACCGCGGCCGCAGGGTCGAGAACCCCAACACGCACGGGACGGGCTGCACGCTGTCGAGCGCCATCGCGTCCAACCTGGCGAAGGGCTTCGGGCTCGACGAGTCTGTAATGAGGGCCAAGGACTACGTCTCCGGCGCGCTCGCGGCGATGCTCGACCTCGGCGCGGGCTCGGGTCCCATGGACCACGGGTTCGACCTGGCGAGCAGGTTCGTCGAGGGTCCGGGGGAGTAGCGGGTGCGCGGGCTTCTCGCACGGTGCTGGCGAGCGGCTGGTGTGGCGCCGGCACGGGGCTGGCACGGGGCTGACGCGCAGCCGGCGCGCGGCTGGCGCGCGGCTGGCGCGCGGCTGGTGTGGCGCTGGCACGGGGCTGGCGTGAATCTGACACGGGACTGAAGGAAGGAAGCAGGTATGGACATGCAGGAAACCGCAGGTAAGGCTATCGACGCAGACACGATGCCCGTCTCCGGCAAGCCGGGCGGGAGGACCTCGGAGAGGATCTTCCGCTCCGCGCTGCCCATCTGGGAGCGCTGCTACCAGCACCCCTTCGTGCAGGGGCTCGGCGACGGCTCGCTCTCGCACGACCGCTTCGCGCACTTCATGGTGCAGGATCACAAGTACCTCTCCATGTACGCGCGCGTCTTCGCGCTGGGCGTCGTGAAGAGCGAGTGCGACCGAGACGCGCGCGAGTTCGCGAGCTTCATCACGTCGACGTTCCAGGCCGAGCAGAGCCTGCACGACGAGTACCTGGGCCAGCTCGGCATTTCTCCCGAGGAGGTCGAGCGGACGCCGATGTCGCTCGCGAACAACGCCTATACCAGCTACATGATGAACGTCGCCCTGCGCGAGGGTCCGGCGGAGATCATGGCGGCCGTGACGGCGTGCTCGTGGAGCTACAAGTACATCGGCGACAAGCTCGAGGCGCGCGAGAACGCCACGTCCGACGAGTTCTACGCCAAGTGGCGCCACACCTACTCGAGCGAGTGGTACCGCGCGTCCAACGACCACGACATCGAGATGCTCGACCGGCTCTCCGCGGACTACACGCCCGAGAGGGTCGCGCGACTCGAGAGGATTGTGCTCGACTGCAGCGAGTTCGAGTACAGGTTCTGGGACATGTGCTGGAACAAGGAGTAGGGGAGAAGGACGGTTTCGTGACGATTGCCTGCCGCGGTTGACTCCCTTGCGCCCCGCACCCAATATGAACGTCGTTCACATTGGGTGCCGGGACGGCGGAGGGCCGCCCCGCAGGGAGAGAGAGGGGGCGGCCATGTTCCAGGCTGCCACGAAGATCGACGCTACTTCCCAGGCTGCTGAGCCTGCAACATCCGCCGTGTCCGAGACGCCTGCCGAGCCCGCGCCTGCCGCGCCCGCGCGCGACCCCATGCCCCGCGGCATGCGGATCGGCGAGAGTGTCTTCGACATCGCCTACCTGCTGTACGACCTCGTCGCTGGCATCACGTTCTTCTCGCTCGCCGCCGGCCGGACCGTGTTCGTGCTCTACGGCCTGCTGGCGCTCGTGCTGGGGGCGGGCGACGCGTTCCACCTGGTGCCGCGCGTGCAGATGCACCTGTTCGGTGTGCGCGACGACACCCAGGCCCGCCTCGGGCGCGGCACGCAGGTCGCCTCGGTCACGATGACCGTGTTCTACGTGCTCCTCTACCTCATCTGGCTGCAGCTCTTCCCCGGCGTCGGGGCGCCCGCCGCGATCGGCGCGCTCATCGTCGCGTCGGCGGCCGTGCGCATCGTGGTCTGTCTGCTCCCGCAGAACGACTGGACCTCGGGTCGCGAGAACCTGCGCTGGTCGCTCCTGCGAAACGTGCCGTTTGTCGTCACGGGAGCGCTGGTAATCGCACTGTTCGCGATCTCCGGCGACGCCGGTGGCCTGCGCATGTGGCGCATGTGCATCGCCATCGCGCTGAGCTTCGGCTTCTACCTGCCTGTCACCTTCCTTGCCAAGCGCCGTCCCGCCGTCGGCGCGCTCATGCTGCCCAAGACCCTGACCTACATGTGGATGATCGCCATGGGCCTGCAGCTGCTGCCCGTCCTGTAGGGGCTGGCGTGAAGCCTCAGGCGACCTCGCGGGAGGACATCCTGGCGGCGTGCCGGCGGCTCGTGCGCGAGGGCGGGCTCGAGGGCGTCAGCGTGCGTGCCGTCGCGACGGCGGCGGGCGTGGCCCCGGGCACCCTCTACCACTACTTCCCGGACAAGCGCGCCCTGCTCACGGCGGTCACGGCCGACGTCTGGCGCGAGGTGTTCGACCTCGACGCGCTGCCCGCCGCGAGCGAAGCGACGGCCGCCGCGGGCGACACGCCGGCCGCCGTGGGCGAAGAGCTGGCCGCGGGCGACGCGCTGCCCGCCGCGGGCGAAGCGCCGGCCGTCGCGGGCGAGAAGGACGTCGGTTTTCCCGGCTACGTGCGCGCGCTCTTCTCGGGCGCGCGGTTGCGGCTCGCCGCCTATCCCGGCTTCGCGCAGGAGCACGGCCTCGACCTCGTCGCCCAGGCGGGGCACGCGGAGGATGGGAGGTGCCGCATGGACGCCTTCCTGGCACGGGTCGAGCGGGCGCTCCTGGCCGCCCTCGCACGCGACGGGCGCGTGTCTGGCCGGGCGTTCGCGGACGGGCTCACCCCCGAGGCGCTCGCCCGCGTCGTGATGCGCGACCTTCTCGCCCTGCTCGTGCTAGGGAGCGAGGACTGCGACGACCTTGTCGCCCTGCTGCGCTCGGTGCTGTACCGGGAGTCGTAGCCGCCTGGCGCGGGCCTGGCACCCGGCTGGCACCGGGCTGGCGCGGGCCTGGCGCCGGGTCGGCACGCCCCTGGCGCACCACCTGCGCCAGCACTGACCTGCTCCATGCCGCAGGTCCTTCTCGCTCTGGTCCAGACTGGTCCGTATGGGCCGTTTGCGTCGACTGACCCGCAATTTGTGAGCAGGTCACTCGCTTTGCCCGTAGCGAGCGGGCAGCTGCGCGCCCCCTGCGGGCCGATTGTTACGCCCGTATGACACGGTTTTATCATCAACGGAGGGCTATTGCTAACTCGTTATGACCCGGTCAGAATCGGGGGCGTCAAGCGCCTACCGACAAAAGCCGGCGGCAGACCCAACGCGTGCGAGTTCGCACCACCTGACAGGAGGAGATCGGAATGAAGCTGCTTCGTGCCATGCGTGAGCCTCTGAAGTACGTCCAGGGGAAGGGTGCTCTGCTCAAGTTCAAGGAAGAGATGGGTTACATGGGCCAGCGCTGGCTCTTCATCTGTTCCAAGAGCGGCTACAAGGCCTGCCACGACCAGGTCGAGCAGAGCTTCGGCGACGGCCCGGAGTACCGTCGCTGGGAGGTCTTCGGCGGCATCTCCAGCAAGGGCGAGATTGAGAAGATGAAGCAGATCGTCGCGGAGGACAAGATCGACGCGGTCGTCGCGTGCGGCGGCGGCTCGGCGGTCGACACGGCGAAGGCCACGGCCTACTACACGGGCAAGCACGTCGTCATCATCCCGACGGTCGCCGCGACCGACGCGCCTTGCACGGGCCTCTCCGTCATCTACAACGACGACGGCAGCTTCGACAAGTACCTCTTCTATCCCACCAACCCCGACGCGGTCATGGTGGACTCGCAGGTCATCGCCAACGCCCCCGTCCGCTTCCTCGTCGCGGGCATGGGCGACGCGCTCGGCACCTTCTTCGAGGGCCGCGCCTCCATCCGCACCGAGTCGCCGAGCCTCGAGGGCACCGGCATCACGCGTGCTGGCATGGCGCTGGCAAGGCTCTGCTACGAGACCCTGCGCAACTACGGCAAGCAGGCTATCGCCGCGTGCGAGAACAACGTGGTGACCCCGGCGCTCGACGCCATCATCGAGGCCAACGTCTACCTGTCCGGCGTCGGCGCGGACAACGTCAACTGCGCGGCCGCGCACTCCTTCTACAACGGCCTGACCTCGCTCGGCGGCCACAGCGCGCCGCACGGCTGCTGCGTCGCCTTCGGCACGCTCGTGCAGCTCACGCTCGAGGGCGCCACGAAGGAGGAGTTCGAGGACATCCAGGGCTTCTGCCTGGAGGTCGGCCTGCCGGTGACCCTCGAGGAGCTCGGCATCACCACGGACGAGCAGATCCGCACGATCGCGAAGAACGCCTGCGTCCCAGGCGAGACGATCCACAACCTCGCGGGCGACGTCACGCCCGACGAGCTCTACGCCGCCATCGTCGCGACTGACGCCCAGGGCAGGGCGCTGCTCGGGAAGTAGGCACCCGCGCTGGTGCGGCGGCCGTGCTGGTGTGGCGGCCGCGCTGGCGTGGCGGCCGTGCGATTGCATTGCCCTAGCGCCTGAAGTGCGCATTTGTGGGTCGTTCCGGCAGGATGCCTGCCGGAACGACCCTTTTCGTGGAGGTGCCCGCACGGCGTCGCCCCGGCGACCGGCGTCCGCGGCGTGAGCCTGGGGGCGGTGGACCTGCCGCGCCTGCCTGCACCTGCCGGACCTGCCGCTCCTGCCCGGACCTGCCCTGACCTGCCTGCACCTGCCGCTCCCCGGACCTGCCGGACCTGCCCTCGCGGGGCCTCCGTGCAACGCTCACACCGACTTGTGCATTTCGGCGACTTAGGGACGGGTCGCGGGCTGCAGGCGGTTCGGCGAGGGAGGGGAATTGCGCGTCCGATGTCTCTCTGCCAACCCGAATCCTGGGCAAATGCGAATCCGAGCCGACGAGCGGTGGCCCGGCAGGCCTGCGAGGACGTCCCAATCCATCCCTAACCCGCTTAAATGCACAACCCCATTGGAGAAGTTGCGTCGGGGTCCTGGTGCCGTTGCCCCGTCGTGCTCGCCGGCGGGGCTGATGGCGCGACGGCCCGCAGCCCGGTTCGCGACGGGGCAGACGACTGGACACCGATCGCGACGGGAGCGATAGCCTGGCTCAACCACGGGTATCGACTATACTCGACAATTAGATGAGTTTTTATCGACTGTAATCGACACTTGAGGGTCGTACCATGAACCACGATGTCATCAAGCGGGTGATATTCGACCAGCGCCGCGTTATCCAGCGCATGCGCATCGTCCCTCGCAGGTACGTGCTTGAGCCTGGCGCCAACTACATCATCGTCGGCATGCGGCGCGCGGGAAAGTCGACCCTCCTCTATGAGCGAGCGCGCGAGCTCGTCGCCCAAGGCGCCGAATGGAGCCAGGTCGTCTACGTGAACTTCGAGGATGAGAGGCTCCTCGGCTTCACCCTCGCCGACTTCGATGACGTCGTTCAGACTGCCGCCGAGCTGACGGACGAGGAGCCCTACTTCTTCCTCGACGAGGTCCAGAACGTAGTCGGATGGGAGCGGTTCGCACGCCGCCTGGCTGACGAGCGGCGACGGGTCTACGTCACGGGCAGCAACGCCGAGATGCTCAGCAGCGAGATGGAGCAGCGCCTTGGCGGCCGCTACCTCGTGTGCGAGCTGATGCCCTACTGCCTCGACGAATACCTCACGGCGTGCGGCATCGACCATGGCGAGGAGGCGCTGCTCACGGCCGACCTCGTCGGCAGGGTGCAGGGGGCCACGGGCGACTATCTCCGCGAGGGCGGCCTCCCTGAGTCCGTCGGGTTTCTCGACAGACGCTCCTATGCGGAGGGCGTATACCAGAAGGTGCTCCTTGGCGACATTGCCGCCCGTCATGCAATCAGGTCGGTGCCGACTTTGAGGATGCTCGTCAAGAAGGTGGCGGAGACGGTTACGAGCGAGGTCACTTTCGCATTCCTCCGGAAGGCCGTCTGCGCGAATGGGGCCTCCATCAGCGTGGACTCGGTGATCGACTACCTCTCCTATGCGGAGGACGCATATCTCCTCTTCCGGACGAGGAACTTTGCCTCGCGCTTCTCGCAGCGGGAGGGCACGCCCCGCTTCTACTTCTGCGACAATGGCGTCCTGGGGCTCTTCCTCGTGGACAAGGCGTCGTCACTGCTCGAGAACGCCGTCGCCCTGGGGCTCAGGAGGCGGTTCGGCGACGGGGTCTACTACTTCAAGTCTGCCAGGACTGGCATCGACGTGGACTTCTACGTTCCGGACGCCTCGCTTGCGGTGCAGGTCTCCTATACGTTGGACTCTGGCAGCGAAGGGCGGGAGGTGGCGAGCCTCGTGGCCCTCGCGCGCGACGGAAGGCTCGCCCCGCGCCGCTCGGTCATCGTCACGTACGCGGATGACGAGAGGACGATTGAGGCCGGCGGAGGCAGGGTCGAGGTCATCCCGCTCTGGAGGTTCCTGCTGGAGGGGTAGCCGTACCGGCGCCGGAGGTCGCGCGGAGCGCGGCGGGCACGGGCGGCCCGCAGGAACGCCGACCGGCGGCCGTGGGCGACGCGGTCGGCGGCCGTGGGCGACGCGCCCGGCGGCAGATGATCGGTGCGAACGATGCGTGACGGGGAGGCTTGCATGGATGCTTCGATCTCTCAGATGCGGCAGGGCCACTGGCTCCTGGCAGCGTGCTGCGCGCTGTACCTGGCCTGGTGGGCCATCTTCTTCTGGCCCAAGGTAAGTGGGGGAGAGGCGCAGGGGGCGATCCGCGGCGTCGGCGTGGCGGCGATTCTGGGTGCCGCCGCATGCGGGCTCCTCGGGGCGACAAGGACGTGCGCTGGCGCGGCTCAGCTGGTGCGCGGCGGCGCGGTGCCGGCGGTGGCCGTGGGGTCCGTGGTGCTCTACCTGGTGCTTCTCGCCGTCACCACGCGCGCGTTCGGTCGGCAGCCGACGACGGAGCTGGTGCTGTTCGTGGCCTGGCTGGGGATGGAGCTGCTCTGCGCCTGGGCGCTGGGGAGCGCGGGTCGCGGCGGCGCGGCCGCGCGGCCGCGCTCGCCGTGGCGCTCGCAATCGCGGGCTTCGTCGTGAGCCTCGTCTGCTATGTGCTGTACTACCGGCTGGCACCGCTGCCGTCGTTCGTCGACGGCTGCCTGCCGCTCGCGCTCATCGGCGTCGTGAGCGTGGCGCTCGCGCTGGCGATGTAGGGCAGGTGCGGCCTTGCCTCCGCAGGGGGTTATGCGCTTTGGAGCCTGTGCGGCATCCCCTACGACGAGGGTGCCCTCGACGGCAGGAGCCTTCTAGCGGCGCTTGGGTCTTCTCCCGACGAGGCTTGGGTATACCATCGTGCTCGTCCGGTACCGGAAGACCAAGGAGGACCCGCTATGGAACCAGAAGCTGCGCCCGCCACCGCGCCCGCCGCCGCGCCCGCCGCCGCGCCCGCCGCCGCCACACCCCTCGACGCGCTCGTCGTCTACTGCCACCCGTGGGAGGGCAGCTACACCCACGCCGTGCTCGAGGCGGTGGAGCGCGGCCTCGGGCGCTCCGGCGCGAGCTTCGAGGTGATCGATCTCTACGGCGACGGCTTCAGCCCCGCGATGAGCGCGGCGGAGCTCGCGCACTACTCCACGGGTGAGGCGACGGACCCGCTCGTCCTTCGCTACCAGGGCCTGCTCGCGAGGTGTCGCCGTCTCGTGCTCGTGTTCCCGGTCTGGTGGAACGACGTGCCGGCGATGCTTCGGGGCTTCCTCGACCGCGTCATGCTGCCGGGGTTCTCGTGGGAGGCCACGGGCGCGGGGCTCGCCGGCAAGCTCCAGAACATCGGGCGCGTGGACGCGTACACGACCTCGTCCAACCCCACCGACTACATGCGGGAGCGGCTGGGGGACGGCATCCAGGGCACGCTTCTGGACGCGACCTTCTGGCAGCTGGGCTGCGGCGCGGGAACCTGGCATAACCTGGGCGGTATGGATGCCACCGACGAGGGCGAGAGGCGTCGCTGGCTCACCGAGGTGGAGAAGGAAGTGGCCGCTCAGGCGTGAGGCGCTTCGCGTCCTTCTCGCCCGCTCGCCGTGCGCTGGCATTCGCTCGCCAGATACGGTCATACACATATGACCGTATCTGGTAGTCATATGTGTATGACGGACAGGGACGGACCTCGCCCGTCGAGGGCCGGCGAGGGGAGAAGGAGACGCGCATGGACAGGCTCAAGGGCAAGGTCGCGATCGTGACGGGCTCCACCAGCGGCATCGGCATCGGCATCGCGAGGCGCTTCGCGTCCGAGGGCGCGCACGTGGTCGTTTGCGGCAGGCGCGAGGAGCGCGGACAGGAGGTCGTGGCTCAGATCGAGGCCGAGGGCGGAAGCGCGAGCTTCCATCGCATGGACCTCACGGACCTCTCGACCGTCGACGCGCTGATGGCCGACACCGCGCGGGACTTCGGGCACCTCGACGTCCTTGTCAACAACGCCGCAGGCGTGGGCCTCAAGGACGGCCGCGTGGACGAGATCTCGCTCGAGGACTGGGACGCCATGTTCGCGTCCGGCGTCCGCGGCACGTTCTATGCGATAAAGGCCGCGCTCCCGTACCTGCGCGAGGCCGGCGGCGGCTCCATCGTGAACATCGGCTCGATGGCGTCGATCTCGGGCGACCTGGGCTCGACCGCCTACGCCTGCAGCAAGGCCGGCGTCGACATGCTCACCTCCTCCGTGGCGCTGCAGTACGGCAAGGAGAACGTCCGCTGCAACTGCGTGCGCCCCGGCCTCATCGTCACGCCGCAGAACGAGGCGCACGTGCCGCAGCAGCTCAAGGACGTCTTCCTGAGCAACATCGAGGTCAACCGCTACGGCTGCCCGGACGACATCGCCAACGCCTGCACCTACTTCGCCTCCGACGAGAGCGCCTACGTGACGGGGCAGGTCATCAACGTGGACGGCGGCCTCAACTCGCACGCCCCCACGGTGGCGCAGTTCCGCTCCGCCGGCTCGAGGACCTGGTAGTGCCCGCGGATCTCGGTGGGGCGACGGGCACCACCACGGTGGGCGAGACCCCGTCGCCCGCTAGGGCCCCTGAGACTGCCGCAGACCCGGTGGGCTCCGCCGAGGAGGCTACTGACGTAGCCCTCAGGCCCGCCTACCGCATGCGGGTCGTGTTCGAGCGCACGGTCATGGCGCCCTACCGCGACACGTACCGCGGCGAGCTCGGTCAGGCGCAGGTCGAGCTCCTGGAGCTCCTCTACATGCGCGGACCCCTGCGCCAGCAGGACCTCGCGCGCGAGCTCCGCACCTCCAAGCAGCACGTCTCCAAGATGCTCGCCCGCCTCGCAGAGGTGGGCCACGTCACGCTCGCCGCGGACTCCGCCAGCGCGCGCGGCCACGTCGCGGCGCTGAGCGACGAGGGCCGCGCCTACGTGGACGACCACATCATGCAAGGCTCGCGCCAGGTGCAGGCGATCTTCTCGCACCTGAGCGCGTCCGAGCGCGAGGAGCTCGCGCAGGCCATGGATACCGTCGCACGCCTTCTCGAGAAGGTCTAGGCCGAGAGGGGCGGGAGACCCGCCAAGAGAAGGGCGGGAGGCCCGCTCAAGCGCGGACCTCCCGCCTCGCATGCCTTCATGTGGCCGGCCTTGCGCCCGGGCGGGCTCGCTCGGACGAGGTCCTTCTCCCCGGGAGGGCCCGCCTCGCTGGAGGGGCCCTTCTCCGAATGAGGCCCTTCTACGAGGCGAGGTCCTTCTCTCCGGGCGTGGCCCACTCCCTAGGCCGCCTGCTGGCGAAGCATCCAGAGGGTCTTGGACAGGCTCGCGATGTAGTCGTCCATCTTTGCGCTCACGAGCGCGTTGGACTCGGCGTCGGCGTGCGCCTTGATCGAGCTGACCTGCTCCAGGATGCGAGAGAGGTCGGCGCGCGTGTTGGCGAAGGCCTCCTTGCTGGTGAGCGCCTCGTCCGGCCGCTCCTCGATGTCGGATGCGGCGAGTACCTCGGAGAGCGAGGCGATGGGCTTGCCGCCCAGCTGCAGGATGAGCTCGGCCACATCGTCGATTGCGGGGAGCAGCTCGTCGTAGAGCTCCTCGAGCTGGGCGTGTGCCTGGAAGAAGTCGTTGCCGCTGACGAACCAGTGCTGGTTCTGGAGCTTGTGGTACTCGACGGTGAGGTTGGCGAGAAGGGCGTTGAGCTTGGTCTCCATGGTGAGTTCCTTTCTGTCTGGTCCTATCGGATGTTTCTTAATAGGACTGTTTCTTGTTAGTGGAACTATACCCAACGAGTGCGCACTTGTAAACAGGAATCTATCCTAATAATGACTTCACATCTCCTACACAAGTGCGTGCGATGCGGCCGTCAGTGCGCTCAGCCGGGCCGCGGGGCCTCGGCGGGCCGCGGGGCTTCGCGCGGGCCGTGGGCCTCGCGCGGGTCGCGACGGCCCCGCGCGGGTCGCGACTGCCTCGCGCGCCCCCTCGAACGCAGTACATCAATAAAGCAATGAATGCGAGCAAATCGCTTTTATCGGACAATTCTCGAAGGTTTTGTCGCGTAAACGCGAATTGCGGGGGTAGCAAATCGCGTTTAGTGAGCAAAAAATCGAAAAAATGTTCGGAAAAAGCGATTTGCTCACGTAACGGGAGCATCGGAATCCAGGAGCACGGCACCAGGTCGCGCTCGAAGGCGAGGCGACGCCAGGGAGAAGGACCGCGGGCCGGGTGTTCGCATCGCACTTCCGTCGTGGCCACGGGCGGGCGCCACCGCCAGGAGGTGGATGCCGCACTCACGGGCCGGGCGTCGCATGCTCCGCGTCCCGTGGCCTGTGGTATACTTTCGCCCCATTTGATTTCCCTGGAGAGGGGGCCGCCGTGGGCGAGAAGGACCTTGCAGGAGAGAAGGACGTCGTGGGCCCGAGGTCCGCGCCCGGCGCGCCCGGCGCCTCCACCGCGCCCCCGGAGACCGCCTGGAGGCAGCCGTACTACACCATCCTCGCGGGGCAGGCCGTGTCCCAGGTGGGGAGCTCCGCGGTGCAGTTCGCCCTGGTCTGGTACCTCGCGCAGGCGACCGGGTCGCCTGCCGCCATGGGCCTCGCTGGCCTTGCGGCCTTCCTGCCCGGCGCGCTCCTCTCGCCCGTGACGGGCATCGTCGCCGACCGCCGCAACCGAAAGCGCGTCTGCATCGCCTCGGACCTCGCGGCGGGCGCCATGGCTGCGGCCTTCGCGCTGGCCATGGGCTCGTGGGGCGTCACGGTCGCGACCGTGATCGTGCTCCTTGCCGCGCGCTCCGCCGCTACCTCGTTCCAGTCGCCGGCGATGCAGGCCATGGTGCCGCAGATCGTGCCGGCGGATTCGCTCGTGGAGGCGGGCGGCATGGCGCAGGCCGTCAGCAGCGCCTCCTACGTCCTGGGGCCGGTGGTGGGAGGCGCGCTCTTCGCTGCGCTCCCGCTGCCGGCGGTGCTCCTGACCGACCTCGCCGGCGCCCTAGTCGCGGCCGCCACGCTCGCGCGCGTCCCCGTGCCCGACCACCGCGCGCCCGGCCCCCGGCCCGAGCTGCACCCAATCCGCGAGCTGGTGGACGGCCTCTCCGTCTTCTGGGAGGACCGCACCTTGACGCAGGTCATCGTGTCGCTCTTCGTGTTCATGGTGTTCTTCATGCCGCTGTCGTCCTTCTATCCGCTGATGACCAGCGACTACTTCGGCCTCGGGGCCTTCGAGGGGAGCATCGTGGAGATGAGCTGGGCGCTCGGGATGCTCCTCGCCGGCCTCGTGGTCGCCAAGGCGAGCTTCGGCGACGAGGTGCGCGCGTCGTTCTGGTCCACCGTCGCTCTGGGGGCGGTGTGCCTGGCCTCCGGCCTGCTGCCGAGGAGCTTCGGGGGCTGGGTCGCCTTCGTGGCGCTCTGCGGTGCGATGGGCGCGAGCGCCACCTGCTACAACGTGCCGATCGTCGCGTACATGCAGCGCAGCATCGCGCCGGAAAAGCTCGGGCGCGCCTTCTCGGCCTTCCAGATCGTGTCCATGCTCTCGACCCCCGTCGGCCTCGCCGTGGCGGCGCCCGTCGCGGAGGCCCTCGGCGTCAGCGCGTGGTTCTCCGTTGCCGGCGCGGCCATCCTCGTGCTGGGCCTGGCGATGCTCGTGCTCGAGGGCAGGTCGAGGCGAGGCCCCGGCAAGGCAGATTGCCCCGGGGCCGGCACAGCCGATTAGACGGAGAAGGACGTGCGTCCCAGCGGCGCCGCGCTGGGGCGCCCGGTCCTTCTCGCGCTAGACCGCGGTGTAGCCGCCGTCGACCGCGAGCATCTGGCCGGTGACGTAGCTGGACTCCTCGGCGCCCAGGAAGACGGCGGCGGAGCAGAGCTCGCCCTCGTGGCCGTAGCGCTGCATCGGGACGGTGGACTTGGCGAAGTTCTGGAAGTACTCGGTGTCCAGGGTCTCGGTGGTCAGCTCGGTGTAGAAGTAGCCCGGGCAGATGGCGTTGACGGTGATGCCGGTGGGGGCAAACTCGGCCGCCGCGCCGCGGGTGAAGTTCACGACCGCGCCCTTGGAGGCGTGGTAGGCGATGGTCGGGATGGCGGTGTTGCCGACCAGGCCGTAGATTGAGGCGATGTTGATGATGCGGCCGTAGCCCTGCTTGCCGGACTCGATGCCCTTCTGCATGTAGCCGCCGAACTTCTTGCACATGGTGAAGATGGAGGTGAGGTCCAGGTTCATCGTGAAGTCCCAGTCGCTGCGCTTGAAGTCGACCAGCTTGGTGCCAGTGCCCTTCTCGCCGCCCGCGGAGTTGACCAGGACCTCGACGTGGCCGAACTTCTCGTCGGCGGCAGCGAGGGCGGCGTCGATCGATGCATCGTCGGTGACGTCGCAGGCGAGGGGCAGGACCTCCACGCCGTACTTCTCGTTCAGCTCCTTGGCGCTCGCCTCGAGGCGCTCGACGCGGCGGGCGAGAAGGACGAGGTTGGCGCCCTGCTCGGCGAAGCCCTCGGCCATCTGCTTGCCGAGGCCGGAGGAGGCTCCGGTGACTGCGACGACCTTGCCGGTGTAGTTGAACATGAGATACCCCCTAGTCGTGGTGTGATGCCAGCCGACGGGCGCCTTGCGGCCCGTCGCGCTCTCTCAAGGCAGCATCTTATGGTGGGTCTGGGCCGACGTATATAATCAATTGAGGCTTTTCTTCTAAGGTCAGTTCTCGGCCGGACGCGCTGCGGCCCGTACTCCCAACAGCCGCGACGACGCGCGCAGCGACGCGGGGCGCCCGCGGCGCGCCCGGTTTCGTGAGCGGTTCGGAGGCGCGGAATGCTTACCTATGAGATGGGGAACAGGGGCGGCGCCCCCAAGTACCTCTACCTGTACCAGTGCATCAGGGACGACATCCTGAGGGGCAAGATCCCCGCCGACCAGCGGCTCCCCTCCAAGCGCGCACTCGCCGACCACCTCGGCGTCAGCGTCATCACGGTGGAGAACGCCTACCGCCTGCTGGTCGTCGAGGGCTACGTGCGCTCGCAGGAGAAGGTCGGCTTCTTCGTGGAGCGCATCGAGGGGCGCCGGCGCCCGCCCGGGCACCGGCCGACCACGAGCCTGCCCCTCATGGAGGAGGAGCACGCCTACTTCGCGGACTTCTCGTCCAACAAGGTGCAGATGAGCCTGTTCCCCGCGTCGACGGTGACCAAGCTCACCCGCGAGATGCTCGCCGTGCGCGACGAGAGGTTCTTCTCCACCGTGCCCTACAACGGCACGAGGACGCTCAGGCACGCGATCGCCGACTACCTCAGGCGCTACCGCGGCATGGAGGTGGACCCCGACCAGGTCATCGTCGGCTGCGGCACCGAGTACCTCTACGGCCGGCTCATGCAGCTGTTCGAGCCGGGCACCGTGCTGGGGCTCGAGGACCCCGGCAACCACAAGTTCGCGGACATCGCGGCGCGCAACGGCCTGGCCAGCGAGTTTCTTCCGGTGGACGAGAAGGGCGTGCGCCTGGACGCGCTCTCCCGCAGCCGTGCCAGCCTGGTGCACCTCTCGCCCGCGAACTCGTTCCCGCTGGGCTCGGTCATGCCCATTGGCCGCAGGCTCGAGCTGCTCTCGTGGCTGTACGAGGACGCCGGCCGCTACCTGGTGGAGGACGACTTCGACAGCGAGGTCAACTCGTTCGGCAACACGACGACGCCGATCTTCCAGAGCGACTTCGGGGGGCGCACGGTCTACCTCAACTCGTTCTCGAAGACCCTCGTGCCGTCGCTGAGGATCTCCTACATGGTGCTGCCGACCGAGCTGGTGGCGCGCTACCGGCGGACCCAGACGTTCTTCTCGTGCACGGTCTCCGGCTCGGACCAGTACGTGCTTGCCCGGTTCCTGGCGGACGGCCACTTCGAGCGGCACCTGAGCCACCTCAACGCGTTCTTCCGCCGCGAGCGCGCGCAGGTGCTGTCGGAGATGTCGGGGCTGGGGCTCGACCGGATGGGCGAGGTCGTGGTCCCCGAGGCCGGCACGCACGTGATCTTGCGGCTCGGCGAGGGCGACGTGACGCGCGAGCAGATGAGGGTGAACGCGCGGTCGCTCGACATCCGGTTCGCGTTCGTGGGCGACTACGCGGCGCATCCCTGGGGCCGCATGGGCCGCGACCTCATCGTGAACTACGCGTCCGTGCCGCCCGAGCGCCTGCACGAGGGCATGTCGCGGCTGATGCTCTGCCTGAGCAGGCAGAGCGTCGGCGTGCTGCCGTAGGTCGGCGGGGGAGTCCGGGCGCGGGCGAGCCGGGCGCGGGGGCGCCGGGCGCCGGGCGCGGGCCGGGCGCGCCGGGCGCGAGCGGGGGCGTCGGGCGCGGGTCGGGCCGCGAGGCGCGGGCCGGGCGCGGGTCGGGCCGCGAGGCGCGCATCCGGCACAAGACTGCGCGACCTGCGCGGATGGCCTGCGCGCAGCCGTGACGCGGGGGCTCAGTACAGGCGCGCGGCCCGCTGTGGGCCTCCCTGCGCCCCGGCCCCCGGGCCTCCCCCTGCCCAACTCCGCGCATCAACGGTGAAACGAAGAGCCGCAAATCGCTCTTTCCCGACAAAATCCGCCGATTTTGTCCGCTAAAAGCGATTTGGTGGAGGAGCAAATCGCGTTTTCCCGACAAAATCTCGAGGAATTGTCCGCTAAAAGCGATTTGCTCACGAAAGGGCCGTGCAGGCGCGTCGCGCCGGCACGGCCCAGAAGTCATGGGGCGGACAAGGACGGCTTAGAGGGGCTCTCAGTGGCTCGTTCGTTTGGGGCCTTGGAACGGCGGCGGCTTCGGAAGGCCGTCAGGACTTGCTGGTCGCGGGCCGCGCCCGGACCCGCGGGCCGCGACCGAGCCAGCACCAGCCCGCGGGCCACGCGGGCTGGTGCGGCGAGCCTGCTACCTGCGCGGAGCCGCGGCGAGCTGCGCCGTCGCGCGCTCGTCGTCGCCGGACTCGACGGCAGCCAGCGAGCGGTAGAGCCACTCGGCCTCGTCGGGCGTGACGCCCTCCGCGTCCGCGGCGGCGGCGAAGCCGAGAAGAGCCTCGAGCAGCTGCTGCGCGGTGGGGGAGATCGACTTGACGTCGGTGTCGGCGTGCGGCGCGACGCCTCGGTGGTCGGCGACGTGCTCGACGAAGCCGTGCACCTGCTGGATGCGGGCCGGCAGGTCGGCGGGCGCCTCGCTTGCGCCGGCGGCCGCGAGCGCGCCGGTCACGACCTGCGACGGCGTCCCGCAGGGGACGAAGCCAGGCACGTCGTCCATGGCTGCGGTGATGGTGGCGCCGAGGGCGACGGTCGCCCCGGCCAGCTCGTTCTGAAGGTCGTTCATGTGTTCTCCTTGCCTCTCTGTTGCCTTGTTAGCTGTCTTGCCTATATAAGTACCTAGCGGAGAAGGACGTGGAGCCGATGCGGGCCCGCGCCCGCAATCGCGCGGCGCTGCCGACGCGCCCGTGCCCGGGTCCGCGCCCGTACCCGAGCCCGCGCCCGCGCGGCCTCCGCCTAGGACCTGAAGTGGTCCCGCGCGAAGCCCAGGCGCTGGACGGCCTCGAGGGTGCCGAGGTAGGCGCCCTCGCGGTTGCGCACGGCCATGTAGCGCACCAGCACGGGCTCGCCGTCCTTCTCCATCCAGACGTCGACGGAGTCCTGCTCGCCGCTCCTGAGCGCGCCGATCACCTGGCGCACCATCTCCTGGACCTTGGGGGGATGGCAGCTCCAGACCTCGCGGCCGAGCGCGGACTCGGGCCGCTTGAAGAGCTTCTTCTCGCCGTCGTCGTTCCAGTAGCGGTTGATGTCGGCGTCGTCGACGAAGGTCAGCTCCAGGGGGATGGTGTTGAGAAGGGCGTCGAGCTGGGCGGCGCTCATGCTGCCGGTGGGCAGGCGAACCTCGCCCGGCACCGCGCTGCCCGCGGCGGCTGCGCCTGCGCCCGTGCCTGCGCCCGTGGCGGCTGCGGCGCCCGCGCCCGTGGCGGCTGCGGCGCCCGCGCCTGCGCCCGCGGGCGCGACGTCCTTCTCGCCCAGGGTCGCCGCGGCCCTCTCGGCGCGCCTGTGGCAGAACTCCTCGCCGGCGCCCCAGGTGCCCGCGTCCTCGACGAGGCACAGGTCGTAGCCTTTGAGGTCCGCGTACATCTGCAGCCACTCGTCGCCCGTGAAGTTCTGCGCGCACAGCGGCAGCAGGATGTTGGCCTCCTTGTAGACCATCTCCTCCGCGCGGGTGAGGACGGCGTCGAGGCGCCCGGCCCAGGCGTCGTCGCGCTGCTGGGCGGAGGCGAGGGTGCCGAACTCGGCACGGATCTCGTCGTCGACGCCCCACATCACGTCCGCGGGGCCGGAGTAGCCGTGGCGCACCTTGAGTACGGGGTAGAGGAGGTCGCCCTTCTTGGCGTAGTGTATGCCCAGCTTGCGGAGGGTGCGCAGCTCGTCGTCGAGCGCGGGCGTGCCGACCGCGGCGCGCGTGCGGGCGAGCTGGTCGGAGATGGCCTGGTTCTCGATCGAGAAGACGTGCATGGGGTGGCCGGGCAGGTTGCAGAGGAACCTCGTGTTGAGGTCGGCCGCGCCCTGGGAGACGGAGCTCATGACCGCCTCCTCGGCGTTGGCGATCCGCTCCTCGCGGGTGGCGCCGTGGAAGAGGGCGGAGTGGACGTCGCAGAGGCGCTGAACGTCGGCGATCTTGGTGCCGCCCTCGATGAGCCCCTGCTCGGCACGGGCGATCTCGCCGGCGTCAACGTCGCTGAAGTTGGCGACGAAGTCGGCGCGCACGTCCTCGAGCGCCTCGCCGGCGGAGAGGCGTGCGACGTAGCTCTTGAGGAGCTCGGCGCGACCCGCCTCGTCGAGGGTGGCCGGGCCCGCGGCGGCGCTGGCGGCCGGGCCCACGGCGGCGCTGGCGGCGCTGGCGGCCGGGCCCGCGGCGGCGCTGGCGGCCGGGGCGGGGGCGGCACCCGCAGCACCCGCAGCACCCGCGTCCTTCTCGCCCGCGGGGGCTCCCTCGGGCACGGCCCCGGTGACGGAGAAGCCCGCCGCCTCGAAGGCGGCGACGGCGTCCTCGAGGCTCACGCCCTTGATCGAGCAGCCGCGCGGCACGGTCATGACGCGGCCGACGGTGTTGAGCGCGGCCGGCTTGGTGATGTCGGTGAATCCGAGGCCCGCCATGACCTCGACGAACCCAGGGTGTTCCTGGGCCAGGTCGTGAACGCTCCTCGTGAGGTCGAGTGTCTCTGCCATGGCGTGCTCCTTGTCCGGGACGCGACCGTCCGTGGCCCTGGCATCCCAGGTCGTGTGGCCGGCTGGCGTCCCCTCGTCGGTTTCCGACGTCAAGGATACGTAAGTAAGGCTAGGCAAACTGTTGTCACGGACACATTCACAAAAAGCTACTGTGAAACTAGCATTTAAGAGGGGCTGAGAAGGACATGGGGCCTGCGATGCCGCGTTCCGCGGGCGCGGGGGGGCGCGGGCGCGGGGGTACCGCGGGCGCGGGGGTACCGCGGGCGCGCGCCTCACGAGATGCGCCGCCCGCGCGCGTCCGGGAACGGGAGGGCGCGCGACTGGCAACGGCACGGCTGAGGACGAGAGTTACGCACGGTAGAAATCGGAGTCACAAAAGCCCAGTTAATTACAATAAAAAACTAATATAAACAACAGCTGTGCGTAATTAGGGGCGAGCCCTCCCGCGCGATCCCGGGAGGGCGGACGCGCGGGGCTGGTTCGGCGGCCGTCCAAGTGGTAGCCGGATGCCTCGACGAGTCGCCCTTCCGTGCGCCCCGACCTCCGGCGGGCTTCGCCCTCCGCCGTGCACTACGCGCCTTAAAACCCCAGCTACCAGGCGCGACAGTTCCGGTGTCGTGCCGGACGCGCCGTCGCAAGCTATGCTTTCTTGCATGAAGCCTTCGCCCGGTCGAAGCTGGGCCCAGTAAGGAGGGGGACGAATGGAATTCGGCGAGAGGGTGAAGGCCGTGCGCATGGGCGCCGGCCTCACGCAGGAGCAGTTCGCGTCACGCATCGGAGTGACGCGGCAGGCGGTCTCCAACTGGGAGAACGGCCGCAACCTGCCCGACATCGAGGTGGTCATAGCCATCTCCCGGACGTTCGGCGTCTCCCTCGACGAACTAATACTGGGAGGACAGGACATGGGACGTGAGAAGGACGCGAAGGCCGAGAAGGACGCGCTGGCCGAGAAGGACGCGCTGGCCGAGAAGCTCATCCGCGACGGTGCCGAGGGCAGGTGGATGCGCATGAGCCTCGCGATGTCCGTGGTGGGCGCGCTGCTCATCGTGGTCGCGACCGTGCTTGCCGTCGTGGCCGAGAACTCGGTTGCCTACGTGGACTCGAGTGGCGTGCTGCACGAGGACTTCTGGCTTGTGCCCGTGAGCTACGCGTGCGCGGCGGCCGGGGTGCTCGTGGTGCTCGCGAACTTCGTCGCGCAGCTCAGGCGCAGGAAGCGCCTGACGGGCTCGTACAAGCCGATGGGGAGGTAGGTGCTCAGGCGCACGAAGGTCCCGCTAGGGAAGCGTGCGACGGGCACGGGGTCGGGGCGTCGGACGGGATCCGGCCCCGGCTCCCAGTCCCGCGCCGTAGTCCGCAGTTAGGCCTGTTTCGCCTGCGCCTCCTGGCAGGCCGGGCAGACGCCCGTCAGGATGGTGCTCGCAGTGACGCCGGCATAGCCCGTCGCGCGCTGCACCGAGGCGCAAAGGTCGGTCTCGTCTGGCACCGAGACGTCCGTCACGTTGCCGCAGACGGAGCAGACGAGGTGCGCGTGGTGGTCGCGTCGCCGGTCGAAGCGCTCGCCACCGGGGGTCTTCACCGAGAGGATCTCGCCGGAGTCGGCGAGGAGGTGGAGGTTGCGGTAGACGGTGCCGCGACTTATGTGGTCGTCCTGCTCGCGCACGTGCAGGTATATCTCGTCGGCGGTGGGGTGGTCGCAGAGCTCCCGCACCGCCTCGAGCACCAGCTGGCGCTGACGCGTGTTCCTTCTCTCCATGTCAGGCTCCCTGTTCTGACGGGGCCGGCGAAGCCGCCCCGCACTTCTCTCATGCCTCAATGGTACCCAAAGCCGCTTCAGGATAATAGGACTACATATCAATAATATACCCCTCCCAACCCCATCGCCCGTGCACTGGCCCCCGCCCGGCCCCGCCCCGGGCGCACGCCGGGGCGACCCGAGGAAATTCTCCCGAATTCCCCCTTGCAATCACGCCACCAATAACGATAATAAGACTCAGTACGAATAAAGAGGTGCCAAAGAGGCGCCACGACAGCAAAGGAGCGTCACATGTCCCTCATCAACAAGGAGATCGGCGAGTTCTCCGTCCAGGCCTTCCAGAACGGTGAGTTCAAGACCGTCACCAAGGCGGACGTCCTCGGCAAGTGGGCCCTGTTCTTCTTCTATCCCGCCGACTTCACCTTCGTCTGCCCGACCGAGCTCGAGGAGCTCGCGGAGAACTACGACGCCTTCAAGGCCGAGGGCTGCGAGGTCTACTCCGTCTCCTGCGACACCCACTTCGTCCACAAGGCCTGGCACGACGAGTCCGAGCGCATCTCGAAGGTGGGCTACCCCATGCTCGCCGACCCCGCTCACGTTCTCGCCGAGGACTTCGAGGTCCTGATCGAGTCCGACGGCCTCGCCGAGCGCGGCGCCTTCATCGTCGACCCCGACGGCAGGATCCAGGTCTACGAGGTCACCGCCGGCGGCATCGGCCGCAACGCCAAGGAGCTGCTGCGCCTGGTCCAGGCCGCCAAGTTCGTGCGCGAGCACGGCGACCAGGTGTGCCCCGCCAAGTGGCAGCCGGGCGCCGAGACCCTGAAGCCCTCCCTGGACCTGGTCGGCCAGCTCTAGGGAACCCCTAGGGGAGAAGGACCCGAACCACGGGGCCCGCCGCCAGCCGGCGGGCCCCTGCGATGCCGCGAGGCGGAGAAGGAGGAATGGCATGAGCGAGAAGGACGACGGGCGAGTCTACGATGCGGTCGTGGTGGGCGGAGGCCCCGCGGGGCTCACGGCGGCCCTCTACCTCGCCCGCGCGCGGTACCGCGTCCTGGTGGTCGAGCGCGAGCGCTTCGGCGGCCAGATAACCATCACCTCGGAGGTCGTGAACTACCCGGGCGTGCTATCGGCGAGTGGGGCAGAGCTCACGGACACCATGCGCCGGCAGGCCGAGGCCTTCGGCGCGGAGATGCTGCTCGCCGACGTGGAGTCGCTCGACCTGTCGGGCGACGTGAAGGTGGTGCGCACCTCGCGCGGCGACGTTCGCAGCCTCGCGGTCCTTCTCGCAACCGGTGCCTCCCCGAGGAGCGCGGGCTTCGCGGGGGAGGAGGAGTTCCGCGGGCACGGCGTTGCCTACTGCGCTACCTGCGACGGCGAGTTCTTCTCGGGCCGGGAGGTCTTCGTGGTGGGCGGTGGCTTCGCGGCGGCCGAGGAGGCGGTCTTCCTCACGACCTACGCCTCGCACGTGACCGTCCTGGTGCGCGGCGACGGCTTCACCTGCGCCAAGGCTACGGCGGACGCGGCCCTGGCGAACGAGAGGGTCACCGTGCTCACCAACGCGGAGCTCGTCTCCGTCGAGGGCGACTCGGTGGTGCGCCGCGTCCGGTGGCGCGACCTCGCGACGGGCGAGGAGAGCGTGTACTCGTCGGCCGACGGCGGAGCGGTGGGCGTCTTCGTCTTCGTGGGCTATGCACCGGCGACTGCGCTCGTGTCCGGCCTGTGCGAGCTCGACGAGCGGGGCTACGTCGTGACCGACGACCGGCAGATGACGAGCGCGGACGGCCTCTTTGCCGCCGGCGACGTCTGCCAGAAGCGGCTGCGCCAGGTCGCAACCGCCGTCGGCGAGGGCGCGGCCACCGCGACCGAGATGGAGCGCTACCTCAAGGCGGCGCGCGAGCGCACGGGGATCGTGCCCGTCCAGCCGGCGAGCCGCGTGCGTGCGGGTGTAGGCCAGCCGGCGGCCCCCGCTGCCGCCCCGGGCGCGTCCGGCCCCGTCGCGGCCGCGGGCGGCGTGGTCGCGGCCTCCGCGGCCAGCCCTGGCTCTCCGATCGACGCCGAGATGGCCGAGCAGCTCCAGGCGGTCTTCTCGCGCATGGACGCCCCGCTCGTCCTGCGCCTGCACCTCGACGGCGGCGACGTCTCGGCCGAGCTTGCGGCGTACATGCGCGCGCTCGCCGCCCAGACGGACAAGCTCACGGTGGAGGAGGCGGACGCCTCCGCGGACGACGCGTCCGAGCTGCCCTTCGTCGAGGTGGTGCGCGCGGACGGCACGCCCTCCGGCCTCGCCTTCCACGGCGTGCCCGGCGGCCACGAGTTCACCTCGTTCGTGCTGGGGCTCTACAACACCGCCGGCCCGGGTCAGCCCGTCGCCGAAGCCGACCGCGCGGCCATCGCCGCCATCTCGCGACCGGTGAGCCTACGGGTCCTCGTGGGGCTCTCCTGCACCATGTGCCCGGACGTGGTCGTGGCCTGCCAGCGCATGGCGGCGGACAACCCCCTGGTAACCGCCGACGTCTACGACGTCAACCGCTTCCCCGGCCTGCGCGAGCGCTACTCGGTCATGAGCGTCCCGTGCCTCGTGGTGGAGGACGGCGCGGGTGAGCGCGTGAGCTTCGGCAAGAAGGGTCTCTCGGAGATCCTCTCCCTCGTAGGGTAGCCGACGTGGCTCGCAGGCGGGCACCCGCGCCAAGCGGGCGCCCGCCGTCTGCTGCACCGAGGTGTCGGAGAAAAGAATAGTCTCCTAGTACTATTTCGTTCTGATACCTTGTTAGTCGTCGGGAGGCTGCACGTCCCTGAGGGTGCCTGCACGTATCGCTGGAGCCAAGGTCTCGACGAGGGTTCGTCTGGGTCGTCCTACTGGAGAGCATATGAGAACAACGAGAAGGGCGTGCGCGCTCGCCCTCTTGGCAGTCGCCGGTCTCGTGCTGGCGCTCTGCCTGTTGCCGACGGGCGCCGTCGCCGAGGTGGTCGCAGGGGCCGGCATCGACGCTGCGGACGGCACCGCGGACATAACGGCTGCGGAGGGCGTGGCCGTAGCCGAAGCCGCGACTGCGGGAGACGAGGCCACGACGCCGGCTGCGACCAGCGAGGGCGAGGTGGCGACCGAGGACGTCTCTGCCGAGACCGCCTCGGGCGGCTCCGGCACGGTGCAGATTCAGTACGACGAGAAAACCGAAATCCACTACGTGCCCGACCCCGAAAGCGCCAGCGGCCGCATCATCCTCTACTGCATGAACAACCAGTCGCACTGGCCGCATACCACGCCGAGCATCTCCAACGTGCCTTCCTACATCGAAGGCTATCTGACGCCGCAAAAATTCAAGTCCCAGGCCGACTACGATGCCTGCATGGACAAGCTCCTCGCCATCCTCTACGCGGGCTACCCCTACAACGGCATGAACATGTACACCGTCGTCGACTCGACCACGGGCATCTCCGCGGATGCCTTCAACGCCCTGCTCAACCCGCCAAGCTGGATCAGGTCAGACTTCCCCGACTCCATCGGCGACACGGTGTTCTCCTACAGCGACTACCCGGACAACACCGCAAACCTCAACAAGCTCAGCCAGTTCGTGGCGGATGAGCTCTTCAACTACTACTTTACCGGTGCCACGACCCCCTCCGGACACACGTCGGCGGAGATCCGCGCCACGCCCTTCTACCAGGCAGCGGTCGCCATGGCCTATGCCACCGACAACGAAACGCCGCTCAAGTTGTGGGACCGGAACCACTCCGACGCCGATACGGTGACCGAGTCTGAGGCCTACAACGCTACCCAGTACGCCATCTGGGCCGTGCTCGGCGACTACGGCATCGAGAACAATTCGCTCACCTCGAAGAGCGGCGAGGTCACGCAGAAGGCGCTCGCCGTCAAGCTGCTCAACTATGCCACCGCCGACCAGGTCCTGCGCGCCGAACCCGATGCGGGCAACGTGAAGATCACCGGCGACAGCCAGTTCGTCTACGACCCCGAGTACGGGGTGTGGAAGACAGGCACGCTCTCGGTGACCGAAGGCAAGAACTACTATGGCACGTACACGCTCACGCTCCCCTCGGGCGTGTCGGCTCACAAGCCCGATGGGACGCCGATCACGAAGGTGACTGCCGGAACGAGCTTCTTCCTCGCCTCGACGACGAAGCCGACTGCGACCGATATGGAGATTACGGCCTCCGACACGCTCACCTGGCTGCAGGAGTACCGCCAGTACTCGCCCCACCCCGAAACCTACACCGCCTCCGACGGCAAGAACTTCCAGCACATGATCGGTGCGGTCATCAAGCAGAAGCCGGTGAGCGCCACGCTGCGGCTCGCTCCTGCGAACGAGGGCAGCCTCACCGTCTCCAAGTCGGTGGTGGGGGAGACGAACTCCACAACCGCCTTCACCTTCACGGTCACGCTGGGCGATACGAACATCAACGGCACGTACGGTGACATGAGCTTCACGAACGGCGTGGCAAAGGTCACCCTTAAGGCCGGCGAGAGCGCAAAGGCCGAGCATCTGCCTGCGGGGACGACATACACGGTTGCCGAAACGTCGAATGCGGATTATGCGTCTACCGCGACGGGCACCTCGGGCGCGATAGCCAAGGACGCAACCGCTACGGCTGCCTTCACCAACACCCGTCTCTACAAGCTTACGCTGAGCAAGACCGTCTCGGGCCAAGCGGCCGACGCCTCCCAGCCCTTCACCCTGAAGGTCACGCTGAAGGACGCGAATGGCACCCCGCTTTCCGGCGAATACGACTACACGGGCGGCAGCGTGTCCGGTTCGGGCGCCACGGCCCCGGCCGACGGCAAGATCGCGTTCGGCGCCGACGGCACGGGCTCGGTGACGCTGACTGCCGGCCAGCAGGTCACGATCGCGGGCATCCCGTCCGGCACCACCTACACGGTGGAGGAGACCGCGAGCACCGCGACCGATGCGCCGCTCTACGACGCGACCTATAACGGAAGCTCCAAGCCGGCGTCCGGCGCGCTCTCCGCTGACGCCACGGTCGCCGTGAACAACGCCATCAAAGAGGGTTCCCTCTCCGTGACCAAGCACGTGAAGGGCGAGGTGGGTTCTACCCGCGAATTCACCTTCACCGTGGAGCTGGGCGGCTCGGGTGCCCATCTCTCCGGCACCTATGGCGAGATGACCTTCGACGACGGCACGGCCACCTTCACGCTCAAGGACGGCGAGACCAAGACCGCTTCGGCCCTGCCTGCCGGTGCAACCTACAAAGTGATTGAGGAGTCGAACGGCGACTACGTCACCTCGTCCGAGAACGCCGAAGGCACGATCGCCAAGGGCAAAACGGCGCAGGCGACCTTCACCAACACGCGCGGTGCGGTCACGCTGCCCCTCTCGGGCCAGGCAGGCTTTGGCGTCACCTATGCCATAGGCCTCGGCGCGCTTGCCGCTGCGGCGGCATGGACGCACATCCGTCACCACGCAGCCGAGAAGGGAGGCGATGGCCGTGACTAAGTCCATCTCGCGCACCATTGCAATCTGCATCGCGACCGCCCTGGCAGTCTGCGTGTTCGCGCTCTGCTCGCCCGTCCGCGCGCTCGCGGAGGGCGGGACCGGCAACCTCACCGTCACCGCAACCGATGGCGCGTCGACCGCGCTTGACGCCTACAAGCTCTTCAAGGCAGACGTGAGCGATGCCGCGAGCGGTCACAAGATCCTCGCCAACGTCAAGTGGGCAAGCGATGCCGCCGAGAGGGCCGTCACCTCCGCCATCAAGTCCGTCGACCAGTCCTACAGCGGCACCACCGCGCAGGACGCTGCCGACTGGCTGAACGAGAACGTCCAGAGCGACGCGGCCTCCGCGCCAACGGCCTCCTCCGTGCCCGCCGCCATAGCGCGCTCGCTCGCGGGCGACGCGCCCACGGCGAACGTTACCGCAGGTACGCGGGCGACGCTCGATGAGGGCTACTGGCTCCTCATCGCCAATGGCGACTCCGTGGGCGCCGGCCAGTCCGGCACCGCGGCGATTCTCGTTGTTGTGGGCGGCGCGGACGTCACGGCGACAACCAAGACCTCGGTGCCCACGGTCGAGAAGAGCGTGCTCGAGGACTCGAGCAACAGCTGGCAGAAGCAGGCCGACGCCACCGTGGGGGACGAGCTCGACTGGCGCCTTGCTGCCACCGTTCCTGTGAACCTCTCGCCCGACTCCGCCTACAAGACGTACTCGATCACCTTCCATGACGAGCTGTCCTCCGGCCTTGAGCAGCCAAGCGACGTGCACGTGTACATTGCTCCGGCGGGCGCCTCGCCATGGGCGAAGGGAACCAAGCCCGGCGACGGTTGGGTCGAGCTGGACGAGAAGGAATACGTAACACGCCCCGCAGGCGAGAACGGATCGACCTTCGATGTCGATGTTGCCGACCTCATCGCCTCCGCATCCAGCCACGGCGTCTACGCCGACCTGGGACTTGAGGCCTGCGTGGTCTACGACGCACCGCTTGTGCAGGACGCGGAGCGCGGAGCGGCGCACGGCAACCCCAACACGGTGACGCTTCGCTATCCAAGCACGCCGTACTCGGAGACGCAGGCTAAGACGCAGGAGGACGAGGCCATCGCCTACACGTGGGACCTCAACCTGTTCAAGCGTGACGCCACGAGCGAGGCTACCCTGGCTGGCGCCGTGCTGCGCGTGACCGACGACCGCGGGTACCACCTCACGCAGGACGGCACCTGGACCACGGACGACGCCACCGTGACCACTGACGAGAACGGCGCCATTGCGGTGCGCGGCGTCGACTCCGGCACCTTTAAGGTTGAGGAGGTCCAGGCTCCCGAGGGTTACGCGTCCTTCTCGGGCGCACCCTCCATCACGCTGACCGTAGGGCTTGATCCCCAGATTCTCCGCTCGACCAGTGACGAGCGCCTTTCGGCTGAGTTGCCCTTGAGGGCCGACAGCTTTGACAAGGACTCCGGTGAGGCTGATGTCTCGGTGCTCAACGGCACCACGGCCGTTCCCTCGAGCGACAAGCCCGCGCCTCGCAGGCCGGGTGGCTCTTCTCCGTTCACCGGGGACCCAACGTCGTACCTGCCTGCCATCTGCCTTGCAGTGGTCGGTGCGGCTCTGATCGTGTTCGCGATCCGGCGAAGGAAGGGAGATCCAAAGCGCCGGCCCTAATGCCGGAAGCCACCACGGTTTGCATGGGAGACGGGATAGGTTTATGTGACCTGGGCGAAGCGCCCGAAGGTTAGAGAGGAAAGACCATGAGGAAGCACAGTATCGCACGCATGGCGGTAACGGCCGGCCTGGCGCTCACGATGGCCCTCGGCCCGGTCGCGGCACCGGTCGCAGCGTTCGCGGCAGACGGGACGGCGACCCAGGGCGACATCACGATCAAAGCGAACACGCATGTCTCGTCGGATACCACGACGCTGTTGGGCTATCAGCTCTTCAAGGCGGACGTTGCCGACCAGACGGTGGGCGCCACGACGTCCAAGGCGGTGTCAAACATCGTCTGGGGCAGCACCCAGGCCCAGACGGCTGTCGAGGCCGCGATCAAGGCCGTCGAGCCCACCTACGCGGGCACGTCCGCGCAGGATGCAGCCGACTGGCTGAGCGAGCATGCGTCTGGGTCGGGGTCGGCCACCGTTGTCGATGCCGACGATGCGTTCGGCAAAATCGCCGCCGCCATGCGCACGGCGGGTGCGACTGCGACCACGATTAAGCCCGACACCAAGGCGACGCTCGATGAGGGCTACTGGCTGTTCGTGACCGACAGTGACACGACGGACGGCCTGATCGATAAGGTGGGTACCGCCCCCATCTACGCGGTGGTCGGCGGCAGCGCAGTGACGGTCGACCAGAAGTCGAGCCTGCCCACCGTAAGCAAGTTCATCAAGAACGACGCGACGGGCTCCGACTGGGCAAAGGTTGCGGACTCCCAGATCGGCCAGAACGTCGACTACAAGCTCACGGGCACGGTCGCCACGGCGCTTGCGAGCTACGACACGTACTACTACTCCTTCAAGGACGTCCTCGACTCGGGGCTTTCGGCTAATAAGGACTCGGTCAAGGTCATGGTGCAGAACCCGGCAACGGGGGATGCCGCCCAGACCGAGACCCAGGTGCGCGCCGATGACTACACCGTCGCTCTCGATTCCGCCAAAAACACGCTCACCGTTACCATCAACGACCTCAAGTCGGTGAAGGATACGAAGGACAACGCTATCTCCATCACGTCCAATTCCGTGGTGAACGTGTACTACACGGCCAAGCTCAACAACAAGGCAATGGTTGCCAGCAAATCCAACGACAACACGGTGACGCTCACGTACTCCAACAACCCGGGTACTAACGATCACGGCGACACCACGCCGGCGACGGTGCGCGACTACACCTACCAGCTCATGCTCATGAAGGTCGACAGTTCGGATAACTCCAAGGGCCTTCAGGGCGCCAAGTTCACCATCCAGGCCACCGGTGCCGACGAGGGCGGCGACGCGAGCAAGAAGTACGTGCAGCAGGATGGCACGCTCGGCGATACGGCCTACGAGTTCACGTCGGGCGCCGACGGCAGCATCTCGGTGAAGGGGCTCGACGCGGGCGAGTACACGGTCGTCGAGACCCAGGCTCCCGATGGGTACAACACGGTGCCCAGCTTCACCTTCCAGATCTATCCCGTTTACAAGGAGGCCACGGGCGATATCGACACGATTCGCGTCCAGACCTCGAACGCCAACGTGTCCGACATCAACGTCTATGACGGCGTGGTCGACCTGGTTGTCAAGGACAAGGCGGGCATGAGCCTGCCCCTCACCGGCCAGGCGGGCATCACCATCACCTGGATCGCTGGCGGTGCCGTTCTTGCCCTGGGCATCACGCATCTCGTCCGCTCCCGCAAGAACGCCGAGGATAGTGCGGAGTAGCGTGGCTGCCGGTACGTAGCGCAGGTTGCAAAGGTTGGCAAGTCGTGGGCCCCGCCGCGTGCGGGGCCCATCTGGTGGGGAGGCGCGTGTGGGCACGCATGCCAAGCACGACGAGAGGCGGCGTCGGCTGCCGCGGTGGGCGGACCGGCTCATCACCGTGGGCCTCATCCTTCTCGGCGTGGGCCTCATGGTGTGGCCGTGGGTGGTAGATGCGCTCGAGGAGTACGGCGTGGGCGCGACCATCTCCGAGGTGTCGGCGCGTGTCGACTCGATGCCGTCGGGGGAGAGGCAGTGGTACCTCGACCAGGCGCGCTCCTACAACCAGGTGCTCGCCGGCGAGGAGCCGGACCTCGACCCCGCGGACATCGTCGACTACTCCAGGCAGCTCACCTACGACCGCGACCCCATGATGAGCTGGGTCGAGATTCCCTCCATCGACGTGAGCATGCCCATCTACCACGGCACGAGCGAGTCCGCGCTCATGGCCGGCGTCGGGCACCTGGAGGGCACGAGCCTGCCCGTGGGCGGGGCGTCCACCCACTGCGTCATCACCGCGCACTCGGGCATGCGGAACCTCCGCATGTTCGACGACATCCGCCAGCTCGTCCCGGGGGACCTGGTCCTTCTCCACACCATGGGGGACACCTACGCCTACCGCGTGACGTCCTCGGAGGTGGTGTGGCCCGACGAGGTCTCCTCGCTCGGGATCGCTCCGGGCGAGGACTTGCTCACCCTCGTGACCTGCACCCCCTACGGGGTGAACGACCATAGGCTCCTGGTGCACTGCGAGCGCACGGATTACGAGCCCGAGGAGGCCGAGGAGCAGGCGGCCGTCACGGAGCGCCACTGGGGCGCGCGCGAGTGGGCCGTCGTCGTGGTGGCCGCGGCGCTCGCCGGCGTCGCCGTGGACGTGGTGGTCCACCGTCGTCGCAAGGCGCGCCGGCGGGGCTAGGCCCGGCCCAGGGGAGGGGGCGGCACGGGGCCGGGCCCGGCGGGCGCACGTCCTTCTCGGACGTGAACGCGGCGCGACGCGGGTGCGACCCCCTTCCCCCGCGAGTCGCGCCTACCCGACGAGTGACGCCACGTTGATGCCCGTCACCACGACGCCCGTGGCCACCAAGAGCGCGTTCGTGAGCCGCGAGTTGGCGAAGGCGCCCATCACGCGCCTGGAGCTCGTGAGCCGGATCTGCGTGAAGATGGTGATTGGGAGCTGCAGCGAGAGTAGCGCCTGGGAGAGCACCAGGCCCTGGAAGGTGTCGCGCACCAGCAGGCACGCCAGGGTTGCCACGGCCATGCACAGCGCGACGCCCGCCGAGGAGTGCCGGTCGTGGATGTCGTACTCCTCGCCGAACATGCCCGCGCTGATGGTGCCAGCCGCCATTCCGGCGGTGACGGAGGAGGAGAGGCCGGCCAGCAGCAGCGCGATGGCGAAGATGGTCGACGCCGCGGGCCCCAGGATGGGGGAGAGCGTGGCCGCCGCGGTCGCGAGGTCGTCCACGACGACGCCGTGCGAGAAGAACGTCGTGGCGGCGAGTATCACCATCGCCGAGTTTATCGCCCAGCCGATCCCCATGGAGAAGAGCGTGTCGAAGAGCTCGTAGCGCAGTCGCTCGCGGACGACCTCCTCGCCCTGCTGCTCGTAGTGGACGCTCTGGATCACCTCGGAGTGCAGGAAGAGGTTGTGCGGCATAACGACGGCGCCCAGGACGCTCATCACGATGGCGGTCGAGCCCGCGGGGAAGCTCGGGGTGACCCAGGAGGCGGCCGCCTGCGGCCAGTCGACGCTCACCAGGGCGAGCTCGACGAGGAAGGCGATGCCGATCAGCGAGACGAACGCGATGATCCAGCGCTCTATGCGCTTGTAGGAGTTGGTGGCGAGCATGGCGACGGAGGCCGCACCCACGAGGAGGCTGCCGACGCGCACCGGGAGGCCGAAGAGCATCTGGAGCGCGATCGCGCCGCCGAGGACCTCGGCCAGTGCGGTGGCGACGGTCGCCGCGTAGGCGGTGGCGAGGATGGCTGTGCCCAGCCAGCGCGGGAGGTGCTTGCGCGTGGCCTCGGCCAGGCAGTCTCCGGTGGCGATGCCGATGTGTGCGGCGTTGTGCTGCAGCAGGATGAGCATCAGGGTGGAGAGCGTGACCACCCACAGGAGGCCGTAGCCAAACTGCGAGCCCGCCGCCATGTTCGACGCCCAGTTGCCCGGGTCGATGAACCCGACCGTGACCAGCAGGCCGGGTCCGATGTGCCTCAGGATCTCGAGACCGCCGTGGCCCCCGGTCCTCTTTGCGCCGTAGCGCGCCGCCAGCTCCTCGCGAACGTCCATGTCTCGTCCTCGCTTCCTAGGCGCCCCCGGCGAAGAGGTCCGTAGCCCATGCAGGCCCGCCGCACGCGGCGGGCCTGGGCCCATCCGAGCCTTCGGCGGGGGTGCCCCGTTATTATCAGTAACATGTATCATTATTCACTATAGTGCCGTGGCATATGCCGAGAACGGCAAATCAGCGCGGCGTGGTGCGGGCGTGTACCATCGAGGCTGTGGCGCGCGGTTCGGTCCGGCGCGCACGGGGACGGGAGGGGATGCCATGACGCTGCAGCAGCTCCGCTATGTGGTCGAGGTGGCCACGGCGGGCTCCATCACCGAGGCTGCGCGCAGGCTCTTCGTCGCGCAGCCGTCGCTCTCCAAGGCGGTCTCGGAGCTCGAGGCAGAGATGGGGATCACCATCTTCGAGCGCTCGAGCAAGGGCGTTGTGCCCACCGAGGACGGCACGCGGTTCCTCTCGTACGCGCGGCAGGTCGTCGAGCAGGCCGCCCTCCTCGAGGCCCAGTACAAGCACGGCACCCCGCCGCGCCGCGTCTTCGGCGTCTCGAGCCAGCACTACGCCTTCGTGGTCAACGCCTTCGCCGAGCTGGTGCGCGAGCACGGCGAGAGCCGCTACGAGTTCAGCCTGCGCGAGGGGACCACCTTCGGCACCATCGAGGACGTGCGCCTGCAGCGCTCCGAGCTGGGCGTGCTCTATCGGAACGACTTCAACCGAGAGGTGCTCACCAGCGCCATCCGCGATGCCGAGCTGCGCTTCGAGCCGCTCTTCGAGGCCCGCGAGCACGTGTTTGTAAGCCGCGCCAACCCCCTGGCGGCGCGCGCGTCCGTGACGCTCGCGGACCTGGCGCCCTATCCGCGCCTCTCCTACGACCAGGGCTCGCGCAACTCGTTCTACTTCGCCGAGGAGCCCCACATCACCGAGCAGGTCGACAAGGCCGTCGTCGTCACGGACCGCGCGACCCTCTTCAACCTGCTCATTGGACTCGACGGGTACACGGTCTCCTCGGGCATCCTGAGTGCGGACCTCAACGGCGACGAGATCGTCGCGGTGCCGCTCGCGGACGGCGGAACCATGGAGCTGGGCTACATCCACCAGCCGCGTCGGCCCCTCTCGCCCATGGCGGAGCGCTACCTCGAGCACCTGAGCGCCTACGTTGCAAAGTACATAGCCTCTGGCTATAGCAAGCAATAGCGCATCGATAGTTCCTTTGGCTTCTCACAAGGGGCACCATATCTGGTGTCAACGACAGGAGAGAGGTAGCCCCATGAGCATTGCATATGACAAGAAGACCCCGCATCGCTTCGACGTGGTCGGTAGCTTCCTCAGGCCCGCGCGCCTGAAGCAGGCCCGTGTCGACTGGAAGGCCGGGCGTATCTCGGCCGAGGAGCTCACGGCCATCGAGGACGAGTGCGTCCGGGACCTGGTCGCAAAGGAGAAGGCCGCCGGCCTGGGCGTGATCACCGACGGCGAGTTCCGCCGCGAGACCTGGCACCTCGACTTCATGTGGGCGTTCGACGGCGTGGCGCACAAGCCCACCGAGACCGGCCTGCCCTTCCACGACGAGGCGGCAAAGATCGACGACACCTACCTCACCGGGAAGATTGCCTATAGCGGCGGCCACCCGTTTATCCAGCACTTCCGCTTCGTCCAGGCGCTCGAGGACGAGAAGTGCGTGGCCAAGCTCACGATCCCTGCGCCTGCGCAGTTCTATGAGCAGTTCGCGATGCCCTTCAACCTCGAGGCCACGCGCCGCTACTACGAGACGGACGAGGAGCTCGCCGATGACGTCGTGGCGGCCTACCGCGCCTTTATCGCCGACGTGTATGCCGCGGGCTGCCGCAACCTGCAGTTCGACGACTGCTCGTGGGGCATGGTCGTGGACCCGCACGCCGAGCAGTTCTTCGGTACGGACGCGGCAGGCCTCGAGCGCGTGAAGGAGGCCCTGCTCGACGTCAACAACCGCGCACTCGAGGGGCGTCCCGCCGACCTCACGGTGAACACCCACGTGTGCCGCGGCAACTTCCACTCCACCTGGGCCTGCGAGGGCGGCTACGACGACGTGGCAGACTTCCTGCTCGCCCGCGAGGACGTCGACGCCTTCTTCCTGGAGTTCGACGACGCGCGCTCGGGCGGCTTCGAGCCGCTGGCCAAGGTGCCGGCGGGCAAGAAGGTTGTGCTGGGGCTCGTCACGACCAAGAGGGGTGCGCTCGAGGACCCCGAGGCCATTGTCGCGCGCATCCGCGAGGCGGAGAAGTACGTGCCGCTCGAGAGCCTGTGCCTCTCGCCGCAGTGCGGCTTTGCGTCGTGCGAGATTGGCAACAAGCTCACCGAGGACGAGCAGTGGGCGAAGGTCGCCCTCGTACGCGAGGTTGCCGAGCGCGTCTGGGGATAGGCCGCGTGGGCCCGGGGCCAGACGTTGCCGCGGCGGCGTCCGGCCCGCGGTGGCGTCCGACCACGTGGGCCCGTCCGAAAGTGCCCTCTCATGGCGCCCCCTCGTCTGGGAGGATGGGGCGCGATGTGGGCGCACTGGCCCTCGCGGTCGGGCGCTCGAAGCGAAACTACGCACGGTTGTACTTAAGGTATCTGAAATGCCTGCAAATCCACAAACCTAAACTCAGTCGTGCGTAATTTCACGCTCAAGGCTACTCGCTGTTCCTAGTGGGAGGTCGAAGAGACGACTGGCGGGGCCAAGGAATCCAGGTGGCCGAGCCGCGCCGGCCTCCCGAAGAGCCGCGCCGGCCTTCCGAAGAGCGTGGCGCGTGCTGTCCACCAGATCCCAAAAAGGGCCAAAACAAAAAGGGCCATAAAGAGGCGAGCCCCGCGTTATTGTCGCCCAGGATGGGTACACATAAGTAAGGTTAGGTAAACATACGTGTGGACGAGGGGACGAGAACTCGGCCCCGTCCGACGACGAAACGAAAGGTTGCACACCATGAGCACCATCGAGAAGGTCCACGCGCGAGAGGTCCTGGACTCCCGCGGCAACCCCACGGTCGAGGCAGAGGTCACGCTCGCGGACGGCTCCGTCGGCAGGGCCATCGTCCCCTCGGGCGCTTCTACCGGCGAGTTCGAGGCCGTGGAGCTGCGCGACGGAGATGCCGGCCGCTACCAGGGCAAGGGCGTCGAGAAGGCCGTCGCCCACGTGAACGGCGAGGCGCGCGAGGCGGTTCTCGGCCTGGACGCGCGCAGCCAGCGCACCGTCGACGCCGCGCTCGTCGAGGCCGACGGCACCCCCAACAAGGGCAAGCTCGGCGCCAACGCGATTCTGGGTGTGAGCCTGGCAACCGCCCGCGCGGCAGCGCAGTCCGCGGGCCTGCCGCTCTACGCCTACCTTGGCGGCCCCAACGCGCATACGCTGCCGACGCCGATGATGAACATCCTGAACGGCGGCGTTCATGCCGACAACAACGTGGACTTCCAGGAGTTCATGATCATGCCCGTCGGTGCTCCCGACTTCCACACCGCGCTGCGCTGGTCGGCCGAGGTCTACCACACCCTGAAGGGCGTGCTCAAGGACGCGGGCCTCTCCACCGGCGTGGGCGACGAGGGCGGTTTCGCCCCCGACCTCAAGACCAACGCCGAGCCCTTCGAGTACCTCATGAAGGCAGTCGAGAAGGCGGGCTTCAAGCCCGGCGAGGACTTCGTCTTCGCCATGGACCCCGCCACGAGCGAGCTCTTTGACGCCGCCACCGGCACCTACGTCCTCAAGGGCGAGGGCCGCACGCTCACGAGCGCCGAGATGGTCGACTACTGGGACAAGCTCGTCTCGTCCTACCCGATCATCTCGATCGAGGACGGCCTTGCCGAGGAGGACTGGGACGGCTGGCGCCAGCTAACCGAGCGCCTCGGTAGGCGCGTGCAGCTGGTGGGCGACGACCTGTTCGTCACCAACACCGCCCGCCTCTCGCGCGGCATCGAGCTGGGCGCGGCAAACGCGCTGCTCGTAAAGGTCAACCAGATCGGCACCCTCACCGAGACCCTCGAGGCCATGCAGACGGCGCAGCGCGCCCGCTACGCCACGATCGTCTCGCACCGCTCGGGCGAGACCGAGGACACCACGATCGCCGACCTGGCCGTGGCGACCAACGCGGGCCAGATCAAGACCGGCGCGCCCGCGCGCTCCGACCGCGTGGCCAAGTACAACCAGCTGCTCCGCATCGAGGAGGAGCTGGGCGACGCCGCCGAATACGCCGGCCGCTCCGCGTTCTACAACATCTCGCGCGCATAGAAGAACTCGGAGCAAGGCTGGCGGGCTAGGGACATCTGGCAGGCTAGGGACATCCGCGGCTTCTACGTAGACGCAACGCGGCGGTGCGGGGCAAGCCCGCACCGCCGCGCTCTTCTCGCCCGCGCCTGCCAGGCGAGCGCCCGGGGAGGCTAGTCCGTGACGTCGCTGTCGAGCGCGGCGCGCACGGTGTAGTCGGGGAAGGCATCCTCGACCTCGCGCACGATCTGGTGGAACTCGCCTTGGCGGTCGGGCGACTCGAAGGCGATGATCACGTCGAACTCGAGCAGGTGACGAGCCTCGTCCACGTGGAAGCCGTGGAACTGCAGCACGTGGTCGTGGCCCACGACGATGCGCCTCACGCGTTCGCGCATGTCGGCGACGGCCTTGCTGGTGTTCCTCGAGTAGATGCCCACGGCCGCGATGATGACCTGGCCGTCCGTGCGCTCGAAGACGTGCTGGGCGATGCGCCGCTCGAGCTCGTCGACCTCCTCGGCCGTGGTTGTGTCGGGGACTTCGACGTGGACCGACCCGACCCTGCGCTCGGGCCCGTAGCTGCTGAGGATGAGGTCGTAGACGCCCAGGACGCGGTCCTCCTCGGCAATGACGCCCTTGACCTTCTCGGCGAGCTCCGGGCTCATGCGCTCGCCGAGGATCTGGCTGAGCGTCTGCCAGAGCATCTCGAGGCCGGCCTTCGCGATGAACGCGGAGATGACGGCGCCGACCCAGGCCTCAAGCGAGATGCCGAACGCCAGGTAGACCAAGGCGGCACCCAGCGTGGACACGGAGAGCACCGCGTCCGAGAGCGCGTCCTGGCCCGAGGCCACGAGCGAGTCTGCGTTGACGCGTCGGCCGACCGACTGCACGTGGCGGCCGAGGAGCACCTTGGCAACGACGCCGGCGGCGACCACGACCAGCGCGGCGGCGGAGTAGTCCGGCGTCTCGGGCGAGATGATCTTCTGCACGGACTCCACGCCGGAGGTGATGCCGGCGTACAGCACGATGACCGAGATGACCATCGCCGTGAGGTACTCGACGCGGCCGTAGCCCATGGGGTGGCGCTTGTCCGGCGCGCGTCCGGCGAGCTTGGTGCCCACGATCGTGATGACCGAGGAGAGCGCGTCGGAGAGGTTGTTTACGGCGTCGAGGGTGATGGCGATGGAGTTCGAGAGGACGCCCACCGCGGCCTTGAACCCGGCGAGCAGCACGTTGGCCACGATGCCGAGGATGCTGGTGCGGACGATGGTCCTCTCGCGGTCGGTGGTCGGGATGGGCGAGGGCGCCTTGCCCTTCTTACGTCCGGGCGCGGGTGCCTTGTCCCTCTCGTTGTCCTCCGTGTTCATGATGCTCATTCCCCGTCCTCTCCTTTCGTCTGCGCGCATGTGCCGGTACCGCCCGCCCCGCCGCCGCGGACCTGGGTGAGCACCTTGACCAGGAGGCGCTTGAGCTCGACGGCCTCCTCGGGAGAGAGGTGCACGTGGCAGGCCATCTCCGGGGGGACGGAGGCGGCGCGGTCGCGGAGGGCGCGGCCCTCGGGCGTGAGGCTGACCTCGAGGACGCGGGCGTCGGCGACGCTCCTCTCGCGGGTCACGTAGCCCCGGTCCTCGAGCTTCTTGAGGACCGGCGTGAGCGTGCCGGAGTCCAGGTAGAGCCTCTCGCCGAGGCTCCGCACGCTCGTCACCTGCTCCTCCCAGAGAACCATCATGCAGAGGTACTGCGTGTAGGTGAGGCCGAGGGGGGCGAGAAGAGGCTGGTAGCTGCGCACGACCTCCTTGGAGCAGGCGTAGAGCGGGAAGCACAGCTGGTTGTCGAGGAGGAGCGCCTCACAGGAGGGGTCGTCGCGGGAGGCGGCGGCCGCCCCCTCGGCGCCCGGGGCGCCGGGGCCGGTCGGCCCCAGGTCCTTCTCGGACGTCGCGCCCACTAGAGTTCCGCCTCGATTGCGCGCTCGACCTCGGCCATGTCGGCGGTGGGCTCGAAGCGCGCCACGAGGTGGCCGTCGCGCGCGACGAGGAACTTGGTGAAGTTCCACATGACGTAGGCCTTGTCGCCGTACTTCTTGTTGTTCATACGGGCGAACTTCTCGAGTGCCTTTGCCTTGATGCCGCTGCCGAAGCCCTGGAAGGGGCGCTCCGTCGCGAGCGCGGCGAAGAGCGCATCGGCGGTGTCACCGTTCACGTCGAGCTTCTTGAAGCGGGGGAACTCGGTGTTGAACTTGAGGGAGCAGAACCGGTTGATCTCCTCGTCGGACTCGGGCGCCTGGTCGGCGAACTGGTTGCAGGGGAAGTCCAGGATCTCGAAGCCCTGGTCGCGGTGGGCGGCGTAGATGCGCTCGAGGTCCTCGTACTGGGGCGTGAAGCCGCAGCCGGTCGCTGTGTTCACGACGAGCAGCACCTTGCCGTCGTAGTCGTGGAGGCTGACGGCGCTGCCGTCCTGCGCGGTCACGCTGAAGTCGTGGTAGTCCACGGTCTTGTCGGATGCCATGGTGGCTCCCTCCTCCGGGCCTCGCCCGGCGCTTGGTTACGCGTCCAGTATGCGCCGACGCGGAGGGTGCGCTTGCAAAAAGATGGGACACAACCGATTGCACACAATGAGATTGTGGAACGGGGGCACGGCTCGCGCCGCCTGGGGGAGCCCGGGTGGTCGCGGGCTCCGCGGTGAGGCCGGCTGGGGGAGAAACTCGGGGGGTCGCGGGCTCCGTGGCGCGGGTGATGGTAGGCTACCTCCTGTGCGGATTGCGGAGAGGGGTTGCGAGGATGACAGGGGAGAAGGGACGACCCGTCAGGTGGCGCGGCGCGCGCGTGGTGGCCGTGGTCCTTCTCCTTGCCGCGGCCTGCACGGCGGCCTTCGGACTCCTCGGCCACTACCGGCCCGACGCGACCGCGCTTGCGGCGCTTGTGGGCGATGACGCGGTGCGGGTCGATCAGGTCGAGGACGGCTACGCCTTCGTGGGTCCCGACGAGGACCCCGACAACACCTACGGCCTGATCTTCTACCCTGGAGCGAAGGTGGACGAGCGGGCGTACGCCCCGCTCATGCACGAGCTTGCGGCGAAGGGCTGGGTCTGCGTCGACGTCTCCATGCCACTCGACCTCGCCATACTCGACGAGGGTGCGGCGGCGCGGGCGATGGCGGAGTTCCCGCAGGTGGAGCACTGGTACGTCGCCGGCCATTCGCTCGGCGGCGCAATGGCGGCGGACTTCGCGGCGGACCACGCGGACGAGCTCGACGGACTGGTCCTTCTCGCCGCGTACTCGACCAAGGACCTGAGGGACTCCGGCCTCGAGGTGCTGAGCGCGTACGGCTCCCGGGACGGGGTCCTCAACCGCGAGACCTACCAGGAGGACTTCGGCAACCTGCCCCGCGACGCGCACGAGCTCGTCATACCTGGCGGCAACCACGCGCAGTTCGGCAGCTATGGAGCGCAGCTCGCCGACGGCGAGGCGATGATCTGTCCGTCGCGGCAGGTGGAGGAGACCGTCCGGTTCGTCGATGACGTCAAGCGCGGAGGTGCGCCGGGCGTCGAGGGCCCGGGTGGGCGCTAGCCGCGGGAGTCCCCGCGTCCTTCTCGCCCGTGGCGTGCCGCCTCGATGATATAGCCAATAATAAGTCCCAGTATTCCTGGCACGACCCAGCCCAGGCCGATGTCCGCCAGCGGGAGCGCGTCGAAGGGCAGGGAGAGCCCGGGCACGAGGGCGTCGCGGAGGGCGCCGGCCGTGCTCACCACGCCGACGCACGCCATCGCGACCCGCCATGCGCCTGCGTGCGCCTCCGAGCCGGGCAGGAGGCCCATGAGCATGGCGCAGATTCCCATGGGGTAGAGCGCCATCAGCACGGGGACGGAGTAGGCGAGGATCGAGGTCAGGCCGGCGTTGGCAAGGACGCAGGAGATGCAGGCGATGAGGATCGCCCAGCCGCGGTAGGGGACCTTCGGGAAGGCCTTGGAGAAGTACTCGCCGATCGACGAGACGAGCCCCACGCAGACGTTGAAGCAGGCTACCAGGAAGACCGCGGCGGTGAGGGCCGTGCCCGCCGTGCCGAAGTGCAACGTCGAGGAGAGGGAGATGACCTCGGCGCCATTGGCCGCCTCGGGGGCGACGGTGCCCATGCGCGCGCCGAGGTAGCTGAGGGCGCAGTACACGAGCGCCATGAGCGCGCCGGCAACCACGCCCGAGCGCGCGACTTGGCGCGCCTGGGCGCCGGGGTCGGTGACGCCGAGGCGCCGCACGCTGCTCGTGATCACCACGCCGAAGGCGAGGGAGGCGAGAAGGTCGAGGGTCTGGTAGCCCTGCACGAAGCCCGCCACGGCGGGCGCCGTGGCGTAGGCCTGCTGCGCCTCGGCCAGAGGGTCGCCGGCGGGGGCGACGACCTGTGCGGCGACCATCACCACCAGGAGGCCGATCAGGAGGGGTCCCGTGACCTTGCCCATGAGTCGCACGATCCTGGCGGGGTGAAGCGCGAGCGCGAGCGCCGCTGCGAAGAAGGCGAGCGAGAAGAGCAGCTGGGGCAGGGCGACGGCCGCACCTGCCGCTGCACCCGCGGCGGCTGACCCCGCGCCGGCCTGCGCGCCCAGGATCAGCGGCCTCACCATCTCGAAGGACGTCGAGGCGGTGCGCGGTATGGCGAGCAGGGGGCCGATCGCGAGGTAGGCGAGGATGGTGAACACGCGCGAGAACCCGTGGCCGATGCGGTCGAGCAGTGCGTCCGCGGTGCCGGCGCGGGCGATGGCGACGATGGTCGCGATGGGCAGCCCGACGCCGGAGACGAGGTAGCCGAGGGTCGCCGGTACGACGCAGGGGCCCGCCTGCACGCCCAGCAGCGGAGCGATGATGAGGTTGCCCGCCCCGAAGAACATCGAGAAGAGGGCGACCCCCACCGCGAGGGACCCACGTGGGCCCAGGGTACCGTCCGTGACCTGTTCGCTCGATAGATGCATCCGCTCTGCTCCCAAGGACTCCGCGACTCGACGATTCGGCGGTGCGGCGCATCTGTGCCGATGCGGGTCGGCAGCGGCAAGGCGCCTGCGCCGTGGCGTAACCCCTCAGCCTATCCTTCGGCTTGGCAAGATGCAACGGACCGGCGTTGAGCTGAGCGCCCGCCGGCGTCGCGCGCCCGGTCTTCGGCGTGGAGCGTGGCACTGGCCGGTGCTGTCCTGCCCGTCCCGGGTCGTCGCGGCCCCGCCCGCCGCGGACGGGTATGCTTGTGCAGCGCCGCGACGTGGCGGCGCAGGACTGGAGGCAACCCATGATCTACGACGGAACCGCTGCCATCGACCGCTACCGCGGGCTCTACCGCGGGCTCGACGCACTGATCGACTGGCTGGCCGAGAACGACCCGGCCGACCTGCCCGACGGCTGCACCAAGTTGCGTGGCGACCTGCTCTTCGCGAACGTCATGCGCCCGACCACGCGTCGGCCGGAGGACGCCACCTACGAGGTGCACCACGACTACATGGACGTCCAGATGGACCTCGAGGGGGCGGAGTCCTTCCGCACCACCTCCGGCCCGACCGTCCCCGAGGGCGCCTTCGACGAGAAGGACGACTTCGCCCTGCTCCATCCCGAGGACCCCGACGACTACCTGGCGGCTACGCTGGGGCCGGGCCGCTTCGCGCTCTTCGTCGTCGGCGAGCCCCACATGCCGACCGTCGTCGTGCCCGGTGGCGAGCCCGAGCCCATCCGCAAGGTCTGCTTCAAGCTCGCGGTCGACAGGCTGTGGGAGAAGGACGTCCAACTCTAGCCCCTTTCCCGTGCTAGTCCCTCACGCGAAGGCGACGAGGGTCCGGTCGCTCACGAGGTCGGTGCCTTGATATCTTGTCGAGAAAATCCTTGAATCTCGTGCCTGCTTCTCATATACTTATCCAAGTGCCGCGCGAGCGGCCATATACACGGGCGTTTAGCTCAGGGGGAGAGCGCTTCCCTGACACGGAAGAGGTCAGAAGTTCAAATCTTCTAACGCCCACCATAAATGCAGGTCAGAGGCTAAAAAGTCTCTGACCTTTTTTCGTATAACCGTAACCAAAACTCGGCGGTTCCAAGTTTAAGCGCTTCTTGAACGACCCTTGGGCCCATCTCGGGAAGCAGAGCCGGTTCGCAGGCATCGTCGCCACCGACTACAGGACCGGTCCCAGCATGCATGGCCCTGTGAGACGCTACAACGTCTATCGCAACCAGCTCTCCGGCGGATGCCGGTCGTTCGAGGAGTTCGAGGAGCGCTCAGTAGTGCGCCGCTAGTTGGACTTCTCCGATGCCACGCACCCGATGAGGTTCGGCATGTCGGTCCAGGGGCCGAAGCTCGTGCTGCCCAGGCTCTCCCGAGTCTGACGTCGGCTTGGTGCGTTGTGCCGACGGGCATTGTTGCAAGCGTCAGGCCATTTTCCCTGGATGACAGGGTAGTCGACGTGCTTGTCCCGGCTGCCCTTGACTATCTTGAGGTCGTGGGCCTTACGCTCGACATCGCTTGCCGTGGTGAAGCTCTCGGGGCAGCACGAGAGGTGATCGATTAGCCAGACTTCGAAACATGGGTTAGAGATAATCAGTTCAATGCCCGAACCCCTGCATATGCGTGCTGCCTTCTGAAACTGGTCTGACGTGAACTGGTCTACGTCGGTCACGACGAATACTCGTCGGAATGCGTCTGAATCGCGGACGCTGCCAGCCCTTCTGTGCCCCTCCTCCTTCGACTTGAGGTCCCTTGCCTCCTCTGCGAGCTTCGCCGGATCTTCTCTGAAGTGTCGGACAGTGATCACCGTGGATTTGAGCTCTCTCTCGAGGCCGTCGAAGTACTCGGGCTCAGTCACCTCTCCGTTGGTGATGACGAGAAAGCGGGCTTTCCTCGCTCGGTGGTTCGCCATCGGGCGGCCCGCTCGAAGGCCCCTGTGCTTGCTGGTCATCGGTCTTCACCCCCTCGGCTCATCTGTGACTAACGCGGCGTCTGCTTCCTGCAGGCGTGCCATTTCAGAGGCGAACGCCTCGTGGAACGCGGGCCTTGGGTTCGCGCCATAGACGCCGTGAAGGTAGTTCCTGCCGAAGTTCTCGTCCCATCTTGAACGGACGGAGGTGACGGGGTAGAGGGTCGAGCGGCCTTCGGTGTCCTTCTCCGCGAGCCAGATCTGGTCCTGGTCGAGAACTCTCTGGTCGGCGCCTGCCCTGGTGATGAGTGAGACGTCGTGGGTCGTGAAGATGAGCTGCGACTGGTGGGGGTTCGTCCTCGGGTCCTTGAACAGCTCGACGAGCTCCTGTACGTAGACGGGATGGAGGCTCGAGTCCACCTCGTCTATGAACCCCACCGACCTCGTGCTGAGGAGCCTCAGGGCAAGCGAGAAGAACGCGAGGACTGCGAGGGTCCCATTCGATTCCTCGCTCTGCGTGAACGTCTCCTCGAAGCCTTCCATGCCCCTGTGGGTGAACACGAACTCGTAGCGTGGACTTGGCTGCATCTTTGCGAGGCTCTGTGCCTGCTTGCGACGCTCCTCCCTCGACAGCTCGGGATGCCCGAGGGCGAGGATGCCGGAGGCGAGGTCCTCATAGCCCCCCTCTCTAGGGTTTCCTGGCTGTTGGCTCGACTCCTGCAGCTCGTCGAGCAGGTCCTTCCTCTGAACCACGGAAATTCCGAGGTCGGTACTGGCCATGAGCCGGGTAAGCGCCTTGGCCGTCGGCGTCCCCCTCCGAAGGTCCTCGGAGAGGTTGGCGAGCTCGCATTCGTACAGGGACGCCCTATAGAAGCCGACGCGGTTGCGGAAGAACTCGCACGCAGGCTTGACGGAGGGCGCGTTTGCAGCGTAGAGGACGGAGAGGTAGGGGCTTTCGGGACGAGCCATCCGCTCAAACGCCCTCTTTCCTCCCTTGAACGACCTGCCATAGCGGTATGAATAGCCGCCGTTCTCGCGCTCGCGCTCGAAGACCCTGCTCGTTCGCGTGCCCCCGTATGTGCGGAGCGACTCGAACTCGACGATTCCGTTGCCGACGCTCAGCTCGTAGACGTAGCGGACGTCGTCGGTACCGAGGAAGTCGACGAGGAATTCGGAGGGCCTGTTCCGCGAGTCGGAATCGAGCCTGAAGGGCTGGAGCCTTGCTCCGAGGTCGAAGTTGGGGTCGAAGCCATCGGTGACGAAGCGCGCGACGAACCCGAAGGCGTCGAGGAACGCGGACTTGCCGGAGGCGTTGCCACCGTAGACGCCAGAGACGGTGGAGTACTCCCTCCACCTCCAGCCTGCCCTCTCGTGCTTCTGCGCACTGGACGTCCGCTGCATGGAGAACTGCTGTGCCTCGCGATAGCTCTTGAAGTTGGAGAAGCTGAAGTTGATGAGCACCTGTCGCACCTCCTAAGGCTGCCCTAGGCGACTCAATGACGTCAGTAGGGTGAGTATGCTCAGAATAGAGAAGCGAGAAGCTCGTTAACAAGCGAATTCTGCGAAAATACGCAGAATTCGCTTGTTCACACAAAAAAGAAGGCTCATACACAGAATCGTTCCTGACTTGCGGAATGCAACCCGATTCATGGTCGGGGGAGACAAACCGGAGGCAGTGGTCGTGGTCCCGAGGCCCGTCGCGCTCGCCTTCCGAGCGACTGGGTTTGCGCGTCTCGGTCCTGCGTCCTGTCGAGTTACGCACGGCTGAGCTCTGGGGGAACTGCCAACTGGGCTTTTGTCCGCGCAGATCTCAGCCGTGCGTAATCCCGGGATGGCGTGTCCCTATCCCCGGACCGGGTACGAGCCCGTCGCCCTGCGCGTGACAGGCCCGTCGCCCTGCGCGGTGAGGCGACGGGCCCGTCGTACTGCCCGGCGAGCTGTCCCGGTGCCGGTTCGTCGGCCCTACAGCCGCGTGACGGTCTCCGCCAGGTCCTTGCGCGAGGAGTGGTTGGGGAGAGGGGTCGCGCCCTCTGCGGCGTAGCCCAAATCCATCGCGCAGAGGACCTCCTCGTTCTCCGGCAGGCCGAAGGCCTTCGCGACCGCGTTGGGGTTCAGGCGGTTCACCCAGCAGGAGTCCACGCCCTCGTTCGCGGCAGCGAGGATCATGTGGGTCGCAACGATGCTCGCGTCCTCGACGCCGGAGGTGCGCTCGCTGTCGGGGTAGGTGTAGACGTTGTCGCGGTCGAAGGCTACGAGAAGGACCGTCGGAGCGCCGTAGCGGCAGGGGTCAGGCCGTCGAGCTTCTCGAGCGCCTCCGCGGACCGCAGCACGTAGACGTGCTGCTCCTGCAGGTTCTTCGCGGTCGGCGCCACGCGCCCGGCCTCGAGGATCGCCTGGAGCTTGTCCTCCTCTACCACGCGGTCGCTGTACCTCTTGCAGGAGTAGCGCTTCTTGACAACGTCGGTGAACTCCATGGGATGGTCCTCCTCTTTTTGGGCTCCCTTGCGGGCGATGAGGCCAGTTTAGTCGCACCCGGCGCCTCGGGGCGAGAAGCGCGTGCGGCAGAGGGGCCGGCCCCTGCGGGAGCCGGCCCCTCCCCGTGGCGCCGCCACACGCCGCAAGCCGCACGCCGCCGCAAGCGGCACGCCGCCGCGAGCCGCGCGCGGTCGCTAGTGCGTCGAGCCCGTCGCGACGTCCACGTCCTTCTCGTGCGTGAGGGCCGCCTCGAGCGCGACCGCGATGCCGCGTGCCATATCGTCGACGGACATGGAGGGCGTCGAGGCCGGCAGGTGCGTCGCCTGCTCCGTGGCGTAGGGCACGTGCAGGAAGCCGCCCCTCACCTCGGGGTGGCGCGTGGCGAGCGTGTGGAGCAGCGAGTACATCACGTCGTTGCACACGTAGGTGCCGGCGGTGTAGGAGACCTCGGCGGGGACGCCCGCCTCCCGCATCGCCTGGACCATGGCCTTGACCGGCAGCGTCGCGAAGTAGGCGTCGGGACCGCCATCCACGATCCGCTCCGCGATGGGCTGGCAGCCGTCGTTGTCCGGGATGCGGGCGTCGGCGTAGTTGATGCCGACGAACTCGGGGGTGACCTTCGCGCGTCCGCCCGCCTGGCCGACGCAGAGCACGAGATCCGGCTCGACCTCCTCGACGGCCCGCTCGACCGCCTCGGGACCCCTGCCGAAGACGACCGGGACCTCCACCTTCGTGACCGTGGCGTCGCCGATCGTGTCGGGGAGCCGCCTCACGGCCTCCCAGGCGGGGTTCATGCTCTCGCCGCCGAACGGTTGGAACCCCGTGACTAGAATCTTCCTGCCCATCGCACGTCCCCTCTCGATTCGACCGTCCCTGCCGCCCGCGCTCCCTCGCGGCCGGCCCCTCCGCTACCTGCCGGTGGCGGGCGTGATCCAGAACTTGAGGAGCGGGAACGAGACGACCACGGCAAGGAGCGTGTTGAGCACGGACGCTATGGTACCCGATACGCCCGCGCCGAGCCCCCACGTGGCCTCGCAGAAGCTCGTGACGTGGCCGGGCAGGATGAGGTTCACCACGACGATCAACACCGCGAGCACGGCGAACTTGGGCGCCGCCTCGGAGAAGTCCGCCGTAGACTTGAACACCCACTTCATCTGCACGAAGAAGTTCACGACCTGCGCCAGGACCTCGGCGATCAGGAAGGTGACGAAGCCGCCCACGCCGTTGGAGCCCGCCGTGGTGTAGTCGAAGACGAGGAAGCGGAAGGGGGCCGTGAGCCCCAGCGCGTTGATGAAGACCGCCGTTCCCAGCCAGGTGCAGGCGAAGCGCGTGATGGTGGAGATGTTGCTCAGCACGTTGAACTTGATGAACTCCCAGAGCGTCTGGTGCGTGCTGGTCCATTCGGAGAACGCGGACATGGCTTCCTCTCCCTTGCTGTCGTCCCGCGTGGGCGTCGGCCCGCGGCTGCCTGTGGTAAGTTCTATGCCCAAATCGTGCCACGAGAAGAGCGTGGCGGTCGGAAGGCGGCGTCCCGTCCACGACGGACAAGGACGTTCCGCCGCCGGGAGTGCGGGTGCAGTGGGGGAGGCGAGCGTCGTGGGAGAAGCGGGCCAGGTCCGTGCCAGCCGCCCTTCGGTCGAGCGCCTGACCCAGGTCGCCACGCTCGCGGCGGTGGGCCTCGTCCTGAGCTACGTCGAGTCGATGGTCCCGCTGCCCACGGCGCTCCCCGGCGTCAAGCTGGGCCTCTCCAACGTAGCCGTGCTCGTCTGCCTCTGCACGGTCGACGCGCGCGCCGCCGCCCTGGTCGCCGTGGTGAAGGTCCTGGCCGCAGGCTTCCTCTTCGGCTCCCCGATGATGATCGCCTACAGCGCCGCCGGCACCCTCCTCGCCTTCCTGTCGATGCTGCTCATGGAGCGCGTGCTCGACGCGGGCGAGGTCGCCACCTCCATGGTCGCCGCAATCATGCACAACGCTGGCCAGGTCCTCGTCGCCACGCTCGTGCTCTCCGCGCCGGCCGTCCTTCTCTCCCTGCCCGTGCTCGCGGCCGCCGCCTGCGCGACGGGCGCCCTCACCGGCATGGTCGCGCGCGGCGTCCTCGCCTCGCTGCGCCGCCGGCCCGCACGCCCGCGCGTCGCGTCCGAGGTCGACCTGGAGGTGGCGCCCGGGGAGCTCGTCGCCTTCGTCGGCAGGAACGGCTCGGGCAAGACCTCGTTCGCCCTTCAGTGGGCGGCCGAGAAGAACGCGCAGGTAGCAGTGGCCGCCGGTCCGGCCGGTCCAGGCGGCCGGGGTGGTCAGGCCGCCGACGGCCGGACGACCCGCGCCGCCGGCGGGCGCGCGAGCCGCGTCGGCCTCTGCTTCCAGGACCCCGACGACCAGGCGGTGTGCGACGTCGTCCAGGACGACGTCGCCTTCGCGCTCGAGAACCGCGGCGCAGACCCGTGCGAGATGCGTGCGAGGGCCGACGCCGAGCTCGGCGCCCTCGGCATCCGCGAGCTCGCCGACCGGCCGCTCGACGAGCTCAGCGGTGGCCAGCGCAGCAAGGCAAACGTGGCAGGGCTTCTCGCCGGCGACTTCGACGTGATCGCGTTCGACGAGGTCACGGCCATGCTCGACGCGGCCTCGACCGAGAGGTTCTTCTCGCTCGTGGACGGGCTGCGCGAGCGCGGGGTCGGCGTCGTGCTGGTCACCCACCGCATGGAGGAGGCCCTGCGCGCCGACCGCGTGTGCGTCTTCTCCGGCGGGCGGCTGCTCGCGTGCGAGCCGCCCGACAGCCTGGCGGCGGACGGTGCGCTCCTCGAGCGCGCTGGCCTGGAGCTGCCGGCCGTGATGGGCCTGGCCGGTGAGCTCAGGGCCCGGGGCGTCGCAGTCCCGCTCACGGCCGACCCGCTCGAGCTCGTGGGGGCACTATGCCGCTGACGTGCAGGAACCTCTCCCTCTCCTATGGCGCGCGGCGGGTCCTCGCGGGCGTCGACCTCGACGTGGCGCCTGGCCGGGTGCTCGGCGTCGCCGGGGCGTCCGGCTCAGGCAAGACCTCCCTGTTGCGCTGCCTCGCCGGGCTCGAGCGCGGCTACGATGGCAGCGTCGCCGTGGACAGCCTGGGCGAGCGCGCCTCCGCGCGCGGGCGGGAGTGGCATGCGCGCGTGGGGCTCGTGGGGCAGGGCCCCGAGCGGCAGCTCTTCGCGCGCACGGTCTTCGACGACGTCGCGTTCGGCCCCAACAACCTGGGCCTTCCCGATGACGAGGTCCTCGGCAGGGTCACGCGCGCGCTCGGGGCGGTGGGCCTCGACCTCGACTGGTCCCTGGAGCGCAGCCCGCTCGAGTGCTCGGGCGGGGAGCAGCGCGCGGTCGCGATCGCCGGCGTCCTCGCGCTCCAGACGCCCTACCTGCTCCTCGACGAGCCGACGGCCGGGCTCGACGCAGCACGCGTCGAGGAGCTCGTCCGCCTCGTGCGCTCGCTGGCGGAGAAGGGCGTGGGGGTCGCGCTCGTCTCGCACGACATGGAGGTGCTTGCGCGCGCCTCGGACGAGGTCGCGGTCCTGGCGGACGGGCAGGTGGCCTACGAGGGGGTGCCCTACCAGGTGTTTCGCCAGGAGGGGGTCCTGCGACGTGCCGGGCTTGAGGCGCCGGGGCTGCTTCGGGTGGCCTACGCGCTCGAGCGGGCCGGACGCGCGTGCGGCCTCGCGAGGGTCCCGTACGACTCGCTGGCTGGCGCGATTCTCGATGCGGTCGTACCCGGCGAGCGGCCCACGGGTGGCGCCCGGCCGGCGGGGGAGGGGGCGTGATGGTCGCAGGCGGCTACGCCGCAGGAGACTCGCCCCTGCATCGGGCGGACCCGCGGGCCAAGGTCGTGGCGGTGCTGCTGGTGATGGTCGCGCTCTTCGTCGGGCGCGACGTCGCCGGCCTGCTGCCGGCCGTCGCGGCGACGCTCGCGGCCCTCGCCTTGGGGAGCATGGGCCCGCGCTCCGCGCTCCGCGCGCTCAAGCCCCTCTCGTGGCTTATGCTGTTCGTGCTCTTCTTCGACGCGGTTCTCGCGCGGGACGGGACGGCCGTCATCGCCCTGGGGCCCGTAGTGCTCGACCTGTCGGGCGCCCTCGTCGGCGCGCTCGCGGACGCGCGGCTCGTGCTCGTCCTTCTCGTCGCGTCCTGCCTCACGCGGACGACCACGCCGACGCAGCTCACCGACGCCACCTGCGCGCTCCTCTCGCCACTGGTGCGCAGGCGGTCCACGCTGAACGACCTCTCGCTCGCGATGGGCATCACGTTGCGCTACGTGCCGGTGCTCGTGCGGGAGTGGGGGCGCGTGCGCGAGGCGCAGGTCGCACGTCTCGCCCGGCTCGAAGAGGGCGGCGTCGCGGCGCGGGTGCGCGCTCTGCTGCCGGTCGTCGTGCCGGTCTTCGTGAGGGCGTACCGAAGCGCGGAGGTGCTTGCGCTCGCCGTCGGGAACCGCGGCTACGACGCCCGCGCGTGCCGCTCCTGCTTCAGGGCGTATCGCTTCCGGACGTCCGACGGGCTGCTCGCCCTCCTCGGCGTGGCGGTGCTCGTGGCGGCCATCGTCGCGTAGCCGCGGCCGGACGGTTTTCTCGCCTGCCGCGCGAAACCGCGGTTGAAATTGCCGGGACGTTCGGCTATAGTGTCTTTTCGCCGCACTAGCGGCCGCATATTCGGGCGTTTAGCTCAGGGGGAGAGCGCTTCCCTGACACGGAAGAGGTCAGAAGTTCAAATCTTCTAACGCCCACCATACATTCGCAGCTCAGAGGCATCGTCTCTGGGCTGCTTTCTTTTGGTCCACGCCTTTTGTGCACTGCTCATGATGAGCCGCGTCCCCCTTGACCTAAACCTCACTTCAGGTACGAGAATGGCGTTCGAGGAGAGTGTCGCCAGGGAAACGTCGCCAGGAGAGCGTCGCCAGGGAAACGTCGCCAGGGAAGCGGCGTCCCTAGGCCTCTTGCCCCGTATGGGCGACGGGCCAGCCCCCGCGCCGTCACCTGCACCAGGCCTGCGACCTCATGCCACGCATGACAGACGAAAGGAACGACCATGCTCGGAAACTTCACCTACGAGAACCCCTGCCGTGTACACTTCGGCCCCGACGCACTGGACGACCTTCCCGGCGAGCTCGCCAAGTTCGGGCCCAGGGTCCTTCTCACCTACGGTGGCGGGTCCATAAAGCGCAGCGGCCTGTACGACAAGGTGATCGCGGCGCTCGACGCCGCCGGCAAGTCCGTGGTCGAGGTGCCCGGCGTCATGTCCAACCCCACCGCCGACAAGCTGCGGGAGGGCGCCAAGGTCGCGCGCGAGAACGACGTCGACCTGATCCTGGCTGTGGGCGGCGGCTCCACGATCGACTACGCCAAGGGCGTCTCGGTCTCCGCCTGGACCGAGGGTGACCCGTGGGAGCGCCTGTACCTCAACATGGAGCAGCCCACCGGCAAGATCATCCCCGTGGGCGACGTGCTCACCATGAGCGGCACCGGCTCGGAGATGAACGCCGGCTCTGTCATCACCAACCACGAGGAGGGCCTCAAGATCGGCCACGTCTTCGGGCCCGAGGTGATGCCCAGGTTCGCCATCGTGAACCCCGAGCTGACCTTCACCGTGCCCGACTACCAGATGCGGGCGGGCATCTTCGACGCCTTCAACCACATCCAGGAGCAGTACTTCTCGGGCACCGACGACAACACGAGCGACTACATCGCCGAGGGCCTCATGAGGAGCCTCGTGCACGCGAGCCGCATCGCCGTGAAGGACCCCACGGACTACGAGGCGCGCTCCAACATCAGCTGGGTCTGCACCTGGGCGCTCAACACGCTCCTCGCGTGCGGCAAGTCCACGGACTGGGAGGTCCACATGCTGGGCCAGGCCATCGGCGCGGTGACTGACGCCACGCACGGCATGACGCTCTCGGCCGTGGCGCTGCCCTACTACCGCCTGGTCATGCCCTACGGCAGGGAGAAGTTCGCGCGCTTCGCGACCAACGTGTTCGACGTGCCGGCCGAGGGTCGCACGACCGAGCAGCTCGCCGAGGCGGGCCTCGAGGCCCTGAGCGCCTGGATGGACGAGATCGGCGTGGTGCGCCACGCGCGCGAGCTCGGCCTCACCGAGGAGCTCGTCCCCGCCGCCGTCAGGGCCACCATCATCCTGGACGGCGGCTACCACAAGCTCACGACCGACGAGGTCGAGCGGATCTTCCGCGAGAGCCTCTAGCTGGGCGACGACGGGGCCGGGTGCCTCGCGCGTCTCCGGGGCGATCGACCGCGGCCGCGCCTTAGCGGCCGCGCCTTGGTGTAAGGTCTGCTCATGGAGAAGAGGCTCACATATCAGGACTACGCCCGCTTCGCGCGCCTGAGCGCGGCGGAGCTCGCCCGCCAGTGCGAGGCCGAGGCGTTCCGCGCCACCGGGCCCGGCGGACAGGGCGTCAACACGACCGACTCGGCCGTGCGCATGCGCCACGTGCCGACCGGCATCGTCGTCGTGAGCCGGGAGTCTCGCAGCCAGCTGCAGAACCGCGAGCGCTGCCTGGAGAAGATCCGGGCGGAGCTGCAGCGGCGCTCTCGCCGGCCCAAGAAGCGTCGCGCGACAAAGCCGACCAGGGCCTCCGTGCGCAGGCGACTCGACGAGAAGGGCCGGCGCGGCGCGGTCAAGCGCCTGCGCCGCCGGCCCGGCATGGACGAGTAGGCGGGACCCCGCGTGGAGGGGCGGCACGCCCCGGGCGCAGGCGGCGGGGCGGCGCGGACCCCGCGCGCAGGCGGCGGGGCGGCGCGGACCCCTCTCCAAGTAGCTCAGATGCACAAATCGGCGAAAAAGTTGCATCGCCCCGGGCGCTCCGCTCGCCAGAACGGTCCCCGGCGCAGCCCCACCGGCGCGGGGGTGCAGTTTTCCGAGTTGTGGACGCCTCCCCCGGCACCCCGGCGGCCGGTGGGGGGATGATAGCCGCGCGCGGCGGGGTGCCACCTCGAGGGATTACCTGTTGGCGGCCGAGGCCCGACGGGCGTGGGTCCCGCGGCACTGGCGGGACCCGTCCATAAGTCTGAGATTTGCACGTCTCAATGCAGGTGATTGCGGGGGTGGGTCTGGGCGCGGTGGCTGGCCAGGGGCAGAGTGGCCTTCGGCGCGTACCCTCTACTACCGCGCGCGGCGGTAGCGGGCGAGGACCTCGTCGAACTCCGCCTCGCCGCTCAGGTAGTCGGCGAAGGCGAGCAGGGGCTCTCGGCCGTGGAAGGTGGCGCAGTTCCCGCACAGGTCGCAGTCTCCGATGCACGGGAACCGCCCGCTCACGTAGTCCATACGTTCCTGTCTCGTCGATTCCCCGACCCGTGGTGCCCGCTGCATGTGATCGCCCCCGCATGACGTCTCGTCGACGCTTCGCCCGGCGCTCTCGCGCAGGCGTCCCGCCCGTGCCTTCGGCCATGGTAGCTGTCGTAGGCGCGGCGTGCCAGCCGCTGCGACCTGCCGTGGCGCTCGCTCGCCGCAGCATCCGCCGATGTCACGCCTGCGGCTGTCGAAAGCCGTCCACGCTTCGCGCTTGACTCGCACCGAGGCGGCCTGGGAACATAGTCTCCTGTCCTTGTCCGGCGCTCCTTGTGGCGGGGGCGCCGTCCCGTCCCGGCGCCGTCCCGGCGTGCCCGGGCCTGGACCTGGTTCCTGATGCCCATTGAGGGGGTGCGTGCCGATGGCCAGCGTGCGCGACGCGATCGTGGAGACGGACGGCGAGGTCCGCGGGTTGGAGTTCGAGGGAGAGGACCTCGACGATGAGCGGCTCGGCCACGTCGAGTTCGAGGACTGCACGTTCCGGGGGTGCACCTTCGCCGGTGCCCGCTTCGAGCGCCCCTGCTTCGAGCGGTGCGCGCTGGAGGACTGCGACCTCGCCAACCTGGCGGGAAACACCGGCTTCTGGCGGGACACCACGGTGAGGGACTGCCGCCTCACCGGCGCCGATCTGCACAAGTCGGTGCTCACGCGCGTGCGCCTCTCGGGATGCAACCTCTCGTACCTGGGGCTCGCGGAGTCAAAGCTCGAGCGCGTCGAGCTCGCTGGCTGCGACCTGCACGAGGCCGCGCTCTCGCAGCTGCGCATCCGCGGCGGCCTGGTGCTGGACGGGTGCGACCTCACGCGCGCCGAGCTCTTCCAGACGAGGCTCGCCGGCGTGGACCTCACGAGCTGTGAGATCGGCGGCATGCGGGTGAGCGACACCTTCCGCGAGCTGCGCGACGCCGTTGTGGGGATCGAGCAGCTCCCCGAGCTCGCGGGGCTTCTCGGCGTGAGGGTCAGGTAGGGGAGAAGGACGTCCGGCAGCTACTTGGTGTAGACGGTGAGGTGCACGTTGTCGTTCTCGAGCGCGACGCGGGCGACCACCGAGCAGATGCCGTCGAAGAGGTCTCGGCGCGCGGCGGGCACCCCCTCCCGCGCCCGCGTCACGTCGAAGCGCGTGCTCGTGTCCATGTCCTCGAGGCAGTCCTCGAGGGCTGCGAGGTTCTTGCCGAAGTAGGCCGGAAGCTTGAGCTTCCTCGCTATGAGGTCCCAGACCTCCTGGTCGGTTTCACTGCCCAGCTCGCGCAACTTGACCGTCGCCATCCCTGCTCCCTTCGTCACGGGGCCGTCCGGGCCACCTGTGATACCGCCACGCGGGTCCGCCGCCAGGCCACAGCAAGGCGGCCTCCCGCCCGACCTCTCAGTAGAGCTGCTCGAAGGTCCGGTAGTGGTCCGACGTGTAGTAGATCAGCCCGTCGTCCGAGTACACGATCCGCTCGGGCCCGCGCGTCCCTCCATGGTAGTCGACGTCGCACTCGCGCCAGGTCCTGCCCTTCGCCTCGGGGAGGGCGTGGTCGTCGTTGTGGAAGACGCCTCCGCCGATGCTCTTGCCCGGGCAGACCTCGTCCAGGTTGCCCTCGCTGGGGATCCAGCCCGCCGCCCGCGCGCGCGTCTTGCTGATGAAGTTCGGCGGCAGCTCCCCATATTCGTGCAGGTAGGCGGCGACCTCTTCCTTGCTGGTGTACGGCTCGCCCCTCGTGACGGCGACTGCCGCGCCGTGCGTCCCCGTGCCTTCGCCTTGGGTGGCCTGGCCGGAGTCTTGCCGTTCGCTCGCAGGGGAGTCCGCGCCCGCTGGGGAGCCCTGCGTCGTCCCTGGTCCCGCCGCGCCGCAGCCGCCGAGCGAGAGCGCCACGAGGGCGGTCGAGATGGCCACGAAGAGGGCCGCCGCGAGGCCCGCGCGTCCGCCGTGCACGGCACCCACACGCCTGGCGCGCGCCAGGCCCACGTGATGATCAGCGCGCACGAGGCCCCCGGCCCGCCCCGACGCTCGACGCTCCCGTCCGGTCCCGTGCTCCCCGCTGCCCGCCCAACGCTTCGACATCACGCCCTCCTGCCCGTAGCTCGCACCATTCTACGGCCATGGTTCATCTTCTGGACGCCCCGACGCCTGTAGCGTGCGGCGGGCTTCGCCTATAGTCAAGGAGCAGGGGACCGCCCTGACGGCACCCGCCCGCCCGGCGGCAGACGTGGCGACGCCTGCCCAGCACCCGCCCGGGACCCACGAAGGAGGACCATGGACTACCAGCTCATCGCGTTCGACATGGACGGCACGCTGCTCGACTCCAGCAAGGGCATCCTGCCCTCCACGCTGGACGCCATCCGCGAGGCGGCGGCGCGCGACAAGGTCGTCGCCATCGCCACCGGCAGGTCGCCCAGCCTCATCGCGAGCTACGCGGAGCGCCTGCCCGAGGTGCGTTACGCCATCTGCATCACCGGCGCGGGCGTCTACGACTTCCGGGAGCGCCGCTTCGTCACCGAGAAGTGCCTGCCCCAGGATCTTGTCCCCCAGATCCTGGACGCGTGGGAGGGGGAGGACGCCATGAGCGAGGTCTTCTCCGGCACCGAGATCTTCCAGCCCGCCGGCTACCTCGACCGGCTCGGTGACTTCAACCTGGCAAACTTCAGGGAGACGTTCGAGCGGGCCGCGAACTTCGTGCCAGACGTCCGCGCGTGGGCGCTCGCGCACGCGGGAGAGATCGCGAAGTACAACCTGCACTGCCGGAGCACCGAGATGCGCGAGCGCATCCGCGACCGCGTCGTCGAGCGGGGGCTCGACGTGGAGTGGGCCTACACGGAGTGGGCGTCGCTCGAGCTCACCGCCCGAGGGGTCAGCAAGGGGAGCGCGCTCGAGGGCCTCTGCCGCGCCCTCGGGATCCCCGTCGAGGCCAGCATCGCCGTCGGGGACTCGGGCAACGACCTGGACATGGTCAGGCGCGCGGGCCTCGGCGTCGCCATGGGCAACGCCTCGCCGGACGTGCTCGAGGCCGCCGACGTGGTGGTCGCCGACAACGACCATGGCGGGTGCGCGCAGGCCGTCCGCGACTACCTGCTGGCGTAGCGCCCCGCTCGGCTGCCTCTACTCGGAGGCGTCGAGCCACTTCTTGCGCGAGAAGAAGTTCCAGAGGGCGACGATGGCGGTGGCGAAGAACTTCACGACGACGTACCACTCGTCGCCGAGCGCCTCGGTGCCGCCCCACATGACGACCTCGTTGATGCCGAAGCCGATGGTCGACAGGACGATGAAGATCACGAACTCGCGCGAGCGCGAGAGGTCGTCGCGGTGCCGGAAGACGTAGCGCATCGATGCCCAGTAGTTGAACATCAGCGAGACCACGTACGAGACGGCCGCGGCCGCGACGGGGTCGACGCCGAAGACTTCGTGCAGCAGGATCATCACGCCGAAGTCGATGATCGCGGCGAGCACGCCGACGACGCCGAACTTCAGGAACTGGGCGATGAGGCTCTTGATTGACATGTCGTCCTCCGTGACGGACGGGTTCGCTCCGGACCCTGCGGTCGCGGCCCGTGACAGTACACGAGGATACCTGCCGGGCCGCTCCGTCGGGGCGGAGAAGGACCCGCTCTAGCGACAAAACACGAATCGCCCGGAAGGCGAGCCCCGCGCGGGGCCCGCACGCCGCTTGCGGCGGCGCGTCCTCGCTGCGGTCCCGCACGCCGCTTGCGACGGCGGGTCCTTCTCGCAGGCCTGCGCTACCTGCGCCGGTCCCGCCGCCTGTCCTCGAGCTCGCACGTGGCTCGCCGCAGCCTTGCCGCGCTCTCCTCGCGCGCCCTCGAGCCGAAGCTGCGGATGCTCCGCAGCGCGCGCCTCTCGACGAGCGTCATGCCCTCGGCGCCCCGGCGGGCGGCCTCCTCGAGGTCGTCCCCGAGCGGCCTGCGTCCGGATGCGATGTCGTCCACGGCGGTCTCCATCACCGCGTCGAAGTCGTCGCGGCCTCGCTCTATGCGCTTGGTGAGGTCGGTCAGCGTCGACAGCGTGAGGGCGAGGTCGGCGGACATGAGCGAGACGGTGATGAGCGCGAGAAGCTCCCACGCGACGAGCGGCAGGCTCGGCGTGGCGGCGGCGATGGCGGGGCAGGCGAAGTAGTAGAGCAGGGTGCCCACGGCCCCGAAGCCCAGCGCGAAGGGCAGGCAGACGCGCCCGTTGAGGTTGAGCGGGATGTTGCTGTAGTCCCACCAGCGCGCGTGGAAGAACCGCTCCAGCACGTAGGAGGTCCCATACTCGAGGATGGCGCTGCCGGCCGCCCCGCCGAGGAAGACCTGCCACCATGCGACGTCGCCGCCACCGCGCGGCAGGGCCTGCGCGACGGCGACGACCGCGACGACGCCGAACCCGTAGATGGGGCAGACGGGCCCGAAGAGGAACCCGCGGTTGTCCCAGCGCCTGTTCTTGATCGCGCAGTAGGTGCACTCGTACACCCAGCCAAGCACGCTGAACAGGCCGAACCACGCTACGTAGCCGCAGATGTCCATGACGCCTCCCTCGCTTGCCGCTTGCCGCTTGCCACTTGCCGCTACGGTCGCATGTCCGCGAACCCCAACTGCCGCTCGGCCTCGTAGAGAACGATGGCGACGGAGTTCGAGAGGTTGAGCGACGTGACCACGGACGTGCGCGGATCGACGTAGTTGCCGCAGACGTCGCGTTCGAGCTCGGGGTGCAGGCGGCCGAACGTCTCGTGCCAGGAGTCCGCGTTGCCCAGGGCGTCGTCGCCGCGCATGGGAATCCTCTCCGTGAGCTCCGCGTGCCCGTGTAGGAGCGTGCGAGAAAGACCTGCGCTCTCCTTGCCGAACACCAGATAGTCGCCCTCGTGGTAGCGGCTGTCGCTGTAGGTGCGCCCGCCGGCCTTGGTGAGGAGGTGCACCCGCGGCTCCCACGCGGCGCGCTTGGCGGCACCGGACCCTGGCGCCGCGTCCGAGCCGCCCGCGGCAACCTGCTCCGTCGCCGCGCGATCCCGCGTCGCCCCGCCCGGTCTTGTCGGCGCAGGCCGTTCGGTCTCCGCGAGCTGCTCCCTGACGAGCGGGTTTCTCGCCACGAAGTCGTCCCAGTCCGCGTACGTCACGACGTCGAGGCTCTCCCAGTAGGCCAGCCCAGCCCGCCGGAGCTCGCGCTCGCCGAGCGAGAAGCCAAGGGGGCCGACGAGGTGCAGCCGCGCGCCGCACAGTACGCACGTACGCCCGACGTTGCCGGTGTTTGCAGGGATCTCTGGTTCCACGAGCACGACGTTGAGCATCGGCGCCCCTTCTTGTCGCGTATCAGGGTCAAGGCATCAGGTCGGGTCACCCCACTGTAGCGCGTGCGCGGTCGCGCATGGGGCCTCGGTAAAAGAGAGGGGCGGCGCCGAAGCGCCGCCCCGAGTCGATGGAGCTCATCCAGCTTGTCGGCAATATGCCGGCCTTGCCGTCCTTATCGGCCTTGCGGTCCTTGTCGCACATGACGGCCTTGCCGCCTCGTGTGCCCCGAAGCCCTGCCCGGCTACTCCACCGTGACCTTGGTGACGTTGGACTTGGCCTCGGCCAGCTTGGGCACGCCGACCGTCAGGACGCCGTCGGCCAGCTTGGCCGTCAGACCCTCGTCCGCCGCGTCCTTGAGGTAGACGCCGCGTGTAGCCTTCCACTCGCTGGTCTCCTTCTGCAGCCAGTCCTTGCTCTTGTCCTCGTCGGACTCCTTCTTGTCGACCGAGATGGAGAGCCTGCCCTCGCTGAGCTCGACCTCGACCTCGTCCTTCTTGACGCCGGGGAGCTCTGCGGTCACCTCATACGAGTCGCCCTTGTCCTCGACGTTCATCTTGAAGGCGTCGGACGAGTCGAACGCTGCCAGTGGCGCGAAGAAGTCGTCGAGAGCACCGAACGGCCATGCCCTGCGAAGTGCCTGCTCGCGGTCACTAAAGGGAACCATGCCTGCCATCGTTACCACTCCTTCTATGTGGTGGACGCCCCTTCTTTGGGCTTCCTTGGGTTCGCTGTACTATGTGCCCGCTTTCGCGAACTTTATACGTACAATGGAAAGAAATCTCAGTGCATGACACTTAAGTATGTGACACATACCACGCCGCGCACGCCCGCGCACGAGCACGCCCGCACGGGGACGCCCGCGCACGAGCACGCCCGCACGGGGACGCCCGCGCACGAGCACGCCCGCACGGGGACGCCCGCGCACGAGCACGCCCGCACGTGCAAGCCCGCACGTGCACGCCGATCGGTCCGGCACCCCCAAACGGGCGAGCCGCTGAGAGCCCCTCTAAGCCGTCCTTGTCCGCCCCATGACATCTAGGCCGTGCCGGCGCGACGCGCCTGCACGGCCCTTTCGTGAGCAAATCGCTTTTTGCGGACAATTCCTCGATATTTTGTCGAGAAAACGCGATTTGCTCCTCCACCAAATCGCTTTTAGCGGACAAAATCGGCGGATTTTGTCGGGAAAGAGCGATTTGCGGCTCTTCGTTTCACCATTGATGCGCAGAGATGGGCAGCGGGAGGCCCGGGGGCCGGGGCGCAGGGAGGCCCACAGCGGGCCGCGATGGCGGGTTAGCCGCAGGGCTGCCCTCCGCTGACGGCAGCGGCGGCCGGCGGTAGATCCAACCTCAGCTGGCAGCAGCGGCGGCCGGGTCCCGGCCGCCGCCCCGGGCCCCAGCTCGCACCAGCCTCCTCCCGGCCACCGCCTGCCCAGCCCGGCGAATCCCTCCTGAACGCGGATTGCCCTTTGCGCCTCGCGCCCGGCTGAGAGATCCTGGTTCGGATGGCTGGTGACGGGCCGGCCCTCCGAGCCCGCGCGCGTGCGCCCGGGGGACGGGGGCAGGCCGAAGGACCGAGGGGGCCGCGCATGCTGAGGGCCGGGCTGTACGAGCAGACCGTGAGCGAGGGGCTGAGAAGGCGGATCGAGGAGGCCTCCGTCACGCTCGAGCCCACCACGCGAGAGATTGACGTCGCGGAGGCGTCGCGCGTGCTCGCGGACTACGTCGCCTCGGTCGCGCGTGCGGAGCTCGCACGGGTGGGGGAGGGCGAGAAGGACGCGCTTGCCGCGGAGGTCGCCCTTGCCAACCGGATGATTGACGCGCTGGCGACATCCCCTGGATCGGACGCCGGCGCGCGGGTCGACGCGTCCGCCCGCCAGCTCCTCTCGCTCGTGCCGAGGGGCGGCCTTGCTGGGGTGTTGCCGCTGGCAGGGGCACCCGCCCCGGGCGCCGCCGACCCCGCCCCGGGCGCCGGCCTGGGCGCCGACCCCGCCCCGGGCGCCGGCCTGGGCGCCGACCCCGCCCCGGGCGCCGACCCCGCCACGGCCCCCACCGCCCTTCTCGCCCGCATTCCGCGGCCGCAGACGCCGATGTCGCAGAGCTCCCTCTTCACCGGCGCGCGCTCCGAGCCCCAGCTCGGCACGGAGCTCCAGCGCGAGATCGCCTCGGCGGACGCCGTTGACATGCTCGTCTCGTTCGTCAAGTGGTCCGGCCTCAGGGTGATCGTCGAACAGCTCGAGGACTTCGCCCGCCGTGGCGGCCGGCTGCGCGTGATCACGACCTCCTACATCGGCGCGACGGACGTCCGCGCCCTCGACGAGCTGAGCCGACTGCCCGGCGCCGAGGTCAAGGTCTCCTACGACACCCGCGGCACGCGCCTGCACGCGAAGGCGTACGTCTTCGAGCGCGCGACCGGCCTCACGACCGCCTACGTCGGCTCGTCGAACCTCTCCGTCCCGGCGATGACGAGCGGCCTCGAGTGGAACGTGAAGATCGCCCGCCAGGAGATGCCCGAGACCATCGAGAAGATCCGCGCGACCTTCGAGTCGTACTGGGAGTCGGACGAGTTCGAGCGCTACGACGAGTCGCAGCACGACCGCTTCGTCGAGGCGGTTCGGCGCGAGCGCGGGGCGGGCGCCGGCGTGGCCGCGACCGTGGACACCGCGCTCTTCGACATCCGCCCGTACCCCTACCAGCAGCAGGTCCTCGACAGGCTCCGCGCCGAGCGCGAGGTCGGCGGACACTGGCGCAACCTCGTCGTCGCGGCGACGGGTACGGGCAAGACGGTCATCTCCGCCCTGGACTATCGCGACTTCTGCCGGCGCTACCGTGGCGTGGCGCCCGCCGCCCCGGGCCCCGCGCCCGCCGCCCCGGGCCCCGCGCCCGCCGCCCCGGGCGCCCCCGCCGTGCCCCGCCTGCTCTTCGTCGCGCACCGTGAGGAGATCCTGCGCCAGGCGCTCGGCACCTTCCGCGGCGTCCTGCGCGACCCCAACTTCGGCGAGCTGCTCGTCGGCGGCGAGCGGCCCGGCTCGCTCGACCACCTCTTCTGCTCCATCCAGTCGCTGAACTCCGCGCGGCTCGCCGAGAGGCTTGACCCCGGCTTCTACGACTACGTCGTGATCGACGAGTTCCACCACGCCGCCGCCCCGTCCTACCAGGTCCTTCTCGACCACTTCCGCCCGCGGGTCCTCCTCGGGCTCACGGGCACGCCGGAGCGCGCCGACGGCCGCAGCATCCTGTCCTGGTTCGACGGCAGGGTCGCGGCAGAGATCCGCCTGCCGGAGGCGATCGACCGCAAGCTGCTCTGCCCCTTCCAGTACTTTGGCGTCGCCGACGACGTGGACCTGAGCGGCCTGCGCTGGACGCGCGGCGGCTACGAGGACTCGCAGCTCGAGGACGTCTACGTGTACAGCGCGGGCGTCGCGCGGCGCCGCGCGGGCATGGTGGCCGAGACCGTCCGGCGCTACGTGTCCGACCTCGACGAGGTGCGTGGCCTCGGCTTCTGCGTCTCGGTCGCGCACGCCGACTTCATGGCGGCGCGCTTCCGCGAGATGGGCCTGCCCTCGGCGTCCGTCACGGGCGGGACGCCCGCCGACGAGAGGGCCCGCGCCAAGGAGCGGCTCAGGTCCGGCGAGCTGCGCTTCGTCTTCACGGTCGACGTCTACAACGAGGGCGTCGACATCCCCGAGGTCAACACCGTGCTGTTCCTCAGGCCCACGCAGTCGCTCACCGTCTTCCTGCAGCAGCTCGGTCGCGGCCTGCGCCTGGCCGAGGGCAAGGACTGCCTGACCGTGCTCGACTTCATCGGCCGCCAGAACGCCCACTACGACTTCGAGTCCAAGCTGGCCGCGCTGCTGGAGCCGACCCGGCGCGGCGTCTGGCGCGAGCTCGACAACGACTTCCCCTCGGTGCCGCGGGGCTGCTACGTGCACCTCGAGCGGGTGGCGGCCGAGCACGTGCTCGAGGGCATCCGCGCGTCGGTCGCCACGCGGGCGGGGATCGTGTCGCGGCTGGCGACCTTCGAGGAGGACACCGGAGCGCCGCTCACGCTCGCGGGCTTCCTGGAGCGCACCGGCGCCGACCCCAAGGAGGTCTTCAGCCGCGGCAGCCTCTCCCGCATGGCCGTGGAGGCCGGCGTGCGCGCGGACTTCTCCGACCCGGACGAGGCCGCGCTGACCCGCGCCCTGGCACGGGTCTGCTCCATGGACTCGCGCCGCTGGATTTCCTTCCTGCTCGACGCGCTGCCGCGCGTTGGAGAGCTGGCGGAGAAGGACCTCTCGCCCACGCAGGTCCGCTGGCTCCGCATGTTCCAGGTGACGCTCTTCCCTGAGGCCAAGGGCGAGCGGCTCGAGCGCGACACCCTGCGCGACCTCGCGCGCGCCATGTCGAACCGGGTGCTCGGCCAGGAGCTCCTCGACCTTCTCCGCTGGCAGCTCGACCACATAGACTTCGTCGACGAGCCGGTGGACCCCGGCTTCGCGTGCCCGCTCGACCTGCACTGCCAGTACACGCGCGACCAGATCTTCGTGGGGCTCGACTACCTCAACCCCGGCGTGGTGCGCCAGGGGGTCAAGTGGCTGCCGGAGAAGGGCTGCGACGTGCTGATCAACACGCTCAACAAGTCCGAGCGCGACTACTCGCCCACGACCATGTACGAGGACTACTCGATCAGCGAGAGCCTCTTCCACTGGCAGAGCCAGTCCACGACCTCGGAGACGAGCAGGGTGGGCCAGCGCTACGTGCACCACCGCGAGCTCGGCACCAAGGTGCTGCTCTTCGTGCGCGAGTGGCGCACGGACGCGGCGGGCACGGCGCCCTTCACCTTCCTGGGGCTCGTCGACTACGTCTCGCACGAGGGCTCGCGGCCCATGAGCGTGGTCTGGCGCCTCGAGCGCCCGATGCCGGCCAAGTTCCTCCGGAGGTCGAACTGCCTGGCGGGCTAGGCGCGCCGTGGCCTAAGGTGGAATCGACGTGCGCCGCCCGGCTCGAGAAGGGCGCGGGCGAGAAGGACCGCGGGCTCGCGCCGCGCCGACACGACGGGAGGAGGGGCCGTGAGCCTGACGAACCCACTTGCGCCCTGCGCCCTCGCCCTCGCGGGCATCGCGCTCCAGGCGGCCTTCGTGGCATCCGACCTGCGCGGGGCCTACCGCCGTGCGGCCGTCCTGAAGGCTCTCGCCTCCGCTGCCTTTGTGGCCCTCGGGTCGCTCGGCGCGTGGTGCGCCGCCTCGGCCCCCGCGGCCGCGGCCCCCGCAGCTGCCGCCGCAGCCGCCGGACCCGCCTCGCCGCCCCTCCCCGGCGCCGCCCTCGCCGTGGCCGGCCTGGCGCTCGGCGCCGCGGGCGACGTCCTGCACGCGCTGCGCTTCGTCCCCGAGGTCAAGCGGCGCGCGCACCACCTGTTCGCTGCGGGGGCCCTCTCGTTCCTCCTCGGGCACCTTGCGTACCTGGGCTACCTCGTGCCGCGCGTGCGGGCGGCGGCTGGCATGGCGGGCGTGGTGCCGGCCACGGCCGCGCCCGCGCTCGCGGGGCTCGCCCTGGGCGGCGCCGTCGCCCTGTCCCTCTCGCGCGGGGTTCGCCTCAGGGGCAGGCGCGCCCTTCTCGGTGCACTCTACCTGCTCGTCCTCGCGCAGTTCCTCTCCTTCGCCTGCGCCTGGTGGCTGCTCGCGCCAGGTGCGGCCACGGGCTCGCTCGCCTCCGGCGCGGCGCTCTTCCTCGTGTCCGACTCGCTGCTCGCCCTCAACACCTTCGGCCGCGAGCGCACGGGGGCGCGCCGGGCCTGGAGCCTGGGCACCTACTACGCGGCGCAGCTGCTCATCGCCCTATCGCTCGCGCTGCCGGCCGCCGCGTAGGCGCGGCGGCGCGGCCCCCACGTCCTTCTCGCCCCTCCTCGCGCGCGCGGATGCGCTACCATGTTCCGCGGCCGATTCGCGGCCCTCCAAGCAGTCCCAGGTGAAACCTGCTTGCAAACAATCAAAACCGGGAGAGAAGCATGCTCAACCGCATCGTGCGGGACTACAAGGTCCTGCTCCGCAGCATCCCCAGCGCGACCGTGGCGCTCTTCGTCGTGAGCGTCGTCGTGATGAACCTGCTCGCCAACAAGGAGCTCGTGTCGCTCCCGTGGCTGGCGCTCGACTGCGGCGTCAGCGTCAGCTGGGTGAGCTTCCTCTGCATGGACATGATCTGCAAGCGCTTCGGTGCCCGCGCCTCCGTCGAGGTGAGCGTCCTCGCCGAGGGCATCAACCTCGCCGTCTGCGCCCTCTTCTGGCTCATGAGCCTGACGCCGGGCATGTGGGGCGCCTACTACGACACGGGCAGCCTCGAGGTCAACGCCGCGCTCAACGCCACCTTCGGCGGCTCGTGGTACGTCGTCGTCGGCTCCATGGTCTCCATGCTCGTCTCGTCCGTCGTGAACTCGCTGACGAACGAGGGCATCGGCCGCCTTCTCCGCCGCGACGGCTTCGCCGCCTTTGCCACCCGCTCCTACGTGAGCACGCTCGCAGGCCAGTTCGTCGACAACCTCACGTTCGCGATCCTGGTGAGTCACGCCTTCTTCGGCTGGTCGTGGGCCCAGGTCATCGGCTGCTCGCTGACCGGCGCCCTGGTCGAGCTGCTCTGCGAGGTCTTCCTCTCGCCGGTGGGCTTCCGCGTGGTGCGCGGCTGGGAGCGCGAGCACGTGGGCGAGGAGTACCTGCGGCTGCACGGCGGCGCGGGGCTCGCGACCGAGGGCGAGTTGGCGCGGTGACGGCGGGCGAGAAGGACGTGGCGCCCACGGCGCGCGCCGGCGCCCCGGCGGGCGAGGAGGACCTGCGCTCGCTGCCCCTCGACGCCCGCGGCCGCTCGCTCGTCGTGCTCGTCACCGGCTCGTCCTCGGGCATCGGGCGGGCGACGGCGGAGCTCTTCTGCGAGCGCGGGCACGCCGTGTGGGGGTTGGACGTGCTCCCGGCCTCGCTCTCGCACCCGCGCTACCACCACGTCGTCGTCGACGTCCGAGACGCGGCCGCGCTCCGCTCGATTGCCTGCGGCCTGCATCCCGAGATAGTCGTCGCCAATGCCGGCGTGCAGGGCACGGCGGACGACATAGACGTGAACCTCAAGGGCGCCCTCAACACCTGCGAGGCCTTCGCCTTCGAGCCCGGCGGGCGCCGGCCGACGGCGGAGGTCGCCGCCGTGGTCCTCGTGGGGTCCTCGAGCGGACACACCGGCGCGGAGTTCCCCGCCTACGCGGCGTCGAAGGGCGGCGTGCTCGCCTACGCGCGGAACCTCGCGCAGCGCCTGGCGCCGCAGGCGACCTGCAACAGCGTGGACCCGGGCGGCGTCCTGACCGAGCTCAACCGCCCCGTGACGGACGACCCCGAGCTCTGGGCGCGGGTCATGGCCCTGACGCCGCTCAGACGCTGGGCCACCCCCGCGGAGATCGCCGCGTGGGTCTACTTCGTCGCGGTAGACAACCGCTTCATGACCGGCCAGAACCTGCTCGTGGACGGCGGCGAGGCGGGAAGCTTCGACTTCGTCTGGCCAGAGTAGGGCGCCGCCCCGCCCAGGGCGGGACGGCGCCGAGCGCGCACGCGAAGCGAGCCGGGCGCATGCGACGCGAGAGCCTCCCTCCCGCGCCCGTCCGGCGTCAGCGGCTCGTGCTGAGGAGAGCGTCGACCAGCTGGATGTCCTCTGGGTCGTGCGAGCCGAGCGGCAGGCCGCAGGCCTCGAAGAAGTGGCTGCCGGCAAACTGCCGCGCGCGGAAGGAGTCGTGCGCGCCGTCGTCCAGGTAGCGCACGTGGCTGCGGCAGTCCGTGGTCCCGCAGAACAGGGCGCCGTGGCGCCTCGCGTACGCGCGGTACTCCTCGCCCGCGCTCCAGAGGATGACGCCGGCCATGTTCTCGAGCTCGTACACCACGGCGTAGCCCCGCCACGAGAGCCCTCGCTCGCGCACGTAGCGGTCGAGCACGGTGGCCATGAGGGTCACGCGCCTGAGCGTCTGCCGCGCGTCGACGATGACCGAGCCCTCGGGGACGCGCTGCCCGAAGTCCGAGAGCGCGGCGAGGGCCCGGGTGCGCTCGACGCCGTCCAGGGGCACGGCCGGCACGGTGAGCTTCATCGACTCGTCGCCGAAGAGCTCTATGGCCGAGTGCGCCTCGCCCAGCCGCAGGGGCGGCGTGCCGCGCAGGATCAGCGAGTCGTGGGCGTGCTGCACGTGGCACGACATCCCCTGCCGCGAGAAGCACGCGCGCATGGCGGCCACGTGCCCCTCCACCTCAGCCCTCCCCACGGCCTCGGCGGGGCGGATGCCCATCCGGTAGAGGTAGAGGTCGAAGAGGGGCACGGCGCCGGCCGGTCCGGCGTCCGGGAAGAAGACCGTCCGGTGGCAGAAGCCGGCGACCTCCGCGTGGCGCCTCGTCGCCTTGCCGTAGAGCTCGACCAGCTCGCCGCCGGTCGCGGGTCCCGAGGTCGAGCCCTCGCGGATCTCCACCCGTCCGTCGGCCACGTAGGGCGGGAAGTCCCCCTCGCCGACCTGCACGAGGGCGACGCCCTGCCCCGGGTTGCCCGGGTCCTCGACGAAGCGCGCCTCGAAGGGCGGCGCGGGCGAGACGTGCCTGCGGCAGAGCTCGCCGACCGTCTGCGAGAAGTCCGCCTGCGGCCGGGGGATGGGCGTGACCTCCTTGGTGTCGTCGGCGATGCCGATCACGAGCCAGCCGCCGCGCGAGTTGGCGAAGGAGGCGACGATCTTGGGGATCTTGCGCCGCACGGAGGCGGTGTCGGAGCACTTGAACTCGAGCACGAAGCCCTCGTCCATGTCCTTGAGCTGGGCCAGGTCCTCCCAGCCGACCTCGGCTATGGTCTTCTGACTGCCGTCGGGCGCGCGAAACGGGCTGAACATGGCTCCCCCTCGATCGATGGGCGTCGCCTCCACCCAGTATGCCAGCCGGCAAGGTCTGCCGCGCCGCGCGTCCGCGTGCGGCGGGCGAGAAGGACCCGGGCCCGGAGGCCTGGCCCGGGGCCTCCTATGGAGCCGCTCGGTTTTCTCGCGCCGAAGGCGGTCCCGGGGAGGCCCGGCCGCTCGGTTGGGTACGAGAGACGGAAAGACGAGCAAGGGCCGGGCGGCGAGGGTGGCCGCGGCCAGAGACGGGGGAGACATGGCAGAGAAGGACAACGGCGTCGCGGGCGCCGGCGTGGGCACGGGCACGGGCGCCGTCGCGGGCACGGGCGCCGCCACGGGCGCGGAGCTCATCGACTTCAGGGACGCCCGCGTCCGCGGGGGCGACCACATCGTGAGGGGCACCGCGGCCGACGGGCTCGTGCGCGCCTTCGCCGTCACGGCGCGCGACACGGTCCAGACCGCCTGCGACAACCACCACGCGAGCCCGCTCGTGACGGCGGCGCTGGGCCGCCTCATGATGGGCGGCCTGATGATGGGCGCCATGTCCAAGGACGAGGACGAGCTCATAACCCTCGTCATGTCCGGGGACGGCCCCATCGGCGGCCTGACCGTCACGGCCAACAACAAGGGACAGGTGAAGGGCTACGCCAACCATCCCAACGTGTGGCTCGACCTCAAGGGCGACAACCACCTCGACGTCGGGGGCGGCATCGGCGCGGGCACGCTGACGGTCGTGCGTGACCTGCCGGGCGTGGAGCCCTACTCGAGCACCGTGCCGCTCGCCACGGGCGAGGTCGGCGACGACCTCACCTACTACTTCGCGGTCAGCGACCAGATCCCCACAGCGGTCGGCGTGGGGGTCCTGGTGGACGTCGACCTGAGCGTGCGGCAGGCGGGCGGCTTCGTCGTCCAGCTCATGCCCGGCTACGACGACGCCCTGATCGACCAGCTCTCCGCCAACCTCAAGGGCGTCGAGTCGGTGACGGAGATGCAGGAGCGCGGCATGTCCCCGACCGACGTCCTCGGCTACCTCCTGCGCGGCATGGGGTACGAGGAGCTCGACGCGATGCCGGCGGAGTTCCGCTGCGGGTGCGACAAGGACCGCGCCTCCCGGATCGTCCTCGCGCTCGGCCGCGACGAGCTCGAGTCGATGGTCGAGAAGGGCGAGCCCGCGCTCGTCCACTGCCACTTCTGCGGCAGGGAGTACCGCTTCGAGCCCGACGAGCTCAAGGCCCTCCTCGACGGCTAGCGGCTACCCCTCGATCTTGAGGGCCTTGCGGATCGGCAGGTAGAGCGCCTGGACGAGGATTGCGTTGAAGGCGCCGGAGGCGATCACGACCGGCAGCATCGCGGCGACGAGCTGGCTGGCGGCGCCCACGAGGGCGATCTTGATCAGCATGAAGATGACGCCGGAGACGACGGTCGTCACGAGGGTGCCGACGAAGGGCACGAACCTCTTGGCGGCGCCCCTCATGCCGACGCGCACGATCTGGGCCATGAGCATGGCGGCCACGCCCTCGGCAGCGAAGTCGATGAAGGGCGAGGTGGTGGTGACCTGGATCACGGCGGCGGAGATGAGCCCGATGACCAGGGCCTCACCGACCTTGGGCCTCACGACGAGGATGGTGAGGCAGAAGGCGGAGATGATGAACTCGGGGCTGATGAGGCCGCCCGAGAAGCCCGAGATCGCCTTGCCGACCGTGAAGTTCAAGATCATGCCCGCCGCAAGCAGGACGGCGAGGAGGACGAGGGCCCGGACGTCGAGCCTGCTGCCCCCGGAGTGGCTGTATGTGCGGGGCTGCTGCTGGGTGGTGGCCTGGGACTGGGACATGGCTGGTTCCTTTCTTCCTGACTCTTCGACGACGGCATGGAAAAGGGGGCTTCCGGCCAATCCGGAAGCCCCCTTCGCATGCGCAGGTATGGCGCGAGAGACTCACGATCGACCGGTCGTATGAGCGGGGCGCCACCACCATGCCTGGGAAGTGCGAGCGTTCTGCGACATGTGGCGCCTCCTCTCCGGTTCCTCCGACTGCTCTCGTACCGCTGGACTATAGGCCGAGCCCGCGCGCCGCGCAAGGGGGGAGGAGGTTAAAGCTCGGTAACGTGGCGGCCTGCGCCGGGCGCACAGCCGGGCGCGTCGCCCCGCGCCCCCGCATTGCCGCGCCGGCGAGCCCGGGGTACATTCGTAGGCGTCGGAGCTCAGGAGAGCGCAGGCGGCGCCTGGGGCGGCGGCAGGCCGCCGGGCAGCCGCCCCAGGGGAGGGGTCGAGATGGACGAGTCGAGGGCGTATCAGACGTTCGACGAGGTGTATGAGGCCATTCGGGCCGACGGGCAGAACGCGTCGTACACGGAGCGCGGGATCGACCCGCTCTACGCGGTCGCGGCGGACTCCCGCATCGTGGTCATCGGCCAGGCGCCGGGGAGGGTCGCGCAGGACACGCGCATACCCTGGAACGACAAGAGCGGCGACCGCCTGCGCGACTGGCTGGGCGTCGACCGCGATACCTTCTACGACCCGCATCGCGTCGCGATCGTGCCCATGGACTTCTACTACCCCGGGAAGGGCAAGTCGGGCGACCTGCCGCCTCGCAAGGGCTTCGCGGAGAAGTGGCACCCGGTCCTTCTCTCCATGATGCCCGAGGTGCGCCTCACGGTCCTCGTGGGGACCTACGCCACCCACCGCTACCTCGGGCTCAAGTCGTCCGTTCCGCTCACGGGCGTCGTGCGCGACTACCAGAGCTACCTGCCGGAGTACTTCCCGCTCGTCCACCCCTCGCCCAGGAACCAGATCTGGATGAGGAGGAACCCCTGGTTCGAGGAGGAGGTCCTGCCCGACCTGAGGGCACGGGTGGCGGAGGCCCTCGCCTAGCCGCCGGGCATCGCGGGGGCAGGCGGGGGTCGCGCCCGGCTGCGGACGCCTAGCCCGCCGGCGAGGGGTTGGGCGCGGTGGCCGCCGCCTGCACGTAGTCGCGGTAGTCGTGCTCGAAGACGAGGGTCGCGTCACGCGGCACGTAGACGGCGAGGCTGCCGGAGGCGCACGGGAACGACGCCCAGCCGTCCGGGCCGATCGTCACCGAGGCCTCGTTGCCCATGACGCAGATCCAGGTCTCGCCGGCGTTCTCGTCTCCCACGTACATGCGCTTGGTGCCGCCGTCGCGGTCGGTGAGCACGACGGCCACCCCGCTGCCGGCGTGCTCGCGGTCGCCGCCGAGCGTCCAGCCGATCACGTCGGGGTCGTCGAGCCAGTCGCGCTGCTCCCCGTAGGCGAAGCGCCGGCGGATCTCCATGAGCAGCGACAGCTCGGGCACGGCCGGCTCGCCGTCGTTGGGCATGCCGAAGAGGTCGCCCTCGAAGACGCACGGGTACCCCTCGTGCCTGAGCAGGATGAGCGCATAGGCGGCGGGCTTGAACCACTCCTCCACGCTCGACTGCAGCGCCTGGCGCGGCTGCGTGTCGTGGTTCTCCACGAAGGTGACGGTCCTCGTGGGGTCGGTCTGCACGAGCGTGCCGTCGAAGATCCGCGACAGGTCCTGCTCGCCGAAGGAGTTGGAGGCGCGGAAGAGGTTGTAGTGCAGCGGCACGTCGAAGAGGCTCATGCTGCGGTCCCAGCCCAGGTAGTCCTTGAGCTCGCCCACGTCCGGCGACCAGTACTCGCCCACGCAGAAGAGCTCGCGCCCCGCGTGCGCCCGCATCCGGGAGAGCCAGTCGAGCGCGAAGCCGCGCGAGATGTGCTTGGCCGCGTCCAGGCGGATCCCGTCTGCGTGGGTCAGGTCCAGGTACCACTCGCCCCAGCGCATGAGCTGGTCGCGGACGGGCTGGTAGAGCGGGTCGACGTCTGCGCCCATCAGGAAGTCGTAGTTGCCGTTCTCGCGGCGCTCCACGTCCTCGCTCCAGCTCTTGCCCGAGAAGAGCCAGATGCCCGAGCGGCCGGTGAGCTGGTCGAAGTCCACGGCGTGGAAGTCGTGCCAGTCCCAGCAGAAGTCGTCGTATTTGCCGTGGCGCCCCGGGAAGGAGAAGCGCGTCCACGCGCCGATCGTCTCCTCGCCCGAGGTGTCGCGCTCGCGGTCCGTGGCCGAGACCTCGCGCGCCCGCACGCGCTCCCACGCATCGGCGCCCATGCGCTGGTTGAGTACCACGTCCACGTAGACCTGGATGCCCGCCTCGTGGAAGGCGTCTATGGCCGCGAGGTACTCGTCCTTGGTGCCGTACTTGGTGCGCACGGAGCCCTTCTGGTCGAACTCGCCGAGGTCCCAGAGGTCGTAGACGCCGTAGCCGGTGTCGCCGGGCCCGTTCGCGCACTTGAACGCCGGCGGGAGCCACACCGCCGTGATCCCCTCGTCGGCGAAGAGCCTGGCGTCCGCAGCGAGGGTCGCCCAGTGCCTGCCGTCCGCCGGCAGGTACCACGAGAATGCCTGCATCATGGTGCCGTTCATGGAGCCTCCCCAGACGATGCCGCTCTGGTGGAATGGTAGCGCCACCGTGTGGAGGTAGCGTTGCCGCCGACCTGCCGCCGACCTGCTAGAGTTGGGCGAGAAGGACCCGTCGGCGGCACGCGCGACGGGGGCGTCCGGGGAGGGGGTGCCGATGTCCGCATGGGGTCGGATGCTTGCGCGCGCGGGCGCAGTGGCGCCCTCCTGCGACGCTGCCGCGGACGGCCGCGCGGGCGTCGTGGTCGCCTGCGGTGGCGCTGCCACGGGCGGGCTCGTGGGTTGCTACCGGCCCCTCCTCGACGAGGTGCGCCGCGCCCACCCGACCGCGCCGGTCGAGCTCGCGGTTGTCGGGGAGCCGGGCTCGCTCCCGGACGGGGGCGAGGTGCGCTCGGTGTCCCAGGCGCTCGACGCCCTCGCACGGGCCGGTGCGGCGCGCGCGGCCGTGCTTCCGGCGCTGGTCGCGGACGGGTCGGACCTCGCGCGGCTCCGCGCCGAGGTGGCGAGCGCGCCGGCCGGCCTCGCGCAGGTCGCGCTGGGCAGGCCGCTCGTCTCGCGCACGTCCGACGCGAGGCGCCTGGCCGAGGCCCTCGTCCGCGCCCTGCCGCAGGGGAGGAACGCCGTGACCGTCCTCGTGGGCGACGGGGGAGGGTCTCGCGCGGGCGCGGCCGGCTCCGGGGCGCTCTCCCTGCTCGAGGTCGCCCTCCGGGGACTCGGGAGGCCCGACCTCTGGGTGTGCCCGCTCGACGCCGACCCCACGGGGCTGCTGCGCCGTGTGGCGGAGGAGGCCCCGTGCGCCTTCTCGGTCAGGCTGGTGCCGCTCATGATGGCGGCCGGCGACCTCGAGCGCGCGCGGATCGGGGCGGACGCGGGGGAGAGCCTGCGCGCAGCGCTCGAGCGCTCGCTCTACGGCGTCGAGGTGCGCGAGGGCGGGCTCGTCTCGCTCATCGACGTCCGGTCGCTGCTGCTCGAGCACCTCGACGAGGCGCTGCGCCAGCTTGCCGCGAGGGTGCCGGGCGCGCCGGCGGCGGTCGAGCCGGCGGCGGGCGGGCAGGTTGCGGGAGCGCCGGCGGCGGGCCGCGCGGGCGAATGAGGTGACAGGCATGGGCGAGCTTGGTGCGAGGAGGGCGCCCTCGGACGCCGGCGCCAGGGCGACGGTCGAGCTGGTGCGCTCCTATCGGCCCGTGAACGAGCAGGAGGAGCGCGACAGGGAGCGGATCCTCCGGCTGCTCGAGCGCGAGGACGTCTGGGGCCGCGACAACGACCGCGCCCACCTGACCTCCTCGGCCTGGGTGTGCGACGCGTCCGCCTCGCGGGTGCTCATGTGCTGGCACCTCACCTACCGCTCGTGGAGCTGGCTCGGCGGCCACGCCGACGGCGAGCGCGACCTCCTCGCGGTCGCCCTGCGCGAGGTAGGCGAGGAGAGCGGGCTCACGAGGCTCGAGCCCGCGCTGCGCCGCCCCATATCGCTCGAGGTCCTGGCCGTGGACGGGCACGAGAAGCGCGGTCGGTACGTGGGCTCGCACGTCCACCTCAACCTCACCTGGCTCGTCGTCGCCGACCCCGCCGAGCCGCTGCGCCCCAAGCCCGACGAGAACCGTGCCCTCAGGTGGTTCTCTCCTGAGGGCGCCGTCGAGGCGAGCGCGGAGCCGTGGATGCGCGAGCGCATCTATCCCAAGCTCAACGTGGCGATGCGCGCCTGGGCCGAGGGGTCCGCCCGAGGCGGCGGCGCTCCCGGCTCGCCCGGGCGGACCGCGGCGGGCGGGACGGGCGAGGCGGGCGGCCCCCGATGAGCGCCGCGCTCGGAATCGGCCCGGTGGCGGCCGCGCTCGGCGAGGGGCTCGCCTGGTTCCTGACGCCGGAGCCGGTCCTTCTCGCGCGCGGCGAGGGCTTCGCGACCTTCGGGCCCCAGCACCTCGCGGTCCTCGCCTGCTGCCTCGCGTCCTTCTCCCTGCTGCTCCGCCGCTACTGCAGGCTGCCCGCCGGCCTCGCGCCCGGCTCGCCGCGCCGCAGGATGCTCGTCGCGACCTCCGCCGTCCCGCTGGCGCTGCTCGCCTCCCGCGACGTGGCGCTGGCCGCCGACGGCCTGCTCGTCCCCATCTTCTGGCCGCTCCACGTCTGCAACCTCTGCGAGTACCTGGCGCTCGCCTACGCCCTCACGTGCGACTCCGGCGCCGGCGAGCCCGTGGGTGAGGTCCTCTTCGCGTGGGGCGCGACCGGCGGCCTCTCCGCGCTGCTCTTCCCCGGCTGGAGCTACTGCCCCATCCTCACGTACGCCTCGCTCGGGGGCTTCGCGGAGCACACGCTGCTGCTCGTGTGCGCGTGGGCGCCCGTGGCCGGAGGCGACTTCTCGCCCAGCGTGCGGCGCAGCTGGATCCCGGCGCTCGCGGCCCTTCTCGCCGGCGCCCTCTTCCGGCTGGCCAACCCGGTCTTCGACACCAACTTCTTCTTCGTGACGCGGCCGCTTTCGAACACGCCCTTCGAGGCCTTCGCGGACCTGCTCGGCAACCCCGGCTACCTGGTGCCCTACGCGCTGGGCGCCTACGGCGTCTGGATCGCGTGGTACGCCCTCGCGGCGCACCTGCCTTTGTCCTATCATGCGAGCGAGGCGCGGGGACGCCGGCGGTGAGGCGGCCCGCGCAGGTCTAGACGCGCGCCATGCGCAGGGGAGGAAAGATGCGGCTGTTCGCGTTTGCGCTCAGGGAGTACGACGAGCTCGGCTACCTCGAGGGGTACGCGGGGGAGCAGGGCTTCGAGTTCGGGTGGACCTCGGAGTACCCGAGCGAGGAGAACCTCGGCCTCGCGCGCGGTCACGACGCCATCAGCTGCATCACCAACCCCATGGACGCGGCCCGCCTCGACGCCCTGCACGACCTGGGCGCCCGCTGGATCGCCACCCGCTCGATCGGCTACGACCACATCGACGTTGCTCACGCGCGCTCGATCGGGATGCGCGTGGCGCACTCGGCCTACCCGCCCGAGGGCGTCGCCAACTACGCGATCATGCTGATGATGATGGCGGCGCGCAAGATGAAGCTGATCGAGCGGACCGACGACGCGCAGGACTTCGGCCTGCACGGCAAGATCGGGCTCGACATCTCCCAGGCGACGGTCGGCGTCGTGGGGACGGGGCGCATCGGCGCGACCGTGGTGCGCCACCTGTCCGGGTTCGGCTGCAAGATCCTCGCCTGCGACCCCTACCCCTCCGAGGAGGTGGGCAGGCTCGCGACCTACGTGAGCTTGGACGAGCTTCTCGCCTCGTCGGACATCGTCACCCTGCACGCGCCCGGCCTGCCCGAGAACCACCACATGATCGACGCGGCCGCCTTCGCGCGGATGAGGCGCGGCGCCATCCTCGTCAACGCCGCGCGCGGCTCGCTCGTGGACACCGCCGCCCTCGTGGACGCCGTCGAGACGGGCCAGCTCGGGGGAGCGGCGCTCGACACCATCGAGAACGAGAGCGACCTCTACTACCTGGACCGCTCGCGCGACGTGCTGCCCAACCGCGACCGCGCGGTGCTCAAGGGGCTGCCCAACGTGATCGTGACGCCGCACATGGCCTTCTACACGGAGGAGGACGTCCGGAACATGGTGCGCAGCTCGACGGGCGCGCTGCTCGCGTTCTCGCGCGGGGAGGACTCGCCCTTCGAGGTCAGGTAGCGCGCGTGGAGGGGCGCCGAGGCCCTAAAAATTCGAAGGTAGTCAGTAAACAGAGTTGAACAAAGTGAATGTTCTCTTCTCGATTACTGAGCGGGGAACGGGGCGTATAGTTACGGGAGCGGTACATATTGCGGGAAATGTAGGATACTTTGTGTGCAGATTCAGAAACACTCTGAATCTTACGAACGTTGTAGGTATCGGAACATACCATTAACTTGCGTATGTTTCGGAAGAGATGCAGGCGAGCAACGAAGGAGAACGACATGCCACAACCCACGATCGGCACTCCCTGGAAGAAGCTCAACACCCCTGTGAGCGAGGAGGAGATCTCCTGGCTGGACAAGTACTGGCGCTGCGCCAACTACCTCTCCGTCGGCCAGATCTACCTTCGCTCCAACCCCCTCATGAGGGCTGACTTCAAGAACCAGGACGGCCCGGATGGGTTCACCCGCGAGGACGTCAAGCACCGCCTCGTCGGCCACTGGGGGACCACGCCCGGCCTGAACTTCCTCTTCGGCCACGTCAACCGCCTCATCCACGACCACCAGCAGAACGCCATCTTCCTGATGGGCCCCGGCCACGGCGGACCCGCCGGCACCTCCCAGTCCCTGCTCGACGGCACCTATCGCGAGGTCCGTCCCGACATCACCGACGACGAGGCCGGCCTTCAGAAGTTCTTCCGCCAGTTCTCCTACCCCGGCGGCATCCCCAGCCACTACGCGCCCGAGACCCCCGGCTCCATCCACGAGGGCGGCGAGCTCGGCTACGTGCTCTCCCACGCCTACGGCTCCGTGCTCGACAACCCCAGCATGCTCGCGGTCGCCGTGGTGGGCGACGGCGAGGCCGAGACCGGCCCGCTTGCCACCAGCTGGCAGACCAACAAGTTCATGGACCCGCTGACCGACGGCATCGTCCTGCCGATCCTGCACCTGAACGGCTACAAGATCGCCAACCCGACCATCCTCGCCCGCATCTCCGACGGCGAGCGCGACGAGTTCTTCCGCGGCATGGGCTACCACCCCTACAACTTCGTCGCCGGCTTCGACGACGAGGACCACTCCTCCATCCACCGTCGCTTCGCGGCGCTGCTCGAGGCCGTCTTCGACGAGATCTGCGACATCAAGAGCCGCGCGGCCGCCGGCGAGGCGTCCCGCCCGTTCTACCCGATGATCATCTTCCGCACCCCCAAGGGCTGGACGTGCCCCAAGGAGATCGACGGCAAGAAGACCGAGGGCTCTTGGCGTGCCCACCAGGTGCCGCTGGCGTCCGCCCGCGACACCGAGGCCCACTTCGAGGTCCTCAAGGGCTGGATGGAGTCCTACGAGCCGGAGGGCCTCTTCGACGAGAAGGGCGCCATCCGCTCCGAGGTCACCGAGTTCATGCCTGAGGGCGACCTTCGCCTGGGCGCCAACCCCAACGCCAACGGCGGCAGGGTCCGCGAGGAGCTTGACCTCCCCAAGGCCGAGGACTTCGCGGTCGACGTCGAGGAGGCCGGCCACGGCTCCGGCGCCACCGAGGCCACCCGCGTCCTCGGCGAGTACACCGGCGCGCTGATCAACGACAACCGCGACCGCTTCCGCATCTTCGGGCCCGACGAGACGGCATCCAACCGCCTGCAGCCGAGCTACCAGGTGACCGACAAGCAGTGGTTCAACGGCGACCTCAACGACGACCCCGCCAACGACGAGCACATCTCGCCCGTGGGCAACGTCATCGAGCAGCTCTCCGAGCACCAGTGCGAGGGCCTTCTCGAGGGCTACCTGCTGACCGGCCGCCACGGCCTGTGGTCCAGCTACGAGTCCTTCGTGCACATCGTCGACTCCATGGTCAACCAGCACGCCAAGTGGCTCGAGGCCACCGTGCGCCACATCCCCTGGCGCAAGCCCATCTCCGGCCTCAACATGCTGCTCTCCAGCCACGTCTGGCGCCAGGACCACAACGGCTTCTCCCACCAGGACCCCGGCTTCGTCGACGTCCTTCTCAACAAGGACTTCAACAACGACCACGTCGTGAACATCTACTACCCGGCTGACGCGAACCTGCTGCTCGCCGTGGCCGAGCGCGCCTACACCTCGACCAACTGCATCAACGCCGTCTTCGCCGGCAAGCAGCCCGCGCCGACGTGGGTCTCGCTCGACGAGGCCCGCGAGGAGCTGAAGCAGGGCGCCGCCGAGTGGAAGTGGGCCTCCACCGCCACCTCCGACGAGGACTGCGACATCGTCCTCGGCTGCTGCGGCGACGTGCCGACCCAGGAGACCATGGCCGCCGTCGAGCTGCTCGACAAGCTCGGTGTCAAGGTCCGCGTGGTCAACGTGGTCGACCTGCTGAGCCTGCAGAACGCCTCCGAGAACGACCACGCCATGAGCGACGAGCGCTTCGTCGAGCTCTTCGGGGCCGACAAGCCCGTGCTCTTCGCGTTCCACGCCTATCCCGGCACGATCCGCCGCCTCATCTGGGACCGCCCGAACCACGACAACTTCCACGTCCACGGCTACGAGGAGCAGGGCTCCACGACCACGCCGTACGACATGCTGCGCCTGAACCACATGGACCGCTGGGCGCTCGCCGCTGACGCCCTCGGCATCCTCGACGCCGAGAAGTGGGCCGACCAGATCGCCGAGTGGAACAAGTTCCGCGAGGACGCCTTCCAGTTCGCGGTCGACAACGGCTACGACCACCCCGCGTTCACCGACTGGGTGTGGCACGGCGCCAAGGACCGCGGCGCCGCGATCAGCGCGACGAAGGCCACCGGCGGCGACAACGAGTAGCCTGCCGCCAGGATGCCGCGAGGGGCCCACGAGGTACTGAGGGTCCCCGGGGCACTGAGAGTCCGGACCGGGCGGTGCCGAGACGGCGTCGCCCGGCCCGGCGAGATGAGGGGGAGGGCACGCAGCGTGCTGCGGCCCTCCCTTCTCGTATGACAGGCGGTCGCACCGAGGGTCTGCGTCCGCAACGGCCACCTGCGTCCGCAACGGGCGCCTAGAGGAAGGGAAGCACATGCAGGAGATCACCAAGTGGATTGCGACGCTGGTCGCGGCGGAGTTCGTCTACATCTTCATCCTGGAGACGGTCATGACGACCTCGGACACCACGGCGAAGGCGCTCGGACTTGATCCCGAGAGCCTGAAGCACGAGGACATGCAAGTCTCGATGAGGAACCAGGGCGTCTACAACCTCGGCATCGCGGGCCTCTCGCTCATGGCGGCCTGGGTCGCGGACTCGAAGGTCATGCTCGCAGCGGTTATGGTCTACATCGTGGCGGTCGCCGCGTACGGGAGCATGACGGTGAGCAAGAGCATCCTGGTGAAGCAGGGCGGCTTCGCCATAGTCGCCCTGCTCTCGATGATCGTGTAGGGGGCAGCGAGGTCCCCCGGAGTCCTCGCTGCCCCCGGGGGCCGGGGCTTACCGGGGGAGCCCCCGGGCCCTTGGGGCCCCTGGGGGCCGGGGGCCACTGGGGGGGCGGTCCTTCTCGACCGCGGGCGCCCAGCTACAGGCGCCGCGCCTGCTCGAGAAGGGCCTCCTTGAGGTCGGCCTCCATCTGGCGCATGCGCTGCTGCGCCTCGGCGCGCTGGGCGCGGCCCTCCTCCTGGACCTGGATCGTGTCCTTTATGGTGGCGATGAGCTCGGAGTTGACCTCCTGCAGCGTGTCGACGTCCACGACGCCGCGCTGGTTGGCCTTCTCGGTGTCGATGGCGCCCTGGTGGAGGGCCTTGGCGTTCTCGCGCATCAGGCGGTTGGTGACGTCGTCGACGTTCTTTTGCAGGTCGAGCGCACGCCGCTGGTTCTCGAGGCCGAGTGCGATCACCATCTGGCTCTTCCACATGGGGATGGTGAGGCTGACGGTCGTCGAGATCTTGTCGGCGATGACCTGGTCGGCGCTCTGCAGGATCTTGATCTGGGGGCAGCTTTGCAGCGCCACGACGCTCACGCGGTCCAGGTCGTCGAGGTGCTTCTCGAACCGGTCGAGCTTCCCCTTGAAGTCCTTGAGCACCTGGCCGGCCATCGGGTCGCCGGAGGCCTGGGCCTCACGCTCGAGGCGCGGCAGCTGGTCGGCGCGGAACGCGGCCAGCGCCTGCTCGCCGGCGGCGACGTAGATCTTGAGCTGGCGGTACTGCGCCACGGAGCGCTCGTAGAGGCGGTCGTACATCGCGATGTCTGAGATCATCTGCGCCTGGCTCTGCTCGAGCCGGCCGACGATCTCGTCCACCTGCGGCGCGACCTTCTGGTACTCGCGGCGGATCTGGTCGGCCTTCATCACCACGTTGCCGATGATCGGGACCTTGCGGATGCCGGAGAGCGAGCTGTCGTCCACGGTCGTGAGCAGCTCGCGCAGGAGCTGGCCTGCCTCGCCGGTGTCCTTGCTCGACACCTTTGCGAGGACCGTGTCGGAGAAGTCCGCCATGTCGCGCTGGGCGTCGGCGGCGTAGGTCTGGTCTATCGCCGCCTGGCCGAAGTCGATGGTGCGCGCGATCTCGTCGGCTTTGCGCTTGTCCTCGGGGGAGAGTGCGGTCGCGCGGGCGACGACCTGCTGCTCCGTCTGGCCCTGGGGGCTGAGGTCGTCCGCGGTGGCGGCCGTCGGGCTCATGAGGGACTCGAGCGAGACGGCCGGCGGGTCGGCCGGCGCGCCGGGTCGGGGGTCGCTGGGAAGCGCGGTTTCCTGTGCCATGATGCCTCCTGGGATTGGGTTTCCTACGATGTGCTTTCGGCTAGACGCCGAGCGCCTCTGACCACGCGTCCTCCTTGAAGCCCGGCGTGAGGGGCTTGCCGTCGACGAGCAGCAAGGGGCGCTTCACCAGCATGCCGTCGGTCGCGAGGAGCGCGTAGGCCTCCTGGTCGCTCATGCCGTCGTCGAGCCGCTGCTTGACGCCCTTCTCGCGATAGAGCCTGCCCGAGGTGTTGAAGAAGCGGCGGATGGGCAGGCCGGATGCGGCGTGCCATGCGGCGAGCTCCTCGGCGCTGGGGTTCTTCTCCACTATGTTCCTGTCCTGGAAGGCGACGTGGTGGTCCTCCAGCCACCGCTTGGCCTTCTTGCAGGTGGAGCACCTGGGATACTCGATGAGTAGGACTTCCATGGGGTCTCCTTCCTCGGTGCGCGACGGCCGCTCGTGCGCGAGGGCGTCTGGGTGTAGAGTATCCCACGAATCGAAGGAGGGGCGGGGCCTGCGCCGGGGTAGGCGCCGGACGGCTTTGGCCGCTGCGCTGGGGCCAGCGCACCGCGCGCCGCCCGTGCGTGCCGGGCGACTCCTGCGAGCGGCGGGTCACGGCGGGGAGGCTGGATGAAGACGGTCACGTTCTACTACGTCCGCCACGGCAAGACCGAGTTCAACGACGAAGGCGTCATCCAGGGAGGCCGCGTCGACTCGCCGCTTGTGCCAGAGACGCTTCCCGTGATCGAGCAGAGCGCCCGCGCGCTTGCGGGGATCGGCTTCGCGCGCTGCTACTGCTCGCCGCTGGGGCGTGCGCAAGAGACCGCCCGGCTGCTGGTCGACGGCATGGGGGAGACGGGCCGACTCGAGGTCCGTACCCTCGACGACCTGCGAGAGTTCGACTTCGGTGAAGTCGACGGCAAGAGGTATGCCGACTTCGCGCCCCGCTTCGTCCGCTGCTTCGTGCGACAGGACTTCTCGTCCGTCGGCGGCGAGAGCGGGCGGCAGGTGCGCGCTCGCGTCCGGCGCGCGTTCTCGCGGATGCTCTCCGAGAGCGCGGACGACGATGCCGTGCTGGTGGTCGCGCACGGTGCGCTCTTCAGGTACGTGCTGCTCGAGTTCGCGGGCGACATGGGACCGCTCGGACGCAGGCTCAGGAGCCTGACGGTGCGTACGCCCAACGCGGGGATCGGCGTCGTGGTGGGCTGCGAGGCGGATGGGGAACGTGACGCCGCTGCGGGCGGCGCTGCCGCAGGTGCTGGCACGGGCGCTGGCACGGGCGCTGACGGCGGCTCTGGCGCGGGTGGCGCTGGTGGCGTGGACAGCTGTGGGGTCGCTGGCGCGGGCGGTAGCCCCGACGTCGTCCGCGGAGGCCTCGGCCATGGGATGAGCTTCCGGCTCGTCCAGCTGCCGCTGAGTGGCGAGGACTTCGCGAAGACGCGGTACGGTGAACCTCGATAGCGTGACCCGATGCGCGGCATTTGGACGCGGACGGGACTCGGGGTCGTCTGGCCGCCCGTCCCTCCCGCAGTCCCTGTGCACGCCGTACGCGTCCCGAGAATGGGAGGGCACCGAAAATCAAAATTGCAAAAGAATTGAGCAAATCGCTTTTACTGAATAAAATCGGCAGAAATTGTCCGATAAACGCGATTTGCCGGGGGCGCAAATCGCGTTTATCGGACAAAAAATCGAAAAAATGTTCGGAAAAAGCGATTTGCGTAGTTTACGCCCGGCACGCAGAGGTGAACTGTGGAACGCAGCATAGAGGTCCACGACGCCAGGCGGCCACACGCGGCCTGTGCGGCCAAGGCCGGAGCCGCATTTCGGGGCTTCCCATCGGCCCTCCCGTCACGCGTCAACGCCGCGGCACTCCGGCGCAGTTGAGGAGCGTACGAAACCCTTCCGTATGCAACACGTCCGAGAAGGTGAACCGGACGACCTTCGCACCGAGCAGGCTGAGCTTCGACTCTCGGATGCGCTCTCTGGACATGACCTCGGCGACCGGACGTCCTCCGGTCATCTCGGGCTCGTAGTACTTCTCGAGGCCATCGAGCTCACCGAGAATGAGTCCGCCGTCTGCCGCGGCCCAGCAGAAGTCGACGCGAAAGACGTGCCCGGGCCTGAGGGGGTCGGGAAACGTCGCCTGGAGCTGCGGGGCGGCGAAGCCCAGCGAGAGCATCGTGGCCCGGGCGTACGACTCCCCGCCGTTCTCGCTCAGCGGGTTGGCCCACTTCGCGACCCCGAGCGCCCTGTCGAGTGCCTCGCGTTCGCCGCGTCCGCGGACGTGCAGGGCGAGGAGCTCGCTTCTCAGGTCGTCCAGCTGGACCTGACGGCTACGGAGATATGAGTCCGCGACGGAGAGCGCCCGGGGAAAGTCCAGCTCGGAGAGGCAGTCGAGGAGCGTCCGGGCGATGGTGGTGACCCTGGCCTCGTTCGCCATCACGAACTCCAACGGGTGGGAGGGGTCCTGCCGCACCAAGACGCCGCCCGTGCCCGAGGGGCGCGTGCGAGAGGTCCTGACGTTCAGCACGTCGGCATCGAGGAGCGGAACCTCGAGCCCGTGCGCGATCGCCGCAGGCGCCTGCCGGAAGCCCCAGCTCCCGGTCGAGTCCGACACCGACCTCATCACGTGGAGCACCCTGTCGGCGGGCGTCAGCGACTCCCAGTACCTCGTGCGCGCGAACAGGCCCCGCCGGGGCGAGACGAACGTCCCGCCGCGGACGCGCTGCCTGAGGAGGGCCGCCTCTGCGGGGTCGTCCGGGCGAAGGCATCTCCCGCGGCGTTCCGCCGACCGGGCGTGAGCCTCGATCGATGCGCTCTGCGACTTCCCGTAGCCACGGGCCATCCGCTCGCCCCCTTGGGCTCCGATGCGTGCTGGTGCGGGAACCATAGCAGAGGATGCGTCGCCGTGCCTTGTGAGCCTCTGGCGGCCTTGTGGCAGCGTGCTCGCAGCCGGCGCACGTAAGGCCTGGTCACCGCGGCTGGTGTGGGCGTTCTGTGCCAGGCTTCCATGTTCGTGAGCGCGGGGTCGCCGCGCGCCAGGGGCCGCCGCACGCCCGAGCCCACGCCCGGGGCCGCCAGCTGCCCCCTAGTCCTTCTCGTTCAGCCATGCCTCGAGAAGTGCGAGGTAGCGTGGGGTGTCGTCGTAGTAGCACATGTGGCGGCAGTCGGCGAAGAGCTCCCAGCGAGCGTTAGGGATGCCGTCTGCGAGCTGCTTGGCGATGAGCGGCGTGCAGAGGTCCTCCTCGCCCGAGATGACGAGCGCCGGACAGGGAACCTCCCCCAGGCGGGCGGAGTAGTCGAAGTCGGCGAGCGTCCCGGTTGGCATGAGCTCGTTGTCTCCCCATGCCACGACGTAGGGCACGCGCCCGCCCGCGTGCGGACGGCGTACGCACTCCGGGTCGTCCTCGGTGAGAGGGCCGATGCAGAAGAGCTCCATGTAGTGCTCGATCGCCGCCGCGAAGTCCCTGCCGGAGAAGTCGCCGCGCGCCTCCGCGTCCAGGATGCAGCGCCGCTCGGCCTCGCTGAGGTAGCGCAGGCGCCTGTGCCCCTCGGCGCCCCAGAGCCGTGCGGACGCGGTCGTGCTGGAGAGCGTCACGGACGCGACGGCGCGCGGCCGGCGCTCGCACAGGTAGGCGATAGCCAGCATGCCGCCCCACGACTGCCCGAGCAGGTGGAAGCGGTCGAGGTCGAGGGCGCGCACGACGCCCTCGAGCTCCTCGAGCCAGGTCTTGGCGCGCCACAGCTCGGGGTGGTCGGCCATCGAGGGGTCCCAAGAGAGGCCACATCCAAGCTGGTCGTACATGACGAGCGCGCGTCCATCGCGGTCGGCGAGCGGGTCGAGAAGCTCCAGGTAGTTGTGGGAGGAGCCGGGCCCGCCATGGAGCAGCAGCAACGGCGGCTTGGGCAGGCCCGCCGCCGTCGACTGCGGGCGGTCGGGCTCGACCACGCGGCAGTACGTCCGGTAGCCGCGGAAGGGGACATAGGTCTCGCGTGTCTGCATCGACGATCTCGCTTTCCGTCCAGCCGCGTAGCAGGGTGCTAGTGCGCGTCCTCGAAGGCGCGCAGCAGCTCGTCGTAGGTCTCGAGCGCCGGCAGGTCGGGGTTGTCCCGCCTGATCTGCTCGGTCGTGCGGAAGAGGAAGCCCGCCTTGGAGGCGCGGATCATCGCCAGGTCGTTGTAGGAGTCGCCGGTCGCGATGGTCTGCATGCCGGCGGACTGCAGCGCGCGCACCGTGGTCAGCTTCGAGTCGGGGCAGCGCATCCTCACCCCGGCCACCCTGCCGTCTCTGACCTCGAGCGAGTTGCAGAAGATCGTCGGCCAGCCGAGCTTGCGCATCAGCGGCCGCGCGAACTCCTCGAAGGTGTCGGAGATGATGACCGCCTGCATCTCGCTGCACAGCCGGTCGAGGAAGTCCCTTGCCCCGGGCAGCGGGTCGATAGTGTCGATGACGTCCTGGATCTCGCGGATCCCAAGCCCGTGCTCATCGAGCACGCGCATGCGGAAGTCCATGAGCTTGCCGTAGTCCGGCTCGTCGCGCGTGGTGCGCCTCAGCTCGTCTATGCCGGTCGCGTCGGCGAACGCGATCCAGATCTCCGGCACGAGAACGCCCTCAAGGTCCAGGCAGGCGATGTCCATGGTCGTCCTTCCTCGAGAGGCGCGTGTCCAGCACGCGCCTCGCTGTTTTCTACCGAGAAGATCGTGGGGCCGCGCCGGCCGCGGCACCCGCGGGCGCGGTCCCCGCGCCGGCTGCGGCACCGGTCCCCGCAGCGCCCGCGTCCGGACCTGCGACCTCGTACGTCGTGCCGCGGTCGTCCGCCCTGAGCACGCGCACCCAGAGCCCCTCCACGGCAGCCGTGGCGGCCGCGGCGACGTGGTCCGCGACCTCGTCGCCGTCGGCGATGGCGAGCATGGTCGCGCCGGAGCCGGAGATGACGAAGCCGCAGGCCCCGGCCGCGTAGGAGGTCGCTCGGAGTCGCTCGTAGTCCGCGATCAGCTGCGCTCGGTAGGGTTCGTGCAGGCGGTCGTGGCAGCAGCGCGATATCAGCGCCGCGTCGCCGCGCTCGAGCGCCTGCACCATGGCGACGCAGCGGCCCACCTGCCAGATTGCGGTCTGGGTGGGCACGGTCCGCGGCACGACCTTGCGCGCCTCGCTCGTGAGCACGCGGTAGGGGGGAGCCATGCAGACGAAGCGCAGGTTGGGCGCCACGTTCCAGCGCAGGGCGCAGACGGAGCCGTCCTCGTCGACGAACGAGCTCACGAGCGCCCCCTTGATCGCCGGGGCGACGTTGTCCGGGTGGCCCTCGATCCGGGTCGCGACGTCGAGCGCCTCGTCGGCGTCGTAGCCGTGGCCGGAGAGGAGCTGCGCGGCCACGATGCCGGCCACGACGCAGGCCGAGCTCGAACCCATGCCGCCGGAGGCGGGGATGGGGGAGTCGATCACGATCTCGAGCGGCCGTGCAGTCGCGCCGAGCTCGCGGCAGGCCGTGAGGTAGGAGGTCCACACGAGGTTGTCCGACCCGCGGAAGCGCTCGTCGCAGCCGAGTATCCGCAGCTCGGAGGCAGGCGAGAAGGAGAAGGACGCGAAGAGGTCGAGGGAGACGCCGAGGACGTCGAACCCCACGCCCACGTTGGCCGAGGTCGCCGGCACCCGCACGCACACCCGCGCAGGCGGCTGAGGCCGCGCCGCGCCCGCGTCCTTATCCGCCAGCGGGGCGCCCTGTGCCGACGTCTGCCGGGCCGCCATGCGCTACGCGAAGACGCGCGCGCAGGCGGACTCCACGAAGGAGCCCATCATGTCGCGGTCGCAGACGTCGAGGTGGAGCTCGCGCGCGTCGCGCAGGCTGGAGAGCTGCCTGGGGGCGACGGTGCCGGTGAGGCGGGCGAGCTCGTCCATGCAGGTGAAGCCGTCGAGGTTGGAGGTGTCGCGCCCGAGGGCCGCGAGCACGTCGGAGGAGAACTTGTAGGGCGACGCCGTGGAGAGGCAGACGCGCTCGCGGCCCTCGCTGGGGCGTGCGTCGAGCACGCTCTTCGCGACGGCGGTGTGCGTGTCGATGAGGACGTGCTCGCCCTCCCAGGTGGAGCGGATGGTGGCGCGCGTCGCTTCGTCGTCGGCCCAGCCGCACGCGAAGGTCTCCTGCAGGCGGGCGAGGAGCTGGGGCGAGACGGTGTAGAGGCCCTTCTCGGCCAGGTCGGACATGTAGGAGGCCACGAGCTCGACGTCGCCGTCGGACAGGTAGTACAGCAGGCGCTCCAGGTTGCTGGAGACGAGGATGTCCATGGAGGGGGAGATGGTCTTGTGGAAGGGGCGTCTGCGGTCGTAGGTGCCCGTGGTGATGAAGTCCGTCAGGACGTTGTTGGTGTTGGAGGCCACGATCAGCCTGCCGACCGGCAGCCCCAGGAGCTTTGCGTAGAAGCCCGCCAGGACGTCGCCGAAGTTGCCCGTGGGCACGCAGAAGTCGACCGCGTCGCCGGGCGCGATGGCGCCTGCGGCCGCGAGCCTGCCGTAGGCGTAGAGGTAGTAGGCGACCTGGGGCACGAGCCTGCCCACGTTGATCGAGTTGGCGCTGGAGAGGACCGTGCCGTTGGCGGCGAGCCGGGAGCGCAGGCCCTCGTCGGCGAAGATGCGCTTGACCTCGGTCTGCGCGTCGTCGAAGTTGCCGCGGATGCCGCAGACGGCGACGTTGGAGCCGCGCTGGGTGACCATCTGGAGGCGCTGGACGTCGGAGACCTTGCCGGCGGGGTAGAACACGGTGACGCCCGTGCCCTCTACGTCCGCGAAGCCCTCGAGCGCCGCCTTGCCGGTGTCACCCGAGGTCGCGGTCACGATCATCACGTTCCTGCCGTCGCCGGCGCCCCTGCGCGCGACGCTCATGAGCTGTGGCAGCATCTGCAGCGCCACGTCCTTGAAGGCGCAGGTGGGCCCGTGGTAGAGCTCGAGCAGCCAGTCTGCGCCCAGGGGCGTGACGGGCGTGACCTCGGGGGTGTCGAAGTTGTCGCCATAGGCGGCCTCGACGCAGGCGGCCACCTCGCCGGCCGTGAAGTCGGGGAGGAGCGCGCCGAGCACCCGTCGGGCGACCTCGTGGTAGCCGGCCGAGGCGAGGCCCTCGAGGTCGAGTGCGGTCGTGGTGATGGCGTCGGAGACGTAGAGCCCACCGTCGGGGGCGATCCCGTTCAGGATTGCTTGCTTGCTTGTTACAGGATCGGTGCCGCTTCTCGTGCTGTGGTAAAAAGTGCTCACTCTGCACTCCTCGCTGCTAGATGGACTTGCGCCATGCTCTTGCATCATAGGCGAAGACAGGGCCGTGGGACAGGCTCGGGGATGCTGCGTCACACGTTAGAAAGATTGGAGAACGATGAAGATAGCCGTTCTCGGGTATGGCACGGTGGGGCGAGGCGTCGTCACGATCGTCGAGGGCCGTGCTCGGGGAGTCGAGGTGGAGAAGATCCTCGACCTCCCCAAGAACTGCACCCAGCCCCGCATGACCCCCAACTACGACGAGATCGTGGACGACCCGAGCATCGAGGTCGTCGTCGAGTGCATGGGCGGCCTCGAGCCCGCGCACACCTTCATCTGCCGCGCGCTCAGGGCGCACAAGTCCGTCGTCACCTCCAACAAGGCCGTGGTCGCCGAGTTCTTCGACGAGTTCGCGGCCCTCGCGCTCGAGAACGGCGTGGGCCTGTTCATCGAGGCGTCCGTCGGAGGCGGCATCCCCTGGATCGCGTCCATCGAGAAGGCCCGCCGCATCGACGAGATAAGCAGCTTCTCGGGCATCATGAACGGTACGACCAACTACATCATCGACTCGATGGCGAAGGAGGGCCTGGACTTCGACATCGCGCTCGGCAAGGCGCAGGAGCTGGGCTACGCCGAGAGGGACCCCTCGGCCGACATCGACGGCGTGGACGTCCGCAACAAGACGATCATCTCGGCCAGCGTGGCGTTCGACGTGGCGTGCACCAAGGACCTGCCGGTCACCGGCATCCGCACGCTGACGAAGCGCGACATGCTGATGTTCGAGAACAAGGGGCTCCAGGTGAAGCTCTTCGGGCGCGGCGTGCAGCGCGACGGCAGCTACGCGGTCGCGGTCGAGCCGGTTGCCGTGCCGCGCGAGTCCATGGAGGCCGCGGTGCCCTCCAACTTCAACCTCGTGTCGCTCGAGGGCGCCACGGTGGGTCCGCTCAAGTTCTACGGCCAGGGGGCGGGGAGCCTGCCCACCGGCAACGCGATGGTCCAGGACGTGCTCGACGCGGCGGCGGGCAGGGTGCCGTGCTACGACTTCACGCGCGGGCTCGCCTACGACCCCTCGCTGCTCACCAGCAACTATGTATATAGGACGACGGTCGGCGCGCCGCGCGACGCAGAGTGGTACGCCTCGGGAGCCTGGATGCTCAAGCACCTGACTGCGGTGGAGGCGCGCGAGACCTTCTCGAAGGTCCTCGAGAAGGACCCCGCAGCGTTCATGGCCGCAATCGCCAAGGAGGCGTAACGTGATCAAGGTCGCAAAGTTCGGCGGCTCGAGCGTCTGCGACGCCGAGCAGTTCAAGAAGGTCAAGAAGATCGTGGAGGCCGACCCCGAGCGCAAGTTCGTGGTGGTCTCGGCGGCGGGCAGGAGGCGCCCGGGCGACAACAAGATCACCGACCTCCTCCTCTTGGTGAACGCCCACATCGAGTACCACGTTGACTGCACGACGCTGCTCGCCACCATCGAGGAGCGCTTCATGGACATCGCTCGCGAGCTCGGCCTCAAGTTCCCCGTGGCCGACGAGTTCGCGCGCTTCATCGAGAACATCAAGACCTACTCGCCCGAGTACGTCGTGTCGCGCGGCGAGTGGTTCACGGGCCAGCTCATGGCCGAGTACCTGGGGATCCCGTTCGTCGACGCGGCGGACGTGGTGGTCTTCCACCACGACGGCAAGGTCGACATGCAGCGGACCCAGACCAAGATCCGCGAGGCGGTCGTGCGCAACGACGGCTCCTTCCTGCTCCCCGGCTTCTACGGTGCCACGGTCGACGGCGCGATCAAGCTCTTCCAGCGCGGCGGCGGCGACATCACGGGCGCCATCCTCGCGCGCTGCCTCGACGCCGGCCTCTACGAGAACTGGACGGACGTCTCCGGCTTCCTTGCGGCCGACCCGCACATCGTGGAGAACCCCCGTGGCATCCACCGCATCACCTTCGAGGAGATGCGCGAGCTCTCCTACATGGGCGCCTCCGTCCTGCAGGAGGAGGCGATCTTCCCGGTCCGCGAGGTCAACATCCCCATCCAGATCAAGAACACCAACCAGCCCGACGACTCGGGCACGATCATCCGCGAGAACGCCGGAGAGCACGCCCGCGAGCACCTCATCACCGGCATCGCCGGCAAGAAGGACTTCCTCGCCGTCCACGTGCAGAAGGCCCACATGTCCAACGAGGTCGGCACGGTCCGCAAGGCGCTCAGCATCTTCGAGCGCTACGGCGTCTCCATCGAGCACATCCCGACGGGCGTCGACTCCTTCGCGATCGTGGTCAACGGCAACGACGTCAAGGACACGATCTACTCGATCGTCGCGGACATCCAGCACGAGATCGGCCCGGACGTGGTGAAGGTGGTCGACGGGCTCGCGCTCATCTCGGTCGTCGGTCGCAACATGAGCAGGCGCGCCGGCACCTCGGGCATGATCTTCGGGGCGCTCGGCAAAGCGGGCATCAACATTCGCATGATCACCCAGTCCTCGCAGGAGATCAGCATCATCCTGGGCGTCAACAACGCGGACTTCGAGCGCGCCATCAAGGTCATCTACGACACCTTCGGCTCCGCCGAGGTCGAGAGCGACGGGCGCCAGATCAACTAGCGAGCAGGTTACACGCGGGCGGTGCGCTGGCCGTACGCGGACTGCAAGCGAACCCCAAGGAGACAGGCCAGGGCCACAGGCCCGATTGGAGAGGCCCGGCCAGGCGCCGGGCCGGAGAGGCTTTCATATGAGCGATAAGACCGTTGCCATCCTGGGCGCCACGGGGGTCGTGGGCACCCAGATGCTGCGCTGCCTCGAGGAACGCGACTTCCCCGTAGGCAAGCTCGTCCCCCTCGCGAGCGCCCACTCCCTCGGCAGGACCGTGACCTTCCGCGGCGAGGAGGTGCCCGTCGTCGAGGCGGCGCCCGAGGCCTTCGAGGGCGTCGACATCGTCCTGGGTGCCGCAGGCGACGACGTCGCCAAGGTCCTTCTCCCCGAGGCTGCCGCGCGTGGCGCCGTCGTCGTCGACAACTCGCACGCTTTCAGGCTCGACCCCGAGGTGCCGCTCGTGATCCCCGAGATCAACGCCGGCGACATCGCCGATCACCCCAAGAACATCATCGCGAACCCCAACTGCGCGACCATCATCGGCCTGGTCCCCACCTGGCCCCTGCACGAGGTCGCTGGTGTGCGTCGCCTGATCGTCTCCACCTACCAGGCCGCCTCCGGCGCGGGCATGCCGGGCCTGCGCGAGCTCGAGCGCGAGATGGGCGTCGTCGCCAATGGCGGCGAGATGGGCGACACCGCGCCCTTCGCCTACCAGCTCGCTGCCAACCTCATCCCGCAGATCGGTGGCTTCAAGGAGGAGGCCTACACCTCCGAGGAGCTAAAGATGCAGAACGAGGGTCGCAAGATCATGCACCTTCCGGATCTGCGCGTGAACTGCACCTGCGTGCGCGTCCCGGTCATGCGCTCGCACTCCGAGTCCATCACCGTCGAGTTCGAGCGTCCGATCACGCCCGACGAGGCGCGGACCGCCCTTGCGGCCGCCCCTGGCGTCAAGGTCGTGGACGACCCAGCAAACCTGCGCTACCCCATGCCGCTCGAGACGAGCGACCAGGACCTCGTGTACGTCGGCCGCGTCCGTCGCGACCTCTCCGCGCCCGACGGAGTGAGCTCGCTCACGTTCTGGTGCTGCGGCGACCAGATCAGGAAGGGTGCTGCCACCAACGCCGTGCAGATTGCCGAGTACCTGGTCTAGCCGGGGACGCGCCGCTGCGTGCGCTGCGCTCGACGGGTCGTCGTGATTTCCACGCGCGATCGGTGCAATAGGCCGGGTTATGGACGGGTCGGCAGGGGCTAACTTTGCTCCCTGCCGACCCGTCATCGCGTTTGCCCAGGATTTGGATGCGCCTGGCGCCTTGGACCGGTGCCTGGAGGCACCTGAAGCGCCCACGACCCGTCCCTAAGTGGCGAAGATGCACAGGGCTGGGGCTGCTGGCGCGGCGCCGTGAGCGCTGTCGTGGTGGGCGACGCAAAGGGTGCGCTGCGCTCGACGGGGTCGTCGAGATTTCCACGCGCGATCGGTGCAATAGGCCGGGTTATGGACGGGTCGGCAGGGGCTAACTTTGCTCCCTGCCGACCCGTCATCGCGTTTGCCCAGGATTTGGATGCGCCACAGCCTGGGTAGCGCCTTGGACCGGTGCCTGGAGGCACCTGAAGCGCCCACGACCCGTCCCTAAGTGGCGAAGATGCACAGGGCTGTCCCCAGGACTGCATCGCAGGCCCCTACGGTGCCTGGTCGCGTCGTCAGGGGGTGGCAGCAGGCACCAGACGCGCCGCGGGGTCAGACGCGCCGCGGCGCCAGGCGCCAGACGCGCCGCGGGGCTCCGCCTGTGCCGTGAGCCCTAGTCCTCCGCGCGGCTCAGGAAGCTTCTGGTTCGCTCGTCCACCGGGTGCTCGATGACCTCCTCCGGCGTGCCCTCCTCGGCGATCTGCCCGTCGAAGAGGAAGCAGACGCGGTCGGACACGGAGCGGGCGAAGCCCATCTCGTGCGTCACGATGCCGATAGCCATGCCCTCGTCGGCAAGCTCGCGCATGAGCTGCTGCATGTCGGCCGTCAGCTTGGGGTCGAGGGCCGAGGTCGCCTCGTCGAAGTAGATGACGCGCGGGTTCATGCACAGGGCGCGCGCGATGGCGACGCGCTGCTGCTGCCCGCCGGAGAGCTGGTCGGGGACCTTGTCGGCATGCTCGGTGAGGCCGAGGCGGGCGAGAAGGGCGCGGGCCTGCTCCTCCACCTCTGCCTTGTCGCGCCGCTGTACCACGACGGGGGCGTCCGTCACGTTCTGGAGGACCGTCATGTGCGGGAACAGGTTGTAGTTCTGGAAGACGATGCCGAAGCGCATGCGCGCCTCGCGCACCGCCTGGGGGAGGTAGCCCCTCTCGGGCGTGCAAACCTCGAGGTCGCCGTAGGAGAAGTCGGCCGAGTCGAAGCGGTCCAGCAGCGTCATGCAGCGCAGCATGGTGGACTTGCCGGCGCCCGAGGGGCCGATGAGGGAGAGGATCTCGCCCTCGTGGATGGTGAGCGAGACGTCGCGCAGGACCTCCTTGGAGCCGAAGGCCTTGCGTGCACCGCGCACCGTGACGGCGGCGGGCCGCCCGCTCGCGGCGGCCTGCCTGCTCGCGGCGGCATCCGTCGCGGTCCGTGCGTCGTTCTTCTCGTTAGTCATGGTAGTAGCTCAGCTTCCTCTCGGCGCGGCGGAGAAGGAACTCGATCACGAGGCAGGTCACCCAGTAGATGAGCGCTGCGATGGCGAACGGCATCATGGAGCGCTGGCTCGCGACGAGGGCGCGCGCGGTCGTGAACATCTCGGCGACGCCGATGGAGAAGGCGAGCGAGGTGTCCTTCACGAGGGTGACGATCTCGTTGCCCATGGCGGGCAGGATGCGCTTGACGACCTGCGGCAGCACGATGCGACGGAAGGTCTGCCCGCTGGAGTAGCCCAGGACCTGGGCCGCCTCGTACTGGCCCTTGGGGATGCTCTGGATGCCGGAGCGGTAGATCTCGGCGAAGTAGGCGGCGTAGTTGACCACGAAGGCGATGAGGCAGGCCGTGAACATGAAGCTCGAGTCCGTCTGGATGCCGAAGACGTAGTAGGGCGCGAAGAAGACGGCGAACATCTGGAGCATGAGGGGCGTGCCGCGCATGAGCGAGATGTAGAGGCCCACGACGGCGGAGAGCGGCCTCACGCGCGAGAGCCTGCCGAGCGCGACGGGGATGCCGAGCAGGCTCGCGCAGACGAGGGTAACGAAGAAGATCTGGAGGGACACGCCGTAGCCTTGGACCAGCATGCCCGTCATGGTGGAGAGTTGCATGTGTCACCCCAAAAGGGGCAGGCACGCACGAGGCGCGCCTGCCCGCTCGATCGATGTCCGGGTCCCTTACGCGTCCGCCTTCGGGAGCACCCACAGGTCGTAGGAGACGCCCTGGTCGGCGTACTTCTCGCAGAGCTCCTTGACCTTGCCCTCGGCGTCGAGCTCCTTGAGGTCCTTCTCGACCGTGTCTGCGAGCGTCTGGCCCTGGTCGGTCTTGGCGAAGCCGACGGCGAAGTGCTCGGAGTTGAGCGCCTCGTCCAGGATCGTGAACTCGTTGAGGCGGTCGCCGATGTTGTAGACGGCGACGGGGTAGTCGATCGCGACGGCGTCGACGGAGCCGCTCTCGAGCATCATGAAGGCGGTGTTGTAGTTGTCGATGGTCTGGAGTTGCGCGAAGGTCGCGCCGAGGTCGGCCTGGGCGCCGTCCGCGGAGAGGAGGTCGAGGGCGGCGGAGTCGGCCTGGGTGATCACGTTCTTGCCGGCGAGGTCGGCCAGGCTCGAGATGCCGGAGCCGGAGCGCACGACGATGACCTGGCGGTTCTCCATGTAGGGGGCGGTGAAGGTGTAGTCGTCCTCGCGGCCCTCGACCGTGAAGCCGTTCCAGATGCAGGTGATCTGGCCGCTGTTGAGCAGGGCGTCCTTGGCGTCCCACGAGATGGGGTTGGGCGTGTAGGTCCAGCCCTCCTTCTCGCAGACGGCCTGGGCGAGGTCGAGGTCAAAGCCGGCGTAGTTGCCGGAGTCGTCGACGTAGCCGTAGGGCGGGAACTCCTGGTCGAAGCCGACGACGAACTTTCCGTCGAAGGAGCCGCCGCCTGCGGGGGCGGAGGAGGACTGGGACGCGGAGCCGCCGCAGGCGGTGAGGCCGAGGAGGGCGGTCGCGGAGAGCGCGGCGCCGGCGCCGACGAAGCCGCGGCGGGTGAGGTTGCTCGGGTACTTCATATGGTCTCCTCTCGGGGCCGGGGGCGGCGTGGGCGCCTTCGGCTAGAGCGCTTTACTACGCTAAAGAGCATCACCTGACGGCGGGCCTACGTCAAGCGTCTGTATGTAAAAACTTTACTACGGTAAAGCAGGGTGCCCGCCGCGTGCGAAGGGCGTGCAAGGCTCCCGCGTGGAGGCGCGAGAAAAAATTCGGGAAGTCGCTTGCATTCGCTGGGGGCGTTGTGCATAATAATCAAGCCGCCTGACGGAATACAGATGGTGGGTGTAGCTCAGTTGGCAGAGCGACGGACCGTGGCTCCGTAGGTCGAGGGTTCGAGCCCCTCTACCCACCCCATTCATTCCATCAAGCAGATGGGTCGTTAGCTCAGTTGGTAGAGCAGGGGACTCTTAATCCCAAGGTCGAGGGTTCGACCCCCTCACGACCCACCATCGTTTTCTCCCGCGCACCGAGAGGTGCGTTTTAACTGAATACGCGTCGTTAGCTCAGTTGGTAGAGCAGGGGACTCTTAATCCCAAGGTCGAGGGTTCGACCCCCTCACGACGCACCAGCAGGTACAGCCCCCGGACGCTTGCGCCGGGGGCTTTTTCGTCGCCCTTTCCTATCGGGCCACAAAGGCCCGCTCCCTCCGAGGAGGCCTCCCTCTGAGGCCGCCCGCTTTCAAGGGGCTTTGGGAACGAGGAGAACCTCTGTAGTTTGCGATGCCGCGTCCCCCGTTATGGGAAAGTGATAAGGACGGGCGCTCGGAGGCACGTTCGTTCGTGCGCGGGGGCTCCGGCGGCGTCGCCCGCCCTCCCACGCCGCACGAAGGCGCCCGAACCCGTCTTAGACCTTTACGCAACATTGACGAAGGTCCTCGCACGATTCGCGAAAGCCGTATCCGGGAGGATGGTTCATTGCTGAGAAGAAGGATAGCTACGGTGGCGACGGCCGCCGCGGTCGCAGGCCTCGGCCTCGGCCTGGCGCCCGTCACCGCACTCGCCGCGCCGAGCCTCGACGAGGCGCGGACGAACATGGAGTCGCTGGGCTCTGCGCTCAAGAGCAGCCAGTCCACGCTCTCCCAGGCTGCCGACGACTACGAGGCGACGCAGGCCTCGATCGACCAGACGCAGCACGACATCGACGACACCCAGGTCAGGCTCGACCAGGCTCGCTCGCAGCTGGGCGGCACCATGCGCACGAACTACAAGGGCAACACGACGCGCACGCTCCTCGAGCTCGTCATGGGCTCGTCGAGCCCGGAGGAGCTCGTCGACAACCTCTACTACGCCGACAAGGTGAACAGCGCCTACGCGTCGCAGATCCAGGTGGTCAACGACCTCTCGCGCGAGCTCAACGACAAGATGGCCGAGCTCAAGGTCGAGCAGGCCAAGCAGCAGGACGCCATGGACTCCGCCCAGCAGGAGGTCGACGCCTACCAGCAGAAGCTGGGCGAGGCCACGAGCTACTACCAGAGCCTCAGCGCCGAGGTCCAGGCGCAGCTCGCCGCCGAGGCGGCGGCGTCGGGAGGCCAGGTGGACTCTAGGGGCGTCGTGAGCGACGACCTCGCAAACGCGGTGAGCACGGTGCAGGCGTCGACCGGAGCGTCCGGCGCGACCGGCTCCACCGCCGCATCTGGCGACGCCGGGGCCCAGGCGGGCGACGGCGGCTCGCAGCCCTCGGGCGGCTCTGCGGGCGGCTCCGATTCGGCCTCCGAGACCGTCTCGGGCGGCGGCTCCGACGACGCCGCCGGGGACCCCGAAAGCCCCAGCTCCAACGGCGGCTCCGACAACCGCGCGCCCGAGGGCGGCTCGAACGGGGGCGGCTCCGACAAGCCCGCGTCCGGGGGCGGCTCCGACAAGCCCGCGTCCGGGGGCGGCTCCTCCACGGGGTCCAGCTCCACGGGCGGAGCCTCCGGCGGCGGCCTCTCCACCGCCTACTCCATGATCGGCGTGCCCTACGTCTGGGGCGGCACGAGCGCGAGCGGCGTCGACTGCTCCGGCCTCGTCTGCTACTCCTACGGCTACAAGCGCGGCCGCACCACCTATGACATGATCGGCTCGCTTCAGGCCACGGGCGACTGGAAGACCTCGATGAGCGAGCTCTCCGTGGGCGACCTCGTCTTCCCGTCCTCGGGCCACGTGGGCATCTACATCGGGAACGGCCAGATGATCCACGCGCCGAGCCCCGGTCGCACGGTCTGCATCGCCTCGGTGTACAGCTTCATCGGGGGCGGCACGTACTAGGCACGCGCTAGCTCGGGCGCAGCGTTGGTCCGGGCGCGGCGCCCCGGAGGGCGCAGCGCCCCGGGCGGCCGGGATTGCAGGGAGGCGTCGATGGACGAGAGCGTGGGGAGTGAACGGTCGGACGGCCTCGGCGTCGGCTCGACGGAGCGCGTCGAGGAGCTCCTGCGGCCCGATGACAGGCTCGTCGAGCGGGTGGCCTCGAGGGAGGTGGCCTGGAAGGGCCTCATCTTTGAGGTGCAGCGGCTCGACGTCGTCTGCCCCGACGGCTCGCACGCCCGGCGGGACGTCCTTCTCCACCACGGCGGGGCGGGCGTGTGCGCCGTACGCGACGGGAGGATCTGCCTGGTGCGGCAGTACCGCGTCGCCCTGGGCAGGATGACGCTCGAGATACCCGCGGGCAAGCTCGAGGCGGGCGAGGATCCCGCCGTCTGCGCCGCCCGCGAGCTGGAGGAGGAGACGGGCCTCGTGGCGGAGAGCCTCGAGCGCATCGCGGTGAGCGCGGGTGCGCCCGGCTTCAACGACGAGAAGACGCGCATCTTCATGGCGCACGGCCTGCACCGCCACGAAGCCTCGCCCGACGAGGGCGAGTTCGTCGACGTCGTCTGGCTGCCTCTCGAGGACGTGATGGCGGCGATCCGCGCCGGCCTGGTCGAGGACTCCAAGACGGTCATCTCCGTGTACGAGGCGCTCGCCCGGGGCATGGGCCGGCCGGCCACGGCTGGGTCGGCCGCGGCGGACGCGCGGTCGGAGGATTCGCGCGCCCCGCGCGGATCGCGGCAGGGCTTGCGCTAGAATGGGTGACTGCACCACGTTCTGCTCCCTTAGCCCAGCTGGATAGAGCAGGGGACTTCTAATCCCAAGGTCGCGCGTTCGAACCGCGCAGGGAGCACCAGAGGACACGACCCCCGTCCGGACGCTGCGGACGGGGGTCTCGCTTTCGGTCGCGAGCCTCGGCGCCGGCGCCCGAAATCCCCGCGAGAAGTAACGCCGACGTAACAAGAGCCTGCTAGTCTCTCCCTTAACGTCGCCCACAGGAAGGGAAGAGAAGATGTCCCCCAAGACCTCCTACATCGCACTCGGCGCCCGTGCGTGCGCCGGCGCGTGGTGGTGGACAAGGACTGACTCCCTTCCGGACTGACGACGGCCACCCGCGCATGACGCTTACACAAGGGCCCTCGGACAAGTTCCGGGGGCCCTTTTCGTGTGCGCGGGAGGCGCCAGGCGGCGAGGACCTTGACGGCACGTTAGCGAGTAGAGAGGCAAGAGGATGATCGACCAGACGACCGACGCCAGGAAGCACGACGACCCCTATCGCACCTACCTCCGCGAGGACCAGATTCCCACGGCCTGGTACAACCTGCGTGCCGACATGCCCGAGAAGCCCGAGCCCATGCGCCTGCCTGACGGCAGGGTCGCGACCGTGGACGACATCGCCCCCGTCTTCGCGCGCGCCCTTTGCGAGCAGGAGCTCGACGACGACACCCCCTTCTTCGACATCCCCGAGCCGGTGCTCGAGATGTACAAGGTCTACCGTCCGAGCCCGCTGTGCCGCGCCTACAACCTCGAGCGCGCGCTCGACACGCCGGCGAGGATCTACTACAAGTTCGAGGGGAACAACACCTCGGGTTCGCACAAGCTGAACTCGGCGCTCGCGCAGGCCTACTACGCCTACGCGGAGGGCATCACCAACATCACGACCGAGACGGGCGCCGGCCAGTGGGGCACGGCCCTCTCCGAGGCCGCGGCTCACTTCGGCCTCGACCTGGACGTCTTCATGGTCAAGTGCTCATTCGAACAGAAGCCCTTCCGCCGAAGCGTGATGCAGACCTTCGGCGCCTCCATCACTCCGTCCCCCTCCGACACCACCGAGGCTGGCCGGAAGATCCTGGGCGCCGATCCCGGGTGCACGGGCTCGCTCGGCACCGCCATCTCCGAGGCCGTCGAGCGCGCGCTCAACGTCCCCGGCAACAAGGGCCGCTATCAGCTTGGGAGCGTCCTCAACCAGGTCGTGCTGCACCAGTCGGTCATCGGGCTGGAGTCCTACGAGGCGATGCGGGAGCTGGGCGAGTACCCCGACGTCGTGATCGGCTGCTGCGGCGGCGGCTCCAATTTCGGCGGTCTCATTGCCCCCTTCATGCGCGACAAGATCCTGGGCACCCACCCCGACACGCGCTTCGTCGGCGTCGAGCCCGCGAGCTGCCCCTCGCTCACCCGCGGCGTCTACGCCTACGACTTCGCCGACACGGGCCAGACCTGTCCGCTCTGCAAGATGTACACCCTCGGCAACGGCTTCATCCCCAGCCCCGACCACGCCGGCGGCCTGCGCTACCACGGCATGAGTCCAATCGTGTCGAAGCTCTACCACGACGGCTACATGGAGGCGGTCGCGGTCAAGCAGACCGACGTCTTCGGCGCGGCCGAGAAGTTCGCCAAGCTCGAGACGATCCTTCCCGCCCCGGAGAGCTCGCACGCGATCCTGCAGGCGATCCGCGAGGCGGAGAGGTGCCGCGAGACCGGCGAGGCCAAGACCATCCTCTTCGGCCTCACGGGCACCGGCTACTTCGACATGGTCGCCTACGACAAGTACAACAAGGGCGAGCTCGAGGACCACGAGCCGACGGACGAGGAGCTCCAGCGCGGGCTCGACACGATCCCGCACATCCCCGGCATCCAGTAGGTCGCCTTTTGCCCCCCCCCGCGCGTGCGCGTGCGCGGGGTCGCCCTTCGACTCTGGTGTTATAAGAGTTCCATGGAGAAGGACCTCGGCGGCTGCGCGCGATAACGCCTGGAGAATGTGACCGACGTGAACAACATACCAGGTAAAAGTGGGGAACACGTCGGTCGTGCGGCAGGTGCCCCGGAGTCTGGCCGCAGGCGAGCCGCAGCCCACCGTCCACCGCACGAAAGAGCTGGACGTAAATTCCTCCGATTGGTGTGAAGGAATCGGGGTACGTGTTATAATAGAAGCAGACCAAAGGACGCCCTGCGGAAGGTCGAGGCGCCCGACATTGGAGGGAAGGGGTCACGATGTTCGCAGGACTTGATGCACAGTCTCTCGTCGCTCTCGCAGTCGTCGTACTCTCGCTCGTGAGCGTGCCCCTCATCGCCGGCACGGGCCGCGAGCCCGGCCGCGTCCTGAACGACGGGTCCGAGGGTGCCGGCCTCGAGAAGGGCACCCGCCAGGGCCCTCGCCTGAGGAGGGCCGGGAGCCTCCAGGCGTAGCCTCCCGGTAGCCGGATCAGGCCTCCGGCACGAGCTCGTCTCCGTACGTCTCCTCGAGGCGGGCGACGAGGCGCTCCGCGAGCGGCGAGAGCGCCCGCCCCATGCGCCAGATGACGGCCTGGCGGGTGGCGAGCTCGGCGCAGTCCAGGGTCTTCACTACCTGGTCCGGCATGGTGAGGAGGCGCGTTGCGCTCACGGGGGCGATGCCCACGCCCATGCCCGCGCGCGCCCAGCTGATGGTCGTGCGGGCGTCGTCGTTGAGGCAGACGACGCCGAGGGGGACCGAGCGGTCCTCGAACGCCTTCCGTATGAGCGCCTCGAACCTCCGGTAGATGATGAGGGGCACGCCGGCGAGGTCCTCGACGGAGCAGGTGCCGTCCCCGCCCACGGCGTCGTCGGGTCCCATGACGCAGACGAGCGGCTCTGGCGCGAAGTAGCGGCAGACGAGCCCCGTGGTGGGGAAGGGCGTCCTCACGAAGCCGAGCTCCACGATGCCCTGCTCGAGCATCTCGAGCACTTCGTACGTGTTGCCCTCGTGGACCTCGTAGGAGACGTCCGGGTGGCCCGCCGCGAGGCCGCGCATGGCCTCGCCGGGCGACATCGCGCCCGAGGACGAGGTCATGCCGATGGAGAGGGTCCCGGCGAGGCCCCTGCCGACGTTGGCGACCTCCGCCGCCGCCGCGCTCGTCAGCGAGAGGATGCTCCGGGCGCGCTTGTACAGGACGCGCCCGGCGTCGGTCAGGGACACGCCGCGGGCCTCGCGCGTCACGAGGAGGACGCCCAGCTCGCGCTCGAGCTGCGAGAGCTCGTAGGAGAGCGGCGGCTGCGAGATGTGGAGCCTCCGTGCGGCGGCGGTGATCTGGTGCTCCTCCGCGATGGCCACGAAGTACTCCAGCTGCTTGAGGTTCATCTCGCCCCCTTCTGCGCGAGGCCTGCGGGTGGCCGCTAGTCCTTCGGGGCCAGACTGCAGGCGATGGAGGACCAGGGCTCCACGTCCTCGGAGGGGACGGTGTCCCACAGCTCGAGCGTGGCCTCGTCGACGAACTCGCGACGCACGGTCACGTTGCCGCCGTAGGTGCGGAACCAGTCGGCGCTCATGATGAGGTAGCCGTCCTTGCCGGCGTCCTTGCCCCAGGAGTTCTCGATCCTCCACGCGACGGGGCGGCCGTCGGCGCCGAGCTCGACGCCCTGGAAGGTCATCTCGTGCGAGAGGTACGTCTCGCGGATGCGGACGAGGTCCTCGCGACCCATCTCGAGCTCGCAGCCGAAGAGGCTGTCGAAGTCCATGGTGTCGGTCGCGAGCACGTACTTGTAGTCATCGATGTGGCGCGGGAACTCCTTCATGACGTCGCAGGCCATGGCCACGGGCACGCCCGCCCTGAGCGAGCGGATCGCCGCGTCCTCGAGCACGTCCATCTCGCAGTTGAGGGAGCGCAGCGGCTGGCCGCCGACGATGGAGTCGACGCGGCGCAGGTGGTAGGCGTGGCCGTAGGGGTACTCGGGCAGCGGGCAGGAGATGAGGTCCACCCAGTCGGTGGGGTCGACCCCCACGTAGCGCTCGACGAACTCGAGGGGCGTGATGCCCTCGTCGCGCAGGATGAGGGACTTCTCGTCCTTGTCGGACTTCTCGCCCTTCTCGCCCTTGTCATCCGCCGTGGGCTCCTGGGGCTCGACGGCGGAGAGCTTGGCCGGGTCCACCTTGGCGTCCTTGCCGACCTTCACCTTGAGGTCGAAGGTGGTGGGGGGCTCGCCGAGGCAGACGGAGAGCAGGCGGTGCGCGTCGGCCATGAGGCTGGACTTGAGGGCGCGCAGCTCGTCGTCGGTGGCCCCGTCGGCGTGGGCGCGGCGCAGCGCCAGGGCGCCCTTGCGAGCGAGGCGGTCGAGCTGCTGGTTCATCTCGGCGGAGTTCTTGGAGCAGGCCGTCTCGGGCATGGCGTCCTTGGGGACGAGGCCGTACTTCTGGATGATGTTCAACGCGAAGGGCACGTAGCCGCCGTCCTCGATGCCGTTGTCGAGGATCGTCGAGACCTCGCGCCCCTCGATGGGCTCGTCGGCCGTCTCAATCACGTTCTCGAAGAAGGAGTTGGTCTTCTCGAGCTTGTCGTAGAACATGCCGAAGGACTGGGAGAACTCGAAGCTGTCCACGTCGAGCAGCCTCATCGTCTTCGCCCTCACGACGTTGAAGGTGGCGAACATCCAGCAGCGCCCGCTCTGGCGCTGGTTGGTGACGTCGCCGGTCTTGGGGCGGGAGATGCCGTAGGTGTCGTGGTAGGTGCGCATCTTGGAGATGTCGCGCGCCGCGGCCATGATCCCGTCCGCGGTCACGGCGTTGCGCGCGACGCGGTTGGTGCGGTCCTTGGAGAAGGACTCGCTCTGCTCGCGGGCCCAGTCGGCGCAGAGCGCTCCCGGCGCGGTTGCCTTGCTGTTGGCCATGTGGTTTCCCTCCTAAGGAAAGAGGTCGATTCATACGAGGCAAGAGGTTACCACTCCATGGGCGGAGTCCCGAGCGCCTCCGCCCCTGGGGCGGATATCATGGGGCAGGCGCCCGTGGGGCGCGAGCATGTGAGAAGGACCGCCGCCCCGGGGCCACCCGGTCGGTCGGCGCGGCGGATGACGGGGGGACGCATGGACGAGGAAGAGCTCGGGCGCGTGCGCGACGAGGCGGAGCGCTGCCTCGGCTGCGGCAAGCCCACCTGCAAGGACAACTGCCCGGTGGCGACGCCGATCCCGGAGGTCATCGAGCTCTTCAGGAGCGGGAGGGAGCTCGAGGCGGGCGACCTCCTCATGGAGGCGAACCCCCTCGCGCTCGCCTGCGCCCTCTCCTGCGACACCTCCACCCAGTGCGAGCGGCACTGCATCCGGGGCCGGCGCCGCCGCTCCGAGCCGGTGCGCTTCTCGGAGGTGGAGCGCGCGGTGGCGCTTCTGTGGCTCGAGGCGGACGCCGAGCGCGCCGCAGACGCCTCTGCGGACGGGGCCGAGGCCGCGGGGGCCGGCATCCGCGCGCGCGTCGCGGTCGTCGGGGGAGGGCTCTGCGCTCTCGCCTGCGCGATCTGGCTCGCGCGGCGGGGCGAGGCGGTGACGCTCTTCTCGGACCCCGTCCCCGCGCTGCCCGAGGAGGCGTGCGGGCCCTACCTCGCCTGGCTCGAGCGCCTCGGCGTCGAGCTCGCCGCGCCGGCGGAGGCCCCGGCGGCGGGGGAGGGCGCCCCCGCGGCGGCGGGGTTCGCGCGCGTCGTCGACTGCGCGGACGAGGACGAGCCCGGCTACCCGGCGCGCGCGGTCGCGCGGGCGAGGCGGATGCTCGAAGTGGGATAACCTTGTGGCCTGTCGACGATAGGGGCTCCTGTGATTGACTTCTACAAGACGCGCTCGAAGCGCTGCAAGGACGGCGGCCTCATCGCCTACACCACCAAGGTCGACGAGATCTCGGCGGGCTGCTGGGTGAGCGTCACGGAGCCGACCGGCGACGACCGCAACTGGCTCATCGACGAGCTGGGCGTGGTCGAGGAGTTCGTCGACTCGGCGTTCGACGACGAGGAGACCTCGCACGTCGACTACGACGCCACCACCGGCCAGACGCTCGTGATCGTGGACTGCCCCGCCATCGAGGAGGGCGACGAGGTCGTCGACCCCTCAATCGTGCAGTTCGACACGCACCCGCTCTCGGTGCTCTTCCTCGAGGACGAGGACGTCGTCGTGACGGTCGCGCTCAGGCAGAATAGCACGATCAGGGCGGCGCGCGAGGGGCGCCTGAGCGAGATGGACACCTCGCACCACGCCAGAATGCTTCTGCAGCTGCTGCTCGATATATCGCAGCACTACCTCGTGGACCTGCGCTCCATCAACCGTCAGTTCCGCGAGAACGAGCGCACCCTGCGCCACACGATGCGCAACTCCGACCTCATGAAGATGCTCGGGTTCGAGAAGTCGCTCGTGTACTTCTCCACCTCCCTGAAGGCGCTCGACACCACGATTGCCAGGATCGGCTACGGGCGCGTGGTCGCGCTCAGGCCAGAGGACAGGGCGCTCCTCGACGACGTGGGCATCGAGGTCAGGCAGGCCATGGAGATGTGCGACATCTACAGCAGCGTCATCAACGAGACCATGGACACGATCGGCTCGCTCATCAACAACAACCTCAACGACACGATGCGCGTGCTCGCGGTGATCACGCTGGTGCTGAGCGTGCCCACCATGGTGTACGGCTTCTACGGCATGAACACGCCGCTGCCCCTCGACTCCTCCTGGGCCTTCCCCCTCGCCCTGTCGCTCGTGATGTCCGTGGCGGCCCTCGTCTGGATCGAGCGCAGCCGCGCCACCCGCTAGGCCGGCGCGAGCGGTCGGGGCCGCACCAGCCCAGCCGGGCCCGTATGGAGCCCGCCGCGGCGCCAGGCCACATGTCCCCCATTCGAGGTCAAGTCGCGCGGATTTATGGGGTTCGGAAAAATAGGGGCTGGGTGAGAAGAGGTGCGAGAAAATCCTCTTTAGGTCTTTATAATCAGGTAGAGGTAACGCGGTCCTGCAGCGCCGTGGCTTGATTTGGCGTGGTGAAGCTATCCGGACGGATGAGATGGGAGCTTTGATATGGCAGATCTGGTAAGCAAGGAAGACGTCTTCTTCGACAACCCCTCCAAGACCGTGGACGCGGTGCTCGAGTTCCTCTCCGACAAGGCGGTGGAGCTGGGCGTCGCGAGCGACCGCGAGGCCGTGCTCGCCTCCTTCCGCGAGCGCGAGGCCCAGGGCTCCACGGGCATGGTCGGCGGGTTCGCCCTGCCTCATGCCAAGTCTGCAGCCATCGAGCGCACGAGCGTCATGGTCGTGAAGTTCTCCGGCGAGGTCGACTGGAAGTCCATGGACGGCGAGCCGATCAAGGCGGCCATCGCCATCTTCACCCCCACCGACCCACAGGGTGGCGTGCACCTGGCCGTCCTCGCCAAGATCGCATCCATGCTCATGCAGCCGGACTTCTGCTCCACGATCCTCGGGAGCGACGACGCGGAGGCCATCGCGGACGCCATCAACGAGAGGCTCGCGGACTAGCGCGCGAGGGCAGGCCCTGGTCCGGGCACGGTCGAAAGGAGCACCCGTTGATCTACACCGTGACACTCAACCCCGCAATCGACTACGTCATGCACCCGCTGACGCTCGACATGGGCTTTACCAACCGCTCCTCGAGCGAGGAGATCCACATCGGCGGCAACGGCATCAACATCTCGACCCTCCTGAACGAGCTCGGCGTCTCGAACGTCGTGCTCGGCATAGCCGCCGGCTTCACGGGGGAGTACCTCATCCATCGCCTGCAGGAGAAGGGCATCGCCTCCAGCTTCGTCCTCCTCGACAAGGGCAACACGCGCATCAACGTCAAGCTGCAGGGCATCGTCATGACGATGGTCAACGGCATGGGCCCCAAGATCTCACAGAAGAAGGTCGACGAGCTCCTCGACCGCATCGATGGCATCGGCGAGGGCGACACCCTCGTGCTGACGGGCTCCATCCCCAAGTCTCTGCCCGATAACATGTACGACGTCATCATGCGCCGCCTGGACGGCCGCGGGATCCGCTTCGTGGTGGACGCCCCGGGCGACCTGCTCATGGAGTCGCTCTCCGCGAAGCCCTTCCTCATCAAGCCCAACAACCACGAGGTCGGCCGCATCTTCGGCGCCCAGCCGGAGACGCCGGAGGACTGCATGCCCTACGCCCACAAGCTCCACGAGCTCGGTGCCCAGAACGTCATCGTCTCGTGCGGCGGCCACGGCGCCGCCCTGGTGGACGAAAACGACGAGGAGCACATCGTCCCGACGGCCAAGATCAAGCTCGTCAACGCGACGGGTGCGGGCGACTCTATGGTCGCGGGCTTCATCGCCAAGGTGAACGAGGGCGCCTCGTTCGAGGACGCCCTGATCTTCGCGTCCGCTTGCGGCACGGCGACGGCCGGCTCCAAGGCCATCGCCAAGCGCTCGACCATCGATCGCGTCGTGAAGGCTCTCCACAAGCAGATGGGCATCGAGGACTAGCGCCCCGGCGCATACGTTGGACTCGGAGGGGCTGGCGGACAAGTTCCGTCAGCCCTTCCGAGATTCGCGGCCAGCAGAGATTGAATCTGTAATAAAGTGTTTCAGAGGGTGTTTGTACTGCAGCATGAAAGGGGAGCCACATGTTTGAGGGTGTCAACGCATCTGATGGTATCGGCATCGGCGTAGCGCGCGTAGCGGTGGAGCCGGACCTTACCTTCACGCCCCACAAGCCGGAGGACGTGGACGCCGAGAAGGCCCGCTATGCCGCCGCGATCGAGAAGTTCATCGGGCAGACCAACGCCCAGATCGAGCGCATGAAGTCGAACGGCCTCGAGAAGGAGGCCGGCATCATGAACGCGCACATCGAGTTCGCCGAGGACGACGGCATCAAGGAGATGGTCAACGGCTCCATCGACGGCGGTATGTGCGCCGAGCAGGGCGTCTCCGAGGCGTATGACATGTACTACAACATGTTCTCCAACATGGAGGACGAGCTCTTCCGCGAGCGCGCCGCCGACATCGCCGACGTCAAGACGGCGCTCCTCGCCGACCTCCTCGGCCAGGAGCTGGTCGACCTCTCGAGCCTCCCCGAGCACTCGGTCATCATCGTCCACGAGCTGACCCCATCGATGACCGCTGACATCGACAGGGACAACGTCGTCGCCATCGTCACCGAGACCGGCGGCCGCACCTCCCACTCGGCCATCATCGCCCGCGCGCTCGAGATTCCCGCCGTCCTCTCGGTCGCGGACTGCACCTCCAACATCAAGACCGGCGACATGGTCGTCGTCGACGGCGGCAAGGGCCAGGTCGTGGTCGACCCGGACGACGAGCTCCTCTCCACCTACACCGAGAAGGCCAAGAAGTACGCGGCCGACAAGGCGGCCCTCGAGGCCTTCCGCGGCGTCGCGACCAAGACGGCCGACGGCAAGCAGGTCCTGCTCGTCGCCAACATCGGCAACCCCGGCGACGCCACCGCGGCGCTCGAGCATGACGCCGAGGGCGTCGGCCTGTTCCGCTCCGAGTTCCTCTTCATGGACGCCAAGGAGCTCCCGAGCGAGGAGGAGCAGTTCTCCGCGTACCAGAAGGTCACCATCGCGATGAAGGACAAGCCCGTCATCATCCGCACCCTCGACGTGGGCGGCGACAAGGAGATTCCGTACCTCGACATGAAGCGCGAGGACAACCCGTTCATGGGCTTCCGCGCCGTACGCTACTGCCTCAACAACCCCGAGCAGTACAAGGTGCAGCTCCGCGCCCTGCTGCGCGCCTCGGCCTACGGTGACATCAAGATCATGCTGCCGCTCGTGACGACCCTGGACGAGGTCCGTCAGGTCAAGGCCCTGGTCGAGACCTGCAAGAAGGAGCTCGACGCCGAGGGCGTGAAGTACAACCAGGACATCGAGGTCGGCACCATGGTGGAGACCCCGTCCGCCTCGCTGATCTCCGACCTGCTTGCCAAGGAGTGCGACTTCTTCTCCATCGGCACCAACGACCTGATCGGCTACACCATGTGCGCCGACCGCGGTAACGACCGTGTCGCGTACCTCTACAACGTCTACCAGCCCTCCGTCCTGCGTTCGCTCAAGACCATCATCCAGAACGGCGTCAAGCAGGGCATCATGGTCGGCATGTGCGGCGAGGCCGCGGCAGACCCGCTGCTGATCCCGGTGCTGCTCTCCTTCGGCCTGACCGAGTTCTCCGTGTCCGCGCCGTCGATCCTGCGCACGCGCCGCACCATCTCCGAGTGGACGATGGAGGAGGCGGACGCCCTGACCGAGAAGGTCATGAGCCTCGAGACCTCCGCCGAGGTCCGCGCCGCGCTGCAGGCCGCCGCGAAGTAGGCGTCCGCCCGGAGAAGATCGGCTGGCACCGCGCCTGACGCAAAGGGCCGCCCTCGCGAGGGGGCGGCCCTTCTCCTTTGCTATGCCACGTACCAGGGCCTACGTCGCCTACCAGGGACAGGCGGCGGGGACAAGGACCCTGAGCGCCGCCGGCTCGACGGTGACGTGGTACTCGTCCGCGTCGAGGCGCTCACCGTCCGCCTGGCAGGGCGGCGGGCCCTCAGGGAAGCGGACGTCCAGGCGGGAGAGGTCGCGGAAGGCGAGCACGCTCGAGTGGGTGTGCAGGCCGAGGCGTGCGAGACCGAAGAGCCCGAGCGCCGTGGCGGAGTGGGGCCGGCGCCGCGAGTAGCACAGGTCGAGCCTGCCGTCTGCGGGGTCGGCGTCGGGACACACCCTGAAGCCTCCGCCGTAGGTGGGGCCGTTCTGCACGGCGAAGACGATGTCCGTGCCCTCGAGCGCCTCGCCGTCGCAGGTCGCCTCGAAGGCCCAGCCGCGCATCCCAGAGGAGAAGAGCCTGACGCCCGAGGTGGCGAAGAGCGCGGCACCCCGTTGCGTCGCGTCCTCGGCGCGGCGCCTCGTCGTGTCGAGCGCGATCGCCGCGTCCATGCCGAAGGAGAGCGTCTGGACGAAGTAGGTGTCGTTGACGCGCCCCAGGTCCATCGAGCGCTCCTTGCCGGAGACAAGCTCGGCGATTGCGTGGTCGGGGTCGTTCCTCGTCGCATGGAAGGTCCGCGCGAGGTCGTTGCCGGAGCCCATGGGGATCAGGGCGAAGCGCGGGCGCCTGCCGGCTGGCACCTCCATCAGGCCACAGGCCACCTCGTGGGCAAGTCCGTCGCCCCCGAGCGAGAAGACCGTGTCGAAGCCCGCCGAGCCGGCGGCGAGCTGGTGCGCGTCGCCCGGTCCCTCGGTCAGGACGAGCTCGTGCCCGTCCGTGAGCGAGCCGTAGCAGTCGAAGAAGCGGCCCACGAGCACGGCGGCGCCAGCCCCACGCCCGCTGCGCGAGGCAGGGTTCGCGATGATGAGGGACCTGCCGAACTCCACGCCTGCCATGTCGTCCCTCCGCCACGTCACCACGAGCGCCCGTCGGGGGTGCCCCGTTTCGGGCTCGATGTTAGCCCAGGCGGGTCCCGCGGGACGGGTGCGGCCGCTCGCGGTGGCACCTGCTGCCGTCGGAGGTATTCCGAGTTCGCCAGAGTGCCCGCCCGATGACAAGTGACCGGTCAATCGACATGATTTAATAGATATAGTTTGGACGAGAATAACGGGTCAGTCGAGGAGCGTCGGGGTCTGTCGCGAGCCGGCGCCACCGGGCGGGGAGAGGCGCGGAATGTATCCACATGACCTCGAGGGGCGGGGGTCCCTCAAGAAGTACGAGTACCTCCATAGCTGCCTCAGGCGCGACATCCGCTCCGGCGCGCTCCAGGCGGGGGTGCGGCTGGCCTCCAAGCGCGAGCTTGCCGAGCGCCTGGGCGTGAGCGTCTCGACGGTGGAGCGCGCCTACGACCTCCTTGCGAGCGAGGGATACGTGCTGGCGAGGCCTGGCAGCGGGTTCTACGTCTCCGAGGTGGCGGCGCGCGAGCTGCCGGAGGAGGAGTCGGAGGAGGATCCGGACGAGGGCGCGCGCAAGGTGTTCGACGCCAACGCCAACCGCAACGGCATCCGGCTCTTCCCGGCGAACACCTGGGTGCGCTGCATGAGGAGGATCCTCTCCGCCCAGGACTCGGAGATGTACGAGACGGTGCCCCTGAACGGCCTCTACGAGCTGCGCCGGGCGATCGCGGAGTACCTCTTCGAGTCGCGGGGCATCGTGGTGGACCCCGCCTGCGTGGTGGTCGGTGCCGGGACGGAGTTCCTCTACAGCCGCCTCATCCACCTGCTGGCAGGTCGACCCCGGCTGGTCACGGGCGACATCTACCCTAAGAAGCTCGTGCAGATAGCGCGCAACAGCGGCGCCACCTGGGAGTTCGTCACTGCGGACCTGCACGGGATGAGGACCGAGGAGCTTGGCGCGACCTCCGCCCAGGCCGTGCTCGTCTCGCCCGCCAACCTCTTCCCCACGGGCGCGGTGCTGCCGATGGAGAGGCGCGAGGAACTGCTGAGATGGGTCGAGGCGGAGCCGAGGCGCCTCGTCATCGAGGACGACTACGACAGCGAGCTGCGCTACTCGCAGCGCTCCCTCCCCACGCTGTTCGGCATGTGCCAGTCCGAGAGGGTCATCTACCTCAACACCTTCTCAAAGACCCTCGTGCCCTCGATCCGCATCTCCTACATGGTGCTGCCCCACCGTCTCATGGAGATCTACCGCGACCAGGCGGGCTTCTACTCCTGCACCGCGTCGAGCCTCGAGCAGGCGACGCTCGCCGAGTTCATCTCCGAGGGCCACTTCAGGCGCCACGTCAACCACCTCAGGCGCTACTACCGCCGCCAGCGCGACGTCTTCGTCGAGAAGGTCGACTCCTCGAGGCTCTCGCTCGTCGGCCACCTCCTGCCCAGCGAGGTGGGGACCCACCTGCTCCTTTCCGTCGACACGCGCATGAGCGACCGCCAGATCGTCGAGGCCGCGGCGGAGAGGAGCCTGAGCCTGGACATGCTCTCGGAGCACTGCGCCTGCCAGGACGTGCTCCATGCGGGCTACGTGGTACTCAACACCGCGAGCGTCGAGGAGGCGCGCGTGGGCGAGCTCGTGTCGATTCTGGAGGAAGTGTTCGCTGACGACATCGCCCGCGCCGAGGCGAGTCGTGGGCGTCGCTGAGCCGTCCGCTCGGCCGAAACCGGACTGCAAAAAAAGTCGTGATGCGAACCTGTCGCCTCCCTGTGGCCTCGGGTAGGGTGCCAGATGTCCACAGGGGGCCCGGATGGGCCCGACCGACTTCCGAAAGAAGGGGGAAGCATCATGGCATACGAGCTCAGGAGCAGCTACGGACTATACATCGACGGCGCCTTCAGGCCGGCTTCGGACGGGGGGACCTTCAAGACGGTGAACCCTGCGAACGGCGAGGTCCTCGCCGAGTGCGCGGAGGCCACCAAGGAGGACGTCGACGCCGCGGTCGAGGCGGCCTGGGCGGCGCAGCCCGGTTGGGCCGCCGTCCAGCCGATCGAGCGCGCCGACCTCCTGCTGCGCATCGCGGACGTCATCGACGAGAACGCAGAGCTTCTCGCCCGCGTCGAGACGCTGGACAACGGCAAGCCCATCCGCGAGACCAAGGCCATCGACGTGCCGTACGGCGCAGACCACTTCCGCTACTTCGCCGGCGTGATCCGCTCGGAGGAGGGCAGCGCGTCCGTCCTCGAGGGCGGGCTGCTCAACGTCGTGCTGCGCGAGCCCATCGGCGTCGTGGGGCAGATCGTCCCCTGGAACTTCCCGTTCCTGATGGCGGCGTGGAAGCTGGCGCCGGCGCTCGCGGCGGGCGACTGCGTGGTCATCAAGTCCTCCTCCTCGACGCCCCTCTCGCTGCTGGTCCTCATGGACCTCGTCGGCGACCTCCTGCCCAAGGGTGTCGTGAACGTGATTACGGGCAAGGGCTCGAGGTCGGGCCAGTGGATGCTCGAGCACCCCGGCTTCAGGAAGCTCGCCTTCACCGGCTCCACCGAGGTCGGCCGCTCCGTCGCCCGCGCGGCCGCAGAGCGCCTGATCCCAGCGACCCTCGAGCTGGGCGGCAAGAGCGCCAGCATCTTCTTCGACGACTGCGACCTCGATCAGGCCATCGACGGCCTCCAGCTCGGCATCCTCTTCAACCAGGGGCAGGTCTGCTGCGCGGGCTCTCGCGTCTTCGTACAGGAGGGCATCTACGACGAGTTCGTCGCGGCCGCCGTGGACCAGTTCGAGAAGGTGAGGATCGGAGACCCGCTCGACCCGGAGACGCAGCTCGGCGCCCAGATCAACCCTGCGCAGGCAAGGAAGGTGCAGTCCTACGTCGACCTCGCCCGCGAGGAGGGCGCGACGATCCTCTGTGGCGGCGAGGCCTACACGGAGGGGGAGTGCGCCAAGGGCGTCTTCTACAAGCCCACGCTGATCGCCGATGCCACGAACGCCATGCGCTGCGCCCGCGAGGAGATCTTCGGGCCGGTGGCCGTCGTCATCAAGTTCAAGACCGAGGAGGAGGTCCTCGCGATGGCGAACGACTCCGACTACGGTCTCGGCGGCGCGGTCTGGACCCGCGACATCAACCGCGCCATCCGCGTGGCGCGCGGGGTGGAGACGGGTCGCATGTGGGTCAACACCTACAACCAGATTCCTGCTGGAGCGCCCTTCGGTGGTTATAAAACCTCTGGTATAGGCCGTGAGACGCACAAGATGATCCTCAATGCCTATACTCAGGTCAAGAACGTCATGGTCAACACCAACGACGGCCCCTCCGGGTTCTACCCCCACAAGTAGCGGGAAGGTCTGATAGAGCGACGGTTGTGTGTACGGAGAGGCTATATCAAAAAAGATATAGCCTCTTTGCGGGTATCGGCATCGGAAAGAGAGGATCACCATGCAGCAGTTCATCAATCCGCGTTTCGTCTACCACGGTGAGGGCGCGCTCGATGCGCTCAAGACGCTCGAGGGGAAGAAGGCCGTCCTGTGCATGGGCGGCGGCTCGCTGAAGCGCAACGGCTACTACGACGTCATCCTCGGGGACCTCAAGGAGGCCGGGCTCGAGGTCAAGGTCATCGAGGGCATCGAGTCCGACCCCTCCGTTGAGACCGTGGAGAAGGGCGCCAAGGTCATGCAGGAGTTTGGCCCCGACTGGATCGTCGCCGTCGGCGGCGGCTCCCCGATCGACGCCGCGAAGGCCATGTGGATCAAGTACGAGTACCCCGACATCACCTTCGAGCAGATGACCACCCCGTTCGGCCTGCCCAAGCTCCGCAAGAAGGCCCACTTCTGCGCCATCACCACCACGAGCGGCACGGGCACCGAGGTCACTGCCTTCTCGATCATCACCGACTACCACAAGGGTATCAAGTACCCGATTGCGGACTTCGAGATCACGCCCGACGTCGCGATCGTCGACCCGGCGCTCGTCAAGAAGCTCCCGGTCAAGATGGTCGCCTTCACCGGCATGGACGCGCTGACCCACGCCATCGAGTCCTACGTCTCCACCGCGCACAGCCCCTACACCGACGCCATGGGCCTGCACGCTATGCGCATGATCCGCGACAACATCGTGCAGTCCTACTCCGGCGACCAGGCCGCCCGCGCCGCGATGCACGACGCGCAGTGCCTCGCGGGCGTCGCCTTCTCCAGCGGCCTGCTCGGCATCGTCCACTCCATGGCGCACAAGACCGGCGCCGCGTTCGAGAACGGCCACATCATCCACGGCTGCGCCAACGCCATGTACCTGCCCAAGGTCATCCGCTTCAACGCCGGCGTGGGTGCCACCGCCGAGCGCTTCGCCCAGATCGCCGACGTCTTGAACCTCGGAGGCCTGACGCGCGCCGACAAGGTCGAGAACCTCATCGGGTGGGTCCGCTGGCTCAACGACCAGATGAACATCCCCCACGCCATCAAGAACTACGGCCAGGGCGGCGCCCTCGTGGCGGACGGCGACGGCATCGTGAGCGAGGAGGAGTTCGAGAAGAAGCTCTCCGACATCGCGGCCAACGCACTGCTGGACGCCTGCACCGGAGCCAACCCGCGCCCGGTCAACCAGCAGCAGATGGAGAAGCTGCTCACCGCCTGCTACTTCGACGAGGAGATCCACTTCTAAGGAGAGAGGAACCCGCCCGCCCGGGCATCCCGGAGGAGCGCGTAGCGCAAGGGGGCGTCGGACCAGGTCCGGCGCCCCCTTCGTTCGCAACCTCCCGCCTCGGAGAGGCGTACCACGGCGCGCGCCTGCGCGCCGTGGCGTCGCGTGGGGGGCGGAGCTGCCGCGCGACTCGCCCCTGCCTACTGGTAGCGGAGCGACTCGACGGGGTCGAGCCTCGAGGCGCGCCAGGCGGGGTAGAAGCCGAAGAGCACCCCGATGCCGACGCAGATGCCGGTGGCGAGTACGACGGCCGTGGGGGTGATCACCGGGGTCACCTGCATGCCGTCCATCATTGAGGACGACGACGCGACGGCGGCGAGGACGGAGGCGCTGCCGTAGCCGAGCAGGATGCCGATGACGCCGCCGATCAGACACAGCATCACGGACTCGAGCAGGAACTGCAGGGTGATGTCGCTCCGGCGCGCCCCGAGCGCCTTCCTGAGGCCGATCTCGCGGATGCGCTCGGTGACGTTGGTGAGCATCATGTTCATGATGCCGATGCCGCCCACGACGAGCGAGACGCCCGCGACGGCGCCCATGAGCAGCTGGAACGCGGCCATGGTGGAGTCGAGCTGCTGCAGGATCGAGGCCATGGTCATGACGCTGATGTAGTACTGCGAGCTCGAGGTGCCGTCCGTCACGGCGTCGTCGGGCACGTTGAAGTAGCGCCTGAGGTAGGCCTCGGTCGTGGCCGCGATCGAGTCCATGTCCTCGCCCTCGCGCGCGAAGCCCACGACGTGCGTGATCGCAGAGCTCCCGGTGAGGCGCGCCTCCGCGGTCTTGAGGGGGACGTAGCTCGTGCCGCCCGAGAGGCTCGCCTCGGTGACGCCCACGACAGTGAAGTCGTCGTTGCCGAGCCTCAGGGTCTGGCCGAGCGCGGCGTCGGGGCCCTGCGGCCACAGCTGGTCTGCGGACTGGCGGTCGAGCACGATCACGCGGGCGCCGACGCTCGCCTCGCCTTCGGAGACGAGCCTGCCCGCCGAGGCCTTGACGCCGGTCGCCTGGAAGTACTCGGGCTCCACGCCCTGGATGCTCAGGCTCGCGGTCGCGACGCCGTTCGTGGCGTCGCCGCTCGCGTACGCGGTCCCCGTGATGAAGTCGTACTGGTCGGAGAGGCCCTCCTCTAAGGCGTCGACGTCGTCCGACGTGAGGTCGCGCCCCACGTAGCAGGTGATCATCACCGTCCGCGACTGGTCGAGGCCCAGCTCGCCGACGAGGGAGGCCTTCACGCCGTCGATGAGCGCCGTCATGGAAATGACGGCGGCGATGCCGATCACGATGCCGAGGACCGTGAGCAGGCTCCGCCCCCGGTTGGCGTGGATGGCCGAGAAGGTCTCGTAGAACAGGTCGCTCGCCCTCATGCCCCTCTCGCCTCCCCCTCGGTCGCCCCCTGCCTCATCGCGCGGACGAAGGCGCGCTCCTGCTCGTCGGTGAGGAGCCGGCCGTCCCGGATGTGGACCACGCGGTCGGCCCAGGCCGCGACCTCCGGGTCGTGGGTGATGAGGACCACGGTCTTGCCCCTCGACTGCATCCTGCGGAAGATGCCCATGACGAGCTCGCCCGTCTCGGAGTCGAGGTTGCCGGTGGGCTCGTCGGCGAGGATAACCTCGGGGTCGCAGACCAGCGCTCGCGCGATCGCGACGCGCTGCATCTGGCCTCCCGAGAGCTCGTTGGAGCGGTGGTAGTAGAGCTCCTCGGGCAGGCCCGTCTCCGCGAGGGCGCGCCAGGCGCGCAGCTCGCGCTCGCGCGCGGGGCGGCGGGTGTAGACGAGCGGCAGCATCACGTTGCGGATGACCGTGGCGCGCGGGAGCAGGTTGAAGGACTGGAAGACGAAGCCCAGCGCCTCGGAGCGCACCTGGGCGAGCTCCGAGTCGCTCAGGGTCGAGACGTCGATCCCGGAGAGCTCGTAGGTGCCCGAGGTCGGCCTGTCGAGGCAGCCCAGGATGCTCATGAGGGTGGACTTGCCAGAGCCGGAGGGTCCCATGATGGCGAGGAACTCCCCGCGCGCGACCTCGAGATCGACGCCGCGCAGGGCGCAGGTGAGGCCGGCGCCCGTGGCGTAGATGCGCCAGAGGCCACTGGCGCGTATGACCGGGGCCACCATGCTAGGCCGCCACGCCGGAGGGGGCGGGCGCGTCCCCGGGCTCCGCCTGCGCGTCTTCGAGGACCTCGTCCCCCTCGGAGACGCCGCCCTCGATGACCACGTCGGAGCCTCCCGAGGCCCTGACGTCCACGCGGCGCCGCTCGGTCGCGGGGACGGTCCCTTCCCAGCCCGTGACGACGCACACGTAGCTGGCGCCGTCCGCGTCCGTGCCGATGGCGCTCGCGGGCACGGTGAGCGCGTCGGGGATGCTCGCGCAGGTGATGTCGACGTTCGCCGTCATCCCGGGCTTGAGCGAGGCGTCGGGCTCGGGGACGAGCAGCCTCACGGCGTAGGTCACGACGGTGCCACCGTAGCCCGCCGAGGAGGCGTCCGAGGAGGAGACGGACGCGATGTTGGTCACCTCGGCGTCGAGGGAGAGATCGGGGAGGGCGGAGAAGGTCGCGGTGGCAGGCTGGCCCACCTGGACCTTGGCGATGTCGAGCTCGTTCACCTGCACCGTGACGCTCATCTGGGAGAGGTCGCCGATCATGATGAGGGCCCCGGAGGAGTCCTTGGAGGCGGCGCCCGTGCCGCCGGAGCCCGCCTGGGCCCCCTCGACCGCGTTCATGACGACGACCGAGCCGGAGGCGGGGGCGAGGACGGTGCGCTTGTCGGCGTTGGCCACCGCGTCATCGTAGGAGGACTGCGCCCCCTCGAGCGCGAGTTGGGCCGCGTCGACCGCGTCCGCGGCGGAGTTGACGGTCGAGACGTCGATCGAGCCCGTCTCGTCGGCGTAGTAGGCGTCGTAGGCGGCCTGGTAGGACTCGCGTGCGGACCGGAGCTGGTTCTTCGCGGAGCGCAGCTGGAGCTCGGCGTCGCGCACCGCCTTGTCGAGCGCGTCGTTGCCGATGAGCAGCAGGGGGTCGCCCTTCTCGACGCGGTCCCCCTGCCGGACGTAGACCTTCTGGATGATGCCGTCCACCTCGGGGGTCACCTGGACGGACTCGACGGGCTCGACGCTGCCGGAGGCCTTGACGCTCTCCGTGTAGTCCTGGCGCGTGACGGTGACGGTCGGGACGATTGCCTCGGAGGGGTCGGGCTGTCGCGAGCCGAGGGCTGCGAAGGCCGCGACCGCGGCGACGACGGCGAGGGCGACCACGAGCGCGACGACCCTCTTCGTGCGGCGGCGCCGACGGTGCGCCATGAGGCTCTCCAGGGCGCGCTTGGCCTCGGCGTCCTCCTCGGAAGTGGTGCCGGCGGCGGGGGAGGGGACGCGGAGCGTGGCCTGGCTCTCGGCCTGGGCCTCCTCCGGCGCGGGAGGCCTGCTCGGGCTGTCGGGGGTGGACGTCATGGTGTCCTCCTCGGTTAGGCGGCCGCTCGGGCCGGGGCTCTCGGGATCGGCTCTCAGGGTTCTGGCGACGCTCGTCGTAGCTGGGACCAGTATCCGTGATGCGCTCGGCGCGGACGCGGAGGATTCCGCACGCGGTCCCCCGGCGCTTGCCAGCGCGAGAAAGACCATTGCCCGCAGGGTGACGGTATCCTATACTGAGCACTTAGCGTCGGGGCGTGGCGCAGCTTGGTAGCGCATCTGCTTTGGGAGCAGAGGGTCGCTGGTTCGAATCCAGTCGCCCCGACCATTCGCATCCGAGGGGCCCCTTGGGGCCCCTGCCAGGCGCCGGGAGTTGCGCTGCCGCGTGGGCTTGGTTTAGGATGGGAGAGGTTCGGGTTCGCCCGAGCGCTGCGGCGGTAGTTCAATTGGTAGAGCAGCAGCCTTCCAAGCTGCCTGTTGCGGGTTCGAGTCCCGTCCGCCGCTCCATCGCACACGAGGCCACGGCTACGCCGTGGCCTTTCTCGTCTCGTGGCCCCCTCGGCCTCTCGCCCTTCTCGATGGCGGCGCCTGTCGCGACCCTCGACGCCGGGCTCCTGCGCCATCCGTCGCCAAGCGTTGCCATGAGGTTGCGAGACGGATGCGGGAAGTTTTCCGCTAGGTTGCGAGACGATGCGTCCGGTGTTACAAGACGCGAACCTTCATAGGATTCGAAACGCCCCGGCCGTACCTTAGCCCAGAGGTACGTACCCGTCCCATGAGGACGCCGCCCAAGGCGGCGAGAAGGGAGCGACATGTCCTATTCCGAGAGGATCATCGCCGAGCTCGAGGAGCGCTACGCCGACCAGCCTGAGTTCATCCAGGCGGCCTCGGAGGTCCTTACCACCCTGCAGCCCGCGCTCGACGCGCACCCGGAGTACGAGAGGGCCGGCCTGCTCGAGCGCCTCGTCGAGCCCGAGCGCGTCGTCATCTTCCGCGTCCCCTGGGTCGACGACGAGGGCAAGGTCCAGGTCAACCGCGGCTACCGCGTGCAGTTCAACTCGGCCATCGGGCCCTACAAGGGCGGCCTGCGCCTGCACCCGAGCGTCAACCTGTCCATCCTCAAGTTCCTGGGCTTCGAGCAGATTTTCAAGAACTCGCTCACGACCCTGCCCATGGGCGGCGGCAAGGGCGGATCCGACTTCGACCCCAAGGGCAAGTCGGACGCCGAGGTCATGCGCTTCTGCCAGTCCTTCATGACCGAGCTCGTGAAGTACATCGGCCCGGACACCGACGTCCCCGCCGGTGACATCGGCACGGGCGCCCGCGAGATCGGCTACCTCTTCGGCCAGTACAAGCGCCTGACCGGCAGGTGGGACTCCGTTCTCACCGGCAAGGGACTCTCCTATGGCGGCTCGCTCGCGCGCTCCGAGGCCACGGGCTACGGCGCGGTCTACTTCCTCCAGAAGATGCTCGCCTACAAGGGCGACGCCATGGAGGGCAAGACCATCGTCGTCTCGGGCTCCGGCAACGTCGCGCAGTACGCGATCCAGAAGGCCGAGCAGCTCGGCGCCAAGGTCGTGACCGCGTCCGACTCCAACGGCTACGTCTTCGACCCCGCCGGCATCGACTTCGACCTCGTCTGCCAGATCAAGCAGGTCGAGCGCGGCCGCATCAAGGAGTACGCGGAGCGCAGGCCCGGCGCCGTCTACCACGAGGGCGAGCGCCCCTGGGGCGAGAAGGCCGACGTCGCGATGCCGTGCGCGACCCAGAACGAGCTCGGCCTCGAGGACGCCAAGGCGCTCGTCGCCAACGGCGTCAAGTACGTCGTCGAGGGCGCCAACATGCCCACCACGACCGACGCGACCAAGTACCTCATGGACAACGGCGTCTTCTTCGCGCCCGGCAAGGCTGCCAACGCCGGCGGCGTCGCGACCTCGGGCCTCGAGATGTCCCAGAACCACGAGCACCTCTCCTGGACCTTCGACGAGGTGGACGAGAAGCTCCACGCCATCATGAACTCCATCTTCGACGCCGCGGCGAGCGCGGCCGAGGAGTACGGCCATGCGGGCGACCTCGTCTTCGGCGCCAACATCGCCGGCTTCCTGAAGGTCGCCGACGCGATGATGGCCCAGGGCGTCTAGGCCCCAGGCGACAGGAGAGGCCCGGCCATCACGGGACGGGCTTGCGCAAGGGTAGCGGGGCCCCGGACTTGCCGGGGTCCCGCGGTCTTCTCGGGGCCCCGCGTCCTTCTCGACGAACGCCAAGGCGTACAATGGGGCGCACGATTCGCGGGGGAGAGGTTTTGTGTCGATTCTCTTACGCGGGCGGGAGGGGTGTGACGCCCCCTCGGGCAAGCGCCTACAATTGTCCCTGCCTTTAAGGGCGGTACCGAGATGCCGTCAAGGAGTCCAGTTGGTATTGAGCGCATACAGACGATAGGGGAGCGACTGCCTGCGGGCGGTTCTGCTCCCTTTGTTGTATATATGGTCTCTGATATCCCAGGAGGTGGGAGCCGCCTCCTGGCGGGCGTGCCGAGGGGCGCGGACCGGCTGGCGAGACGAACAGTGAAAGGGGATGCGCATGAACCTCTTGGTGAGCGAGGACCGGCCGAGGGCGCTTCTGGCGCTCGAGAACGGCAGCACGTTCGCCGGCTACGCGTCTGGCGCGGAGGGCGAGGCCTTCGGCGAGGTCGTCTTCAACACCTCCATGGTCGGCTACGACGAGATCGTGAGCGACCCGAGCTACGCGGGCCAGATCGTGACCCTCACGTACCCGCAGGTCGGGAACTACGGCGTGTGCGAGCGCTACCTCCAGGCCCCCGGCCTCGCGCTGCGTGGACTCGTCGTGCACGACATGTGCTACACGCCGAGCAACTGGCAGAGCGAGGGGTCGCTCCCGGACCTGCTGAGGCGCTCCGGCGTCGTCTCCATCGAGGGGGTCGACACGCGCGCACTGACGCTCCAGATCAGGGAGTCCGGTGCCATGCGCGCGGCGATCTCCACGGTCGACCTCGACCCCGAGAGCCTGGTCGCGCGCGTGCGCGCCTCCGAGCCCATCTCGAGCCACAACTTCGTCGAGGACGTCTCCCCTGCGGAGGAGACCGTCGTGCCCGCCAAGGGCGAGCGGCGCTTCGGCGTCGTGGCCTACCACTGCGGCATGAAGCGCGGCATCGTCGAGGGCCTCTGCGAGCACGGCTGCGAGGTCACGCTCGTCCCGTGGGACACGCCCGCCAGCCGCGTGCTCGAGCTCGCCCCCGACGGCGTGTTCTTCTCCAACGGTCCCGGCGACCCCGAGCAGGTCGTGAGCACGAGCGAGGCGGCCCGCGCGCTTCTCGGCAAGCTGCCCTGCTTCGGCATCTGCCTGGGCAACCAGATGTTCACCCTGGCCGCGGGCGGCTCGATCGAGAAGCTGCCCTACGGCCACCACGGCGGCAACGAGCCGGTCATGAACCTGCTCACCGGCAAGGTGGAGATCACGGCCCAGAACCACAACTACGGCATGGTCTTCCCGAGCCTGGGCGACCTCGTGCCCGAGCTCTCGGGCGGCGAGTCCACCCACCACGATGACCTGCGCCACTGGAGTCGCCTGCACGTCGCCCCCGTCGTCAGGAACGAGCGCTACGGCCGCATCCGCCTCACCCACGTCAACCTCAACGACGGGACGCCGGAGGGCATCCAGTTCCTGGACGTCCCGGCCTTCTCGGTCCAGTACCACCCCGAGAGCAAGCCCGGTCCCAACGACTCCAGCTACCTCTTCGAGGCCTTCGCGCGCCTGATGGAGGGCCGCGACGACTACCTCGACATCGACGTCCGCGAGGGGAGGCGCTTCTAATGCCCAAGCGCACCGACATTAAGAAGATCCTCGTCATCGGCTCCGGCCCCATCGTCATCGGCCAGGCCTGCGAGTTCGACTACTCCGGCACCCAGGCGTGCCGGGCGCTGCGACAGGAGGGCTACGAGGTCGTCCTCGTCAACTCCAACCCGGCGACCATCATGACCGACCCCGACACGGCCGACCGCACCTACGTCGAGCCGATCACGCTCGGCGCCGTGAGCAAGATAATCGAGCGCGAGCGCCCCGACGCGCTGCTGCCCAACATGGGCGGCCAGACGGCCCTCAACTGCGCCGTCGAGCTCGGCAAGGCCGGCGTGCTCGAGAAGTACGGCGTCGAGGTGATCGGCTGCGACCTCGACTCCATCAACCGCGGCGAGGACCGCGAGCTCTTTGCCAAGGCGATGGAGGAGATCGGCCTCAAGTGCGCCGAGGCCGGCATCGCCCACACCCTGGACGAGGCGCGCGAGGTCGCGCACAGGATCGGCCTGCCCGTGGTCATCCGCCCGAGCTTCACCCTGGGCGGGGCCGGCGGCGGCATGGCCTACACCGACGAGGACCTCGACCGCATCGCCACCGAGGGCCTCGACCTCTCCCCGGCGACCGAGGTCCTGGTCGAGAAGAGCCTCGAGGGCTGGAAAGAGTACGAGATGGAGGTCATGCGCGACTCCGCCGGCAACGGCATCGTGATCTGCTCCATCGAGAACCTCGACCCGATGGGCGTCCACACTGGCGACTCCATCACGGTCGCCCCCGCCCAGACCCTCACGGACATGGAGCACCAGCGCCTGCGCGACTACTCCCTCGCCATCCTCGAGAAGGTCGGCGTGGCGACGGGCGGCTCCAACGTCCAGTTCGCCGTCAACCCCAAGGACGGAGAGGTCATCGTCATCGAGATGAACCCGCGCGTGAGCCGCTCCTCGGCTCTCGCGTCCAAGGCGACGGGCTTCCCGATCGCCAAGGAGGCGGCGCTGCTCGCCGTGGGCTACACCCTCGACGAGATCACCAATGACATCACCCAGGCGACGCCCGCCTGCTTCGAGCCCTCCATCGACTACACGGTGGTCAAGGTCCCGCGCTTCGCCTTCGAGAAGTTCAAGGGCGCGAGCGACCGCCTCACGACGCGCATGAAGAGCGTCGGCGAGGTCATGGCGATCGGCCACACCTTCGAGGAGGCCCTGCAGAAGGCCATGCGCTCGCTCGAGAAGGGCCACATGGGCCTCGGCGCCGACGGCAACGACGCCTTCGACGAGGAGCACTTCGACGAGCTGGTCTCGACCCCCACGCCCGAGCGCATCCTCTACGTCGCCGAGGCGCTGCGCCGCGGCTACGGTGTCAAGCGCGTCTGCGAGATGACCCACATCGATCCGTGGTTCGTCGACCGCATCGCCGACGTGGTGCGCGCCGAGCGCGCCATCCGCGACGCGGGCCTTTCCGGGATGACGCCCGAGCGCATGCTCGCCGCCAAGCAGATGGGCTTCTCCGACGTGCAGATCGGCCACCTCACGGGCCAGGACGAGAAGGTCGTGCGCGCGCTGCGAGAGGTCATGGGCGTGCGCCCCGTCATCAAGACGGTCGACACCTGCGCCGGCGAGTTCGAGAGCCGCACGAGCTACCACTACCTCACCTACGAGCGCGGCGGCGCGAGCGAGTTCCGCCCCGCCGACAGGCCGCGCGTCATCATCCTCTCGGCAGGCCCCAACCGCATCGGCCAGGGCATCGAGTTCGACTACTGCTGCGTCCACGCCGCCTACGCCCTGCACGCCGAGGGCTTCGAGACGGTGATGGTCAACTGCAACCCCGAGACCGTCTCCACCGACTACGACACCTCCGACCGCCTCTACTTCGAGCCCCTGACCTTCGAGGACGTCATGAACATCGTCGAGGTCGAGAAGCCCGCGGGCGTGATCGTCACCCTCGGCGGCCAGACGCCCATCAACCTGGCGCACCGCCTCAAGGAGGCGGGCGTGCCGATCATGGGCACCCAGCCCGAGGCGATCGACCTCGCCGAGGACCGCGAGCGCTTCAGCGAGCTGCTCGACCGCCTCGACATCGCCTACCCGCCGAGCTCCACGGCAGAGACCCTCGACGACGCAAAGCGCGTGGCGCGCCACATCGGCTACCCGCTGCTCGTGAGGCCGAGCTACGTCCTGGGCGGCCGCGGCATGGCGATCGTCTACGACGACAAGGACCTCAGGACCTACATGGAGGAGGCCACGCAGGTCTCGCCCGACCACCCCGTCTACCTCGACGCCTTCCTCGAGGACGCGATCGAGCTCGACGTCGACGCCCTGTGCGACGACGAGCGGTGCTACGTGGGCGCCGTCCTCGAGCACATCGAGGAGTGCGGCATCCACTCTGGCGACTCCGCCTGCTGCTTCCCGCCCTTCTCGCTCTCCGACTCCATCGTCGCCAAGATCCGCGACATCACCCGTCGGCTCGCGCTGAGCTGCCACATCAAGGGCCTCCTCAACGTGCAGTACGCGGTCAAGGACGAGCAGGTCTTCGTGATCGAGCTCAACCCGCGCGCCAGCCGCACCGTGCCCTTCTCGAGCAAGGCGACGACGGTGCCCCTGGCCAAGTACGCCTCGCTCATCATGGCGGGCCACAAGATCTCCGAGTTCGACCTCCCCGAGGAGGGCAAGGACCTCGGCTACTACGCCTGCAAGGAGGCCGTGATGCCCTGGTCGCGCTTCCCCGGCGCCGACACCCGCCTGGGTCCCGAGATGAAGTCGACCGGCGAGGTCATGGGCATCGCCACGACCTTCCCGAAGGCCTACGCCAAGACCCGCGACGCCATCAACTACTCCATCCCGATGAGCGGCAACGTCTTCATCAGCGTCTGCGACCGCGACAAGCGCAACATCGCCCCGGTCGCCCTGGCGCTGCTGAACGACGGCTACCACATCCTCTCCACGGGCGGCACCGCCAAGGTGCTGCGCGCCGCGGGCATCGAGTGCGAGAACATCAACATGGCGAGCGAGCCGCACCCCAACATCATCGACGCCATCTCCGAGGGCAGGATCTCCTTCATCATCAACACGCCCCACGGGAGCCGCTCTCGCGGCGACGGCTACCAGATCCGCGCCGCCGCCGTGGAGTACGGCGTCGACCTCGTGACGGCCATGAGCGGCGCGACGGCCCTCATCCAGGCCATCGCCGCGCTCAAGGCCACGACGCTCAAGCCCTACGCCCTGCAGGACCTGCCGCTCAAGTAGCGGCGGGGCGCAAGCGGGCGCGCGGCCGGCCGGACGAGGCGGGCCTTGGGCCCTGGACGCGCAGGCGACGCCCGGGGGAGCTCCCCCGGGCGTCGCTTTGCGTGGAAAACGAAATGCCAGGTGGCAACGGATGGGACATTTGCTATAGTCAGAGAGCTGTTTATTCCCACGCGGGCGTGGCGGAACAGGTAGACGCGCTGGATTTAGGTTCCAGTGGGAGAGATCCCGTGAAGGTTCAAATCCTTTCGCCCGCACCATCTGGTAGAAACGGCAGTCGGGCCTCAAGGTAAGCCCGAGGCCATGAGACACTGGAGGAACGTTGAACATCACCGTCACCACTGAGAAGCCCGAGGACGGCAAGCTCGTCGCCAAGGTCGTCGTCGACAAGAAGGACGTCGACGCCGCGGTCGCCAAGACCTACAAGGACATCGCCCGTCAGTACAACTTCCAGGGCTTCCGTCGCGGCCACGCGCCCCGTCCCGTGATCAACAGCATCATCGGCAGGGAGGCCGTCCTCGCGCAGGCCACCAACGACCTCGTGAGCGAGGTCTCCCCGCTGATGCTCGAGGAGCTCGACTGCGTGCCCGTCGCCCGCGTCGACTACGGCGACGAGCCCGCCAACGTCGTCGAGCACGCGGACTACGAGCTCAACGCGACCATCCCCGTCCGCCCGGACGTCGAGCTCGACTCCTACGACGCCCCCGCGATTGAGATGCCCCCCGAGGAGGCCACCGAGGCCGAGGTCCAGGCCCAGCTCGACATGATCGTCTCCTACCGCACCACCCTCGAGGACGTCGAGGAGGACCGTCCCGCCGAGTCCGGCGACACCGCGGTCTGCGACGTCGAGAGCGTCGAGGGCGCCGAGCGCTTCGCCGGCGAGGGCCGCATGTTCGACCTCTCCAGCAAGATGCTGCCCGCCGAGCTCCTCTCCGGCATCGTCGGGATGGGCAAGGGCGAGGAGAAGGAGGTCTCCTGGACCACCGAGGAGGGCACCGGCGAGGACAAGAAGGAGGTCAAGCACACCGCCAAGGTGAAGCTGACCGGCCTCAAGCACTCCGTTACCCCCGAGCTCGACGACGAGATGGTCAAGAAGAACTTCGGCTTCGACACCGTCGACGAGCTCAAGGACGCCGTGAAGCAGGAGATCGAGGAGGACAAGAAGAACCGCCTCCCCGAGCTCAAGGAGGACCGCGTCGTCGAGGCCATGGGCAAGCACCTCACCCTCGAGGAGGTCCCGCAGAACTACGCCGACAACGTCTTCAACGAGCTCGCCAGCGAGTTCCTCCAGCAGCTCCAGCGCCAGGGCCTGACGCTCGACGCCTACCTGCACGTCCGTAACATCTCGACCGACGAGTTCATGGCCGACCTGCGCCAGCAGGCTGACGAGCGCGCCCGCCAGGCGCTCGCCCTCGACGCGCTTGCCGCCAAGCTCGGCTTCGACGCCACCGAGGAGGACGTCCGCGGCGAGTTCGAGAAGGCCGGCGTCGACGACGTCGACGCCTCCGTCGCCGAGTTCAAGAAGGAGGGCCGCCTCCCGGCCATCCGCGAGTCCATCCGCCGCACCAAGGCCGTCGACTGGCTGGTGGAGAACTGCACGGTGACCGTCGTGGACGAGGCCGCCAAGGACGCCGAGGCCGAGGGCGACGCCGAGGCCGCGACCGATGGCGATGCCGAGTAGCGCCTGCGCCGATTGGTATACGACCGGGGATTTGGGTATATAGCCCCCGGAATGAGACGTGCCCCGGGAGCCGCCCTAGCTCCCGGGGCACACGTCACAGAAGGAAGGTACGCATGGTAAACCCGAAGAGCATCCCCCTGATCCCCTACGTCGTGGAGCAGACCCCGCGCGGCGAGCGCAGCTACGACATCTACTCGCGCCTGCTGAACGACCGCATCGTCTTCCTCGGCGAGGAGATCACGCGCGACTCCGCCAACCTCGTCATCGCGCAGCTCCTCCACCTCGAGAGCCAGGACCCCGACAAGGACATCTCCCTCTACATCGACTCGCCCGGCGGCGAGGTCTACGCGGGCCTGGGCATCCTCGACACGATGAACTTCATCAAGCCGGACGTCTCGACGATCTGCGTCGGCATGGCCGCCTCCATGGCCTCCGTGCTGCTCGCTGCCGGCACCAAGGGCAAGCGCCTGGCACTGCCCAACTCCATGATCTTGATCCACCAGCCGAGCTCCGGCGCCCAGGGCCAGCAGACCGACATCCAGATCGCGGCCGACGAGACCAGGTGGATCCGCAACCACATGAACGAGCTGCTCTCCGAGTACACCGGGCAGACGACCGAGAAGATCAACGCGGACACCGAGCGCGACAACTACATGCGCGCCCAGGAGGCCCTCGAGTACGGCCTCATCGACCGCGTCGTCAAGTCGCGCAGCGAGCAGTCCAGCGAGGAGTAGCGGATGGCGTCATACAACGACGATATGAGGTGCTCCTTCTGCGGCAAGTCGAGGAGCCAGGTGCGCAAGCTCATCCAGGGGCCCAACGGGGTCTACATCTGCGACGAGTGCGTCAAGGCCTGCGGCGACATCATCCGCGACTCCGAGGGCGAGCCGGAGGACGACTTCGGCCCGGTGGAGGACGCCCCGATAAAGGACCTCCCCACGCCGCACGAGATCTACGACGAGCTCTCGCAGTACGTGATGGGGCAGGAGGAGGCCAAGCTCGCGATGAGCGTGGCCGTCTACAACCACTACCGTCGCATCGTGGCCGGCGCGGACAGGGCCGAGGAGGGCGAGGAGTCCGTAGAGCTCGCGAAGAGCAACATCCTTCTCCTCGGTCCCACCGGCACGGGCAAGACGCTCCTCGCGCAGACGCTCGCGCGCTTCCTCGAGGTGCCCTTCGCCATCGCCGACGCCACGACCCTGACCGAGGCGGGCTACGTGGGCGAGGACGTGGAGAACATCCTCCTCAAGCTCATCACCGCGGCAGACGGCGACGTCTCGCGCGCCGAGGTCGGCATCGTCTACATCGACGAGATCGACAAGATCGCGCGCAAGGCGGAGAACCTCTCCATCACGAGGGATGTCTCCGGCGAGGGCGTGCAGCAGGCCCTGCTCAAGATCATCGAGGGCACGGACGCAAGCGTGCCTCCCCAGGGAGGGCGCAAGCACCCCCAGCAGGAGCTCATCCACATCAACACGAACAACATCCTCTTCATCTGCGGCGGGGCCTTCGTCGGCCTCGACAAGATCGTCGCCGACAGGGTCGGCAAGAAGGGCATCGGCTTCAACGGTACGCTCGCCCAGAAGGTCGAGGACAACGAGGACGAGCTCATGAGCCGGGTCATGCCCGAGGACCTGCACAAGTTCGGCATGATTCCCGAGTTCGTGGGCCGCATCCCCGTGATCTGCTCCACGCGCGAGCTCAAGGAGGCCGACCTCGTCGAGATCCTGACGAAGCCCAAGAACGCCCTCGTGAAGCAGTACCGCAGGATGTTCGCGATCGAGGGCGTGGACCTCGAGTTCGAGGATGACGCGCTCACCGAGATCGCCCACCAGGCCATCAAGCGCAACACCGGCGCCCGCGGCCTGCGCGCGATCATGGAGGCGACCCTCCAGCGGACGATGTTCGACGTCCCGAGCGACCTTACGGTCACCAAGGTGACCGTGACCAAGGGCGCGGTGGACGGCACGAGCGAGCCCGTCATCGAGCGCGACGCCGCCGGCGCGTCCGCGTAAGGCCGAGGGAAGGGCGCCCATCGTCCGCGAGGGGCGCCAGGCCCGCGACCACACGACAAGGCAGAGGGGCGCGACCGCGAGGCGGGCGCGCCCCTCTGCTCGCAAATCCGTTTTGGCGCCGGTCCGCCCGCGCGGGGTAGGGGTAGTTGCTATCCTAGAGCGGACACTCGTTACTGCTTCGGGGCCGGGAGGGCCGGCCCTTGGGAATCGTTGGGGGCTCGTATGGTCGACAGCTTGGTTGAGGCGCGTAAGGCCCAGCAGGAAGCCAGCAAGGCGGTGGGGGCGAGGACGGCCGAGCGCGCCGAGGCGTACGCCGCCGCGGAGGCGGCAAAGAGCGCGCTCGAGGCCGCCGAGCAGGAGAGGGCCCAGGCGCGCTCGAAGCTCGACCAGCTGAGGGCCGACCTCAAGGCCAGGAGGGACGAAGGGACGGCGGACACCGTCGCCGCCAAGAAGGCAAAGCTCGAGTTCGAGCTCGCCCAGCGGCAGCTCGAGGAGGCGAAGGCGCACCTCGCCTCGCTGGAGGAGGGAATCGCGCAGGCCGAGCGCGCCCGCGACGAGGCGGACGGCTCCCTCAAGGAGGCGCAGCGCCGCCTCGAGGAGGCCGGCAGCACGGCGAGCGCCTCGCGCGCCGACCTGGACGAGCGCGTCCAGCGCGCGACCGAGGCGCAGCGTAGGCTCGACGTCGCCACGGCGGCCCAGGAGAGCGCCGAGCTCGCCTCCCAGGCGGCCAGCCAGGCGCTCGAGGCCGCGCGCGAGCGCATGGGGGAGGGGCCGGACGTCGCCTCGGGGCTCGAGGAGGAGGTGGGCGCCAGGCAGGGCGTCTACGACGAGGCGAAGGCCGCCTCGGAGGACGTCGCCCGCGCCTACGAGGCCGCGCGCAAGAAGCAGATCCTGGCGGAGAAGGCCGCGGCTGCCGCCAAGCACGACTACGACGAGGCCCAGCTCAACCTCAAGACGGCCATCGCCGCCTGCGACAGGGCGGAGGCCGAGATGCACGAGCGGCAGCAGGACGCCTACGCGGACGACGAGCAGGCCAAGGGCGCCTACTCGGAGGCGGTCTCCGCGTATGCGAGCGCGAGCGACGTGCGCAGCGCCGCGATGACCGTGAACACCCAGGCGCTCACGGCCCTCGCCGACGCGGACGTCGAGGCCATCCGCGCGCGGCTCGCCTGCGACCGGGCCAAGGGCGACCTCGACCACGCCAACGCGGGGCTCGCGCGCGCCGAGCGCGAGCTCGCTGAGGCAAAGGACGCCGTCGTGAGGGAAAAGGCGGCCCGGGAGGCCGCCGAGGAGGAGCTGCGCGCCCTCGAGGAGGAGGCCGAGAAGGCCGAGGCCACCGTGGCGGGCGCTAAGGCGGAGCGCGAGGCGGCCGCACGGAGCAACGCCGAGCTGCAGAGGGGCCTGAAGGAGCTCCAGGACGACGCGGTGCGCCAGGGCCACGCGAGCCAGGTCGCCTCGGACGCGCTCGCGACCCGCCGCGAGGAGGTGCGCCAGGCCGTGATGGCGGTGGAGCGCACGCGCGCCGAGCGCGAGGCCGCGCAGGAGGCGCTCGCCACCGCCGACGAGCAGATCCGCGCGCGCGAGGAGGCGAACCGCGAGGCGGACGCCCTTCTCGCCGCGCAGGAGCGCGCCGTGGGCGAGATGGAGGCCGGGATCGAGGCGCACAAGGCCGCGCTCGGGGAGTGCGAGACCAAGGTCGGCGAGCTCGCGGCGGCCTACCGCCGCTCCAAGGAGGAGCTCGCGGCCGCACAGGCGCGCCTCGACGCGGCGAACTCCAAGCTGGCGGACGCTGAGGTCGCCCTCATCATGGCCGAGATCGACTCGCACTAGGGAGCCCGTCGCCTGGCCACGCGCGAGGCGCCCACAGGAACCACGTAGCCACGCCCGGTTGGGTTCGCGCCCGGCCGGGCGTGGTATGCTCTACTCCGTCTGCGCTTCGCAGGCGCTTATCGGCAATGCCCCGCCCGGCGGCGCGCGCCCAATACACGAGTGCCGACACCGACCGTCCGAGGCGACGTGTGAGGTGATATCAGCGTGGAAGAGATGCCCAAGACGTACGACCCCAGTACCAACGAGCAGGAGCTTATCGATAGCTGGATCAAGGCCGGCTGCTACCGGCGCAGCAAGGGCGTGGGGGACTGCACGGTCGTGATCCCGCCCCCCAACGTGACCGGCATCCTGCACATGGGTCACGCCATGGACGACACCATCCAGGACACCTACGTCCGCTACAACCGCATGCGCGGCAGGTCGACCCGCTGGATCCTCGGCACCGACCACGCCGGCATCGCGACGCAGACCAAGGTGGACAAGAAGCTCAAGAGCGAGGGCATCTCCCGCCTGGAGATCGGCCGCGACGCCTTCCTCGAGGAGTGCTGGAAGTGGCGCAAGGAGTACGGCGGCACGATCGTCTCGCAGATCAGGCGCATGGGCTGCTCGATCGACTTCGAGGACGAGAAGTTCACGATGAGCCCTGAGTACGCCAAAGCCGTCCGCAAGGTCTTCTGCGACTGGTACCACGACGGGCTGATCTACCGCGGCAAGCGCATCGTCAACTGGTGCCCCAACTGCCGCACGGCCATCTCCGACGACGAGGCAGAGTACAAGGACGAGAAGGGCCACCTCTGGTACCTGCGCTACCCCCTCGAGGAGCCGGTGGACGGCGTCTCCTACATCACCGTCGCCACGACCCGCCCCGAGACCATGCTCGGCGACACCGGCGTCGCCGTCTCCCCCGAGGACGAGGAGAAGGCCAAGCTCGTGGGCAGGAACGTCGTCCTGCCGATCGTGGGCCGCAAGATCCCGATCTTCTCGGACTGGCACGTCGACAAGGGCTTCGGCACCGGCTTCGTGAAGGTCACGCCCGCCCACGACCCCAACGACTACGCAATGGGCCAGACGCACGGCCTCGAGCAGATCAACATCTTCGACGAGACCGCGCACGTGGTCGAGGGCTACGGCGAGTTCAGCGGCATGGACCGCGACCAGGCGCGCGAGGCCATCGTCGCCTGGTTCGACGAGCACGGCCTCCTCGACCACGTCGAGGAGCTCGACCACTCGGTCATGCACTGCTACCGCTGCGGCACCGCGCTCGAGCCCTGGCTCTCCGAGCAGTGGTTCGTCGCCGTCGACAGGCTCAAGGAGCGCGCGACCCAGGTGGTCAAGGACGGCGAGGTCAGCTTCCACCCCGCGCGCTGGACGCAGACCTACCTCACCTGGATGGACAACCTCAAGGACTGGTGCATCTCGCGCCAGCTGTGGTGGGGCCACCGCATCCCCGTCTTCTACTGCGAGGACTGCGGCTGGGAGGACGCCCTCATGGAGGACACGGACGTGTGCCCCAAGTGCGGCGGTCATCACGTGCACCAGGACGAGGACGTGCTGGACACCTGGTTCTCCAGCCAGCTGTGGACCTTCGCCACGCAGGGCTGGCCCGACCACCCCGAGCAGATGGAGGGGCACCACCCCACCAAGGTCCTCGTGACCGCCCGCGACATCATCGCTCTGTGGGTCGCCCGCATGATCATGAGCTCACTGTACTTCACCGACGAGGTGCCCTTCCACGACGTCTACATCTACGCCACCATCCTCGCCAAGGACGGCAGCCGCATGAGCAAGTCCAAGGGCAACGGCGTCGACCCCATGGACCTCATCGAGAAGTACGGCGCGGACGCGATGCGCTACAACCTGCTCACCCTCATCACCAACAACCAGGACGTCAAGTTCGACGCCAACCTGGACAAGAAGACGCGCAAGCTGATCGACTCGCCGCGCACGGACGCCGCGCGCTCGTTCGTGACCAAGATCTGGAACGCGAGCCGCTTCGTCCAGATGAACCTGGGCGGCTACACCCCCGGCGAGCCCAAGGCGGAGACGCCCGAGGACGCGTGGATGCTCTCGCGCCTCGCGCGCATCGTCGAGAGCAGCACGCGCGACCTCGAGGAGTACAACTTCGGCGACTACGCCCGCAACGTCCAGAGCTTCTTCTGGAGCGACGTCTGCGACTGGTACATCGAGCTCTGCAAGGGGCGCCTGCTGGACGGCGACGCCGCCGAGAAGCTGCAGGTCCAGCGCAACCTCGTCTTCGTGCTTGACTGCGCGCTCAGGGTCATGCACCCCGTGATGCCGTTCGTGACCGAGAGGATCTGGGACTCGCTGCCCGCCAGCGGCCTGGACGACCACTCCGCCGAGTTCCTGATGCTCGCAGCGTGGCCCGAGCCCGAGCGCCTCGCGCGGTTCGTGAACGAGCGCGCCGAGGGCGAGTTCGAGCTGGCGAAGCGCGTCATCTCCCAGGTGCGCTCCGCCCGTGCGCGCTACCGCCTGTCGCCCCGCGCCGAGCTCGACGTCGCCGTCAGGGCGACCGCCGAGGACAGCGCGGTGCTCGACAGCCAGCGCGACTTCATCAGGCGCGTGGGCTTCGTGGGCGAGCTCTCCCTCGGTCCCGACCAGGAGAAGCCCGCCGGGTCGGTTTCCTTCGTCGACGGCGGCCTCGAGATCTTCGTGACCCTGGGCGGCCTGGTGGACCTGACGAGCGAGTCCAAGCGGCTCGAGAAGGAGCTCTCCAAGAGCGAGAAGCAGCTGGCCGGCGTGGTTCGCACCCTCTCCAACCAGGGCTTCCTGGCGAAGGCGACCCCGGAGGTCGTGGCCAAGAAGAACGAGCAGCGAGACGAGCTCGAGCTGACCATCCAGCAGCTCAAGTCCCAGATCGCGGACCTCGCGTAGTTTCGCGCGTGCGTCGCGTGGCCTACGGTAGGCCTCGAGCGTGCCTCGGCGGGCCTCGAGGAACCTCGCGAAGGCCCAGGCGGGCATAGCGAGAGATGCTGCACCACAGGAGCCCCGGCAGGCCACGTGCCCGCCGGGGCTCGTGCTTGCCCGGACCGCCTCGGGGCACCGCGGGGCGCCGCCCGTGCTGCCGCGGGGCGCCGCCCGCCCGGCATCGCGCACCTCCGACGCAGTTCTCAGCACGGGATTGTGCAATTTGACGGGTTAGGGATGGGTCACGGGCGAACCGGAGGCGCCTGGTGACTCGATTCGGATCTCGGTTTCGACGTTTCCCCAGGATTCGGAGACCAGAAGAAGCCGGAGGCGTGGCCGTGGGCAAGGGATGGCCCCCGGCGTGCCCGCGACCCGTCCCCAAGTGGCGGAATTGCACAAACCGAATCGAGAAACGCGGCGCCGCCCGTGCCGCCGCCTGTGGGCAGGCTACAGCCCGAGGAGCCGACGGGAGTTGTGGGCGCAGGTCGCGCGGAGCGCCTCCACGAAGGCAGGGTCGACCTGCGGGCCGGCCCCGGCGCGGCCTGCGGAGCGGATCCGCGCGAGACCGACGAGGGCGCGCTCGAGCGAGCCCTCCAACTCCCCCTCGAGAAGCGGCTCGCCCTCGTGCGCGGGGAGGTCCGTCTCAAGCAGGAGCCGGTCTGCCGGTACGAGCTTCAGCTGTTCCTTCGCCCTTCGGGTGCGGACCTGCCGCTCGTTCACGGAGAAGTAGCAGCCGGCCCGGATGGCGCGCCAGAGCTCCGGCGTGGAGCCGGAGAACCAGTGCAGGACGCAGCGGCAGCGCCCCGCGGCTCCGTCGGCGGCACCGGTAGCCCCGGCGGTCCCAGCGGCACCGGCATCCGCGGAGTCCAGGGCCCCAGCCTCCTGCAAGACGTCCAGGCACGCGTCGACGGAGGCAACCGAGTGGATCGACACAACCGCCCCCGAGCGCGCCGCCACGCGTGCCACGCGCCGGAACGCCGCGAGCTGTCGGTCGTGGGAGGCGGGGTCGGTGTGGCGGTCGGAGAAATCGAGCCCCACCTCGCCGACGTAGGGGACGTCGCCCAGTGAATCCAGGAGCTCGAGGTCCTCATCGCCCACGCGGCCGTCCGCGACCCACCACGGGTGCAGGCCCAGGCCGAGCCTCACGTTGGGCGAGAAGGACCAGGGCTCGCGGCGCGCGGCGAGGTACGCCGCGGGTTCCACCGTGTTGGCGAACAGGGCGACGCCGTCGCGCTCGGCGCGTGCCACGACGTCGGCCGCGTTCGACATGAGGTCGAGGTGGACGTGGGCATCGCACAGGCGCGGGGAGCCGCCGTGCGCGTCCGGCGTGTCGCGAGCATACGCCGCGCCGCAGGGGTCTCCCGTGCCTCTGGTGCGTCCCTCGCCGCGAGGGAGCGCTGCCTCACGCGCGCCCACGCTACCAGCCCCCGCGTCCCGGCTGGGCGCACTCGAGGCCGACGAGGTCGCAGATGACGCGGCCGGCGATGACCTGCCCCATGACGGGCGGGATGTAGCTCATCGTGCCGAGGATGGAGCCCTTGTCGGCCGGCCTCGTGCTGTGGTCGCGCGGCCCGTCGATGGGCTCCACGGACAGCGGGACCTCATCGGACCAGAGCACCTTGAGGCCCTTGATGCCGCGACGGCGGCACTCCTTGCGCATGACGCGGCAGAGCGGGTCGACCTCGGTCCGGGAGATGTCGGAGACGCGGAAGCGGGTGGGGTCGATCTTGTTCGCCCCGCCCATGGAGGAGATCTCGCGCAGGCCCTCGTCGGCGCACCATCGGGCGATCGCGAGCTTCTGGGCCACGGTGTCGATGGCGTCGACCACGTAGTCGGGCCGGGGGAGGGCGCCGAGCTGCTCGGCGACGCGGTCCTTCTCGATGAAGGCCTTGAGGCAGGTCACGTGGCATGCGGGGTTGATATCCGCGACGAGCTCGCGCATCGCCTCGGTCTTGTCGCGGCCGAGGGTGCTCACGCGCGCGACCGCCTGCCGGTTGATGTTGGAGGGGCCCACCACGTCGCGGTCGACGAGCACGAGGCCGCCGACGCCGCCGCGGGCGAGCGCGACCACGCAGTTGGAGCCCACGCCGCCGAGGCCGAGCACCATGACCGTCGAGGCTCGGAGACGATCCAGGCCCTCGCGGCCGAGCACGATCTGGAGGCGGTCGGTCGCGGTCTCCTCGCGCGCCACCGCCTGCGAGCCTGCCGCCCCTTCGCGCGCGGGCGTCCACGCGCCCACCGCCTGTCGCGCGTCCCGCTCCGTCTCTGCCTTCTGCACCTGGACCCCCGCCTTCCTTCCGCGTACCGCTGTCGACCCTGACCCCGGCGGCCCTGCCCCCGGCGACCCTGAACCCGGCGACCCTAACGATAGCGCGCGAGCGCCTTGAGCATGATGCCGAGGATGACCGTGAGGCCGTCGACGAGGCTCGCCTCGCTCACCCACTCGTCGCGGGTGTGGAGCAGCCCGCCGCGCACGGCGCCCACGTTCACGGCGGGGACCTTGAGGGAGAGGGGGATGTTTGCGTCGGTGGAGGCCGGCGTGAGGTCGGGCTTCTCGCCCGTGACGGCCTCCACGACCTCGGCGGCCTCGCTCTCGATGACGGCGAGCTTCTCCTGGTCCACGCCGCTGTCGCACGGGCGGTCGCCGATGAGCTCCACGTCGATGCGCGCGTCGGGGCGCTCGGCCTCGTGCACGATGTGCATCAGGCGGTCATGGAGGCGCAGCAGCGACGCCTGGCTCTGCGCGCGGTACTCCACGGTCATCGTCGCGTTCGCCGCGATGCTGTTGACGGTCGAGCCGCCCTTGATGGTGCCGACGTTGTACGTCACGCCCTCGGGCGGCTCGAGCGCGTAGAGGCCCTCCACGACCTGGCAGAGGACCTCGATCGCGTTGGTGCGCCCGAAGTCCCTGAGGGAGTGGCCGCCCTGGGTCGTGCAGGTGATCCGGTAGCGGTGCGAACCGACCGCGTGGGTGATGACCTGCGGCAGGTAGAGGTCGAAGCTGTGGTGCTCGCAGATCCTCTCCCCGTACTCCTCATAGAGGGCGCGCGTGCCGCGCAGGTTGCCGAGGCCCTCCTCGCAGGAGTTCGCCACCACGAGGACTGCGGTGCCGGTGGGGAGGAGCTCCTGGTTGGCGAGGAGGAAGCGCGTCGCCATGAGCAGGCCGACGAGGTTGGCCGTGTCGTCGCCCACGCCGGGCGCGAAGAGGCGGTTCTTGTCCTCGTGCATCGGGAGTCGCGAGAGGTCGGGGGCCACGATGTCGGTGTGGGCGGAGAAGGCCACGAGCCTCGGGGCGTCCGGGTCCCCGACGAGGCAGATGGCGTTCTTGGCGTCGTCGACCTTGACGCGCGAGGCGCCGGCCGCGAGCAGCCACTCGATTACGAAGCGGGCGCGGGCCTCCTCGTGCCCCGAGGGGGAGGGGATCCGCGCGAGCGTCTTCAGGAGCTCGACCTCCTGGGGCAGCACGCGCGAGGCGTAGGCGCGGGTGCTCGCGATGGTCGGGAGCGGGCGGCGCGGCCGGACGGGCGGGGTCACGGCGACCGCGGCCGCCCCGCTGCCCTCGGTCGCCTGCGGCTCGGCCGCATGGCTGGCGGCCGCGGGGGTATCGGTCGTGGCGGCGTCGGTCGGCCGCGTCTGGTCGTGAGTGGGCATGCTTCCTCCTCGGTCCTTGCGCCCATTATGCACGAGCGCCGGCCCTTGCGCGTCCGCCGAGAAGGACGCGCAGCTGGAGGGCGAGGTCGGCGAGGGCCAGTGCGAAGAGGACGGCGAGGGAGGCGCGGGTGCCCCGCATGGTGGCGAGCGCGTACGCCTCGCTGCCGAGGGCGGCGCCCGCAGCCCCGCCTCTCCTGGGGTTGGGCCCAGGCCCTTTGCGCCGCCGGGGAAAGAGCGCTAGCGTATCCAGAGCGGATGGGAGGGGGCGAGGCCCCGTGACTCGTGATTGGAGAGAAGGATGGCGAAGGTTCTGCTCCTCAACGGCAGCCCGCACAAGGCTGGCTGCACGGCGACGGCGCTCGGGCTCGTGCAGGGGGAGCTCGAGGCCGCGGGCGTCGAGTGCGAGGCGGTCTGGCTGGGCAACGACCCGAGCGCCGGCTGCATGGCGTGCCACTATTGCGCGACGCACGGCGCGTGCGTGCGCAACGACGTCGTGAACGAGCTGCTGCCCAAGTTCGAGGAGGCGGACGGCCTCGTGGTCGGCAGCCCGGTCCACTACGCGAGCGCGACGGGCACCGTGACCTCGGTCCTCGACAGGCTCTTCTACGCGAAGGACTTCGACACGCGCTTCAAGGTGGGCGCGGCAGTCGTCAGCTGCAGGCGCGGCGGAGCGAGCGCGACCTTCGACCAGCTCAACAAGTACTTCACCATCTCGCAGATGCCGGTCGCCTCGAGCCGCTACTGGAACAGCGTGCACGGCAACACGCCCGAGGACGTCCTCAAGGACGTGGAGGGCTGCCAGACCATGCGGATGCTCGGCCGCAACCTGGCGTTCCTCGTGAAGTCCATCGCCCTGGGCAAGGAGGCCTACGGCCTTCCCGAGGTGGAGGACCCCAAGTGGACCAACTTCGCGGACGGCAAGTAGCCGGGCCGAAGGCGGGCTGCCGGCGCGCTGGCCGAGAAGGGCGGGCGAGGCCGATGAGCGAGGACGCGAGAGGCGAGGGCGTCCGTGCGGGCACCCCCGGCGTGCGCGAGGCCAAGCGGGAGCTGAGGGCGCGCATGCTCGTGGCGAGGTCCCGCCTGGGCGCCGAGGCGCGCGCCCGGGCGGACGGGCGGATCCGGCAGAACCTGGTCTCCCTTCCCGAGTTCGCGCGGGCGGACGTGGTCCTCGCCTACCTCGCCATAGGCGACGAGGTGGAGACGCGGGGGGTCATCCGGGACGCGTGGGCTGCGGGCAAGGCCGTCGCGCTCCCGCGCGTGGAGGGGCCGCACCGCATGGGCTTCTACCTCGTCGACGCGCGCGACGGGTTCGAGGAGTCGCTCGAGAGGAGCTCCTTCGGGGTGCTGGAGCCCGCCGGCGACCCTGACCGCCGCGTCTGCCCGGACGCGCTCGACGCGCATGCCCTGGCGGTGGTGCCGGGGCTCGCCTTCGACCGCACGGGCCTGAGGCTCGGCTACGGGGGCGGCTTCTACGACGCGTTCCTCGCGGGGTTCTGCGGAGCTGCGGCCGGGCTCTGCCGGGAGGCCTCGCTCCTCGACGCGCTCGAGGCCGAGCCGCACGACCGTGCGGTGGGCGTCGTCGTCACCGAGGGCGGCTGCCTCAGGACGAGTTGCGCCGTATGAGTCTATTGGATGGCCGAGCGCCCGTTTTCGCGACGCGGGGGCGACGGTGGGGCACAATGGGAGGTGGTCAGTTCGTCCCGTGAAACCCGGTAACCATTGGCGTCGACCAGCGCCATAAAGCGAAAGGAACCAAGGATGGCAAAGACGGACATCGAGATCGCCCAGGAAGCGACCATGCTCCCCATCACGCAGGTGGCCGAGAGGGCCGGCCTCAAGCCCGAGCAGCTCGAGCTCTATGGCAACCACAAGGCCAAGGTCGACATCCACGCCCTCAAGGACGCCCCGATGAAGGGCAAGCTCGTGCTCGTCACCGCCATCAACCCCACGCCGGCCGGCGAGGGCAAGACCACCACGTCCGTCGGCCTCGAGGACGCACTCTGCAGGATGGGCAAGAACGCCCTGCTCTGCCTGCGCGAGCCCTCGCTCGGCCCCGTCTTCGGCATCAAGGGCGGGGCCGCGGGCGGCGGCTACGCCCAGGTCGTCCCCATGGAGGACATCAACCTGCACTTCACCGGCGACTTCCACGCCATCGGCGCCGCCAACAACCTCTGCGCCGCCATGCTCGACAACCACATCAAGCAGGGCAACGCCCTCGGCATCGACCCGCGCCGCATCGTCTGGAAGCGCTGCGTCGACATGAACGACCGCCAGCTCAGGAGCGTCGTCGACGGCCTGGGCGGCGTCGCCAACGGCATGCCGCGCGAGGACGGCTTCGACATCACCGTGGCCTCCGAGGTCATGGCCGTGTTCTGCCTGGCGACCGACCTCATGGACCTCAAGGCGCGCCTCGGCCGCATGGTCGTGGCCTACACCTACGACCGCAGGCCGGTCACGGTCCACGACATCCACGCGGAGGGCGCCATGACGGCGCTGCTCAAGGACGCCATCAAGCCCAACCTCGTGCAGACGCTCGAGAACAACCCCGCCTTCGTCCACGGCGGGCCCTTCGCCAACATCGCCCACGGCTGCAACTCGGTCGAGGCCACGACCACGGCCCTGAAGCTCGCGGACTACGTCGTCACTGAGGCCGGCTTCGGCGCGGACCTCGGCGCGGAGAAGTTCCTCGACATCAAGTGCCGCTACGCGGGCATCAAGCCCGACGCGGTCGTGCTCGTCGCGACGGTGCGCGCGCTCAAGTACAACGGCGGCGTGCCGAAGGCCGAGCTCGGCGAGGAGAACCTCGAGGCCGTGCGCGCGGGCCTGCCCAACCTGCTGCGCCACGTCTCCAACGTCAAGGACGTCTGGGGCCTGCCGGTCGTCGTGGCCGTCAACGCCTTCCCGACGGACACGGAGGCGGAGCTCGCGCTCGTCGAGCGCGAGTGCGAGAAGCTCGGCGTCAACGTCGCGCTCTCCGAGGTCTGGGCCAAGGGTGGCGAGGGCGGCCTCGCGCTCGCCGAGGAGGTCGTGCGCCTGTGCGAGCAGCCGAGCGACTTCCGCTTCGCCTACGAGCTCGACGAGTCCCTGGGCGATAAGATCTCGGACATCGCGACCAAGGTCTACCACGCCGACGGCGTCGACTACACGACCAAGGCGGCCAAGCAGCTCAAGGAGCTGGAGGACCTCGGCTTCGGCGGCCTGCCGGTGTGCGTCGCCAAGACCCAGTACTCCTTCACCGACGACCAGCACAAGCTGGGGGCCCCCGAGGGCTTCCGCATCACGGTGCGCAACCTCAAGGTGTCCGCGGGCGCGGGCTTCGTGGTCGCCCTCACCGGCGACATCATGACGATGCCGGGCCTCCCCAAGGTGCCCGCCGCGGAGAAGATCGACGTGACGCCGGACGGCAGGATCGTCGGCCTGTTCTAGGCGACGAGACCGAGCGAGGCCATGCGGGCGGGGCGCCCCGATCCGGAGTGCCCCGCCTCGTCTGTGGCGCAGATGACCACCGTGAGAAAGTTGGCTTCCATGTACCAGAGAGTCGTGGACGCGAGCTGCGCGGAGTTCGCCGAGAGGCTCGCCGCGAAGCTGTCCGTCCCGGGCGGCGGGAGTGCCGCCGCCTACGTCGGTGCCCTCTCGAGCGCGCTCTGCTCGATGACGGCCGTCTTCACCGTAGGCAAGCCGCGCTATGCCGAGCACGAGCGCGACCTCGAGCGGATCCTCGGCGAGGCGGAGGGGGTCCGCCTAAGGCTCCTCGAGCTCGTCGACGCCGACGCCTCCGCCCTTGAGCCGCTGACGAGGGCCTACGCCCTCCCGAGGACGGACCCCGCTCGCGCGGCCACCCTCGAGCGGGCGACGAAGGACGCCTGCGCGGCGCCGATGGAGGCTATGGAGCTCGTGGCGCGCACGATCGACCTCGTCGACGAGGCGCAGCGCAAGTGCTCGAGGCTGCTCGTCTCGGACGCGGGGGTGGCGGCCCTTCTCGCTCGCGCGGCGCTCGAGGCGGCGAGCCTCAATGTCTTCGTGAACACCGCCAACCTCGCCGACCGCGCGTGGGCCGAGGCCACGGAGGCGCGCTGCGACGAGCTGCTCGCCACGTACGTGCCGAGGGCCGAGGCCGTCGAAGCGAGGGTCATGGAGAAGATCAGGGGGGCTGAGTGATGGCACGGCTGATGAGGGGGGCGCCGGTCGCGAAGGCACTCGTGGAGGAGGTCGCCGGGCGCGCGTCCGCGCTCGCGTCGGCGGGGGTGGTCCCGAAGCTCGCCGTCGTGCGGGTGGGCGCGCGGGAGGCGGACCTCTCCTACGAGCGGGGGATCGAGAAGCGCTGCGCCGCCTGCGGGATCGAGCTGGAGCACGTCCTTCTCGGCGACCGATGCACCTCGGCCGAGCTCGTCTCTGCGATCGAGCGCGTGGGCGAGGACGCCACCGTGCACGGGTGCCTCCTCATGAGGCCGCTGCCGGAGGGGCTCGACGAGGCTGCGGCGTGCGCCGCGATCGCGCCGGAGAAGGACGTGGACTGCGCGACGGCCGCCTCGCTGCTGGGCGTCTTCGAGGGGCGGGCGGTGGGCTTCCCGCCGTGCACGGCCGAGGCGGTCATGCAGGTCCTGCGCCACTACGGGGTCGCGCTGGCGGGCGCCGACGCCTGCGTCGTCGGCCGCTCCCTCGTGATCGGCCGGCCCGTGTCGATGATGCTCATGGGCGCCGACGCGACCGTCACGACGTGCCACTCGAGGACGCGCGACCTCGCCGCGCACTGCCGGGCGGCGGACGTCGTGGTCGTCGCCGCGGGGCATGCGGGCATCTTCGACGCCTCGTGCGCCGCCCCGGGCCAGGTCGTGGTCGACGTGGGGATCAACTGGGACGAGGAGGCGGGCAGGCTCGTGGGCGACGTCGACTTCGGAGCCGTGGAGCCCGTCGTGGGCGCGATCACGCCCGTGCCGGGCGGGGTGGGCGCCGTGACGACGGCCTGCCTGGCCATGCACGTGGTCGAGGCCGCGGAGAGGAGCGTGGGAAGATGATCGAGGAGACGAGCTCCTACCGCGAGGCGGAGCTGACGGGGGAGCGCGACGCCTTCGGGCGCGAGCTCAACGACCAGGGCTTCGCCCGCCTCGACAAGGCGAGGGCGGAGGCCGCCGTGCGCGAGTTCCTCCTCGCCATCGGGGAGGACCCGGACCGCGAGGGCCTCGCGGGCACGCCCGAGCGGGTGGCGCGCGCCTGCGAGGAGCTGCTCGGCGGCATGCAGGAGGACCCCGGGGCGCACCTGAGGAGGCAGTTCAGGGAGGACCACAACCAGGAGATGGTGGTCGTGAAGGACATCCCGTTCTCCTCGATGTGCGAGCACCACATCCTGCCTTTCGTGGGACGCGCCTCCGTCGCCTACATCCCGCGGGCGGGCCGCATCACGGGGCTCTCGAAGATAGCGCGCTGCGTCACGGGCTACGCCCGGCGCCTCCAGGTGCAGGAGCGGCTGACGTCCGAGATAGCAGACGCCCTGGTCGCCGAGCTCGACCCCCTGGGTGCGATGGTCGTCCTCGAGGCGGAGCACACCTGCATGACCATGCGGGGCGCGAGGAGCGCCGGGTCGCTCACCACGACGTCGGCCGTGCGCGGCGTCTTCAGGGAGGACATAAGGACGCGCGAGGAGGCCCTTCGCCTCCTCGGCAAGTAGGCGCGAGGCGCGCGAGGAGAGACATGTACCAGGTTCCGTTCGAGATTCCCGAATACACCTACGAAGAGGCGACGGCTCGGCTGCGCGAGACCCGGCGCTTCGGCATCCAGCCGATGCTCGAGAGCGTGGAGGACATGCTGGCAGAGCTCGGCGACCCCGACCTCGCCTTCAGGAGCCTGCAGGTCGCGGGCACCAACGGCAAGACGTCGACCTCGCGCTTCGCGGCGCAGGTCCTCATGGGCGAGGGCCTGCGGGTGGCGCTCTACACGTCGCCCGAGCTCGTGAGCCTGACCGAGCGCATGGAGGTGCAGGGCCACCCCGTGAGCGAGCCCGCCTTCGCCCACGGCGTCGCGGCGGCCCGCGAGGCGGGCCTGCGCGTCAACGCGCGCCGCGCGGCCGCGGGCGAGCGCCCCTACGACGTCACCGAGTTCGACCTCATCACCGTCGCCGCCTGCGTCGTCTTCGCCGAGGCCGGCGTGGACGTGGCGGTCCTCGAGTGCGGGATGGGCGGCCGCTGGGACGCCACCAGCGCCGTGAAGTCCATAGAGGGCGTCGCCGTGACCGGGATCGGCCTCGACCACATGCGTATCCTCGGCGACACGCTGGAGAAGATCGCGGGCGAGAAGGCCGCCATCATCAGGCGCGGCCGCACCTGCGTGCTCGGCGCGGGCACGGCGACGCCCGCCTCGGTCGAGGACGTCTTCCTCGCGCGCTGCGAGGAGGAGGGTGTGACGCCGGTGCTCGTGAGGCCCGAGGAGCCAGCCGACGCCGCCGGCGTGATGCAGCCCGGCGAGCCGCGGGCCCACGAGGGGTTGCCGCTCGCGACCTTCCACGTGCGCCAGCGCCCCGACAGGATCGGCGCCGCCCTCATCGTCGACGTTCGCCTGCCCGACGGCAGCACCCACGAGGGCCTCTCCGCGCTCAAGCCCGCCTACCAGGCCGCCAACGTCGCCTGCGCGACCGTCCTCTGCGAGCGCTGGCTCGGGCGGCGCCTCGACGACGAGCGCCTCTTCGACTCGGTGGTCCGCTGCCCCACGCCCGGCCGCTTCGACGTCCTGCGCGCCGACCCCTGCGTCCTCATCGACGCCTGCCACAACCCGCAGAGCGTCGCCGCCTTCCTCGAGTCCGTGCGCGAGGTCGCGCCGAACGAGGCGGAACGGCCGGCCCTTCTCTGCGCGGTCCTGGCCGACAAGGACGTCAAGGGCATCGTGCGCCTGCTCGCGCCCGAGTTCCCCGAGGTCTACGTGACCGAGACCTCCTCGCCGAGGGCGCTTCCGGCCCCAGAGCTCGCGGAGGCCTTCCTGCGGGAGGGAAGGCCCGTCTCGGGGACCTTCGGCTCCGTGCCCGAGGCCTGCGCGGCCCTCGCCGAGGTCGCGTACGTGGCCTGCGGCTCGATCACGACGGCGGGCGAGGTGGCCGCCATCCTGAGGCCGGGCGTCCAGAACAGGCGCGGGGGAGACGACATCACGGCCGGGCGCGCGTAGGCGCCGGCCACGGGGAAGGAGCAGCAGGTTGTACGGACTCAAGACTGAGGCGAGCTTCGACTCGGCCCACTTCCTGACCGACTACCACGGCAAGTGCGAGAACCTCCACGGGCACCGTTGGCGCATGGTCGCCTACATCCGCCAGGACGGCCTGGGCCAGGAGGGCACCGAGCGCGACATGGTGCTCGACTTCGGGGCCTTCAAGCGCGTCGTGCGCGAGGAGGCCGCGCGGCTCGACCACACCTTCCTCGTGGAGGAGGGGTCGCTCGCGCCGGAGACGCTCGAGGCGCTGGAGCGTGAGGGCTTCTCGCTCACCGTGCTGCCCTTCCGCACGACGGCCGAGAACCTCGCGCGCCACTTCGCGGAGCGCCTCCTCGCGCGCGGCCTGCCGGTGAGCCAGGTCGACTGCTACGAGACGCCGCTCAACTGCGCGACCTACTTCGTGGGCTAGGCGCGTTGTCGCCGGCGCTCCGACGGCGGTGCGGCGGGGCCCGCCGCCCCCTCGCCAGGCTGGCGCCCGCCGGCCGCACGGCCGCGCAGTCGTGCCGGCGTCGCCACGCCACCAGGGCGCCTTTGCTACAATCAAGAGAGCTTGGCTGGCGGCTTGCTGGCCGGAGGGCTGCCAGCGGTGCCGGCACGGCCTGGCTGCCAGCGCCTGAGACGAACCCCAAAGGAGCCTGTGCCCATGTCTGATCTTCTCGAGCAGATCATCACGCCCGAGGTGAGGATGGTCCTCTACCTCATCGTCGCGTTCATCGTGATGCTGTACGTCCTTTCTATCGTCTACGTGGTCCGCGACGCCCAGCGCAGGGGCGCGAACCCCTGGTGGCTGTGGGCGATCATCTCCGTGATCCCCATCATCGGTCTGCTCGCCTACGTGATCCTGCGCCCGAGCTCCTACCTCGTCGACCGCGAGGAGCAGGACCTCGACATCGCCCTGCGCGAGCACCAGCTCTCGCACTACGGCATCTGCCCGCAGTGCGGCGCGCCCATCGACCGGGACTTCGTGGTCTGCCCAATGTGCAACACGCAGGTCCGCAACGTCTGCCCGACCTGCCACCGCCCGCTCAACGCGGACTGGAAGGTCTGCCCGTACTGCCGTACGAGGATCCAGTAGCCCGCCCGTGCATGCCCGGCCGAGGCCGACCAGGCAGACTGAGCAGAGGAGGGTCCCGGCTTCGGCCGGGGCCCTCCCCTCGTCTCGCCCCTAGGGGCGCGGTCCTGCCGCCACGTAGCTAGAGGGGTTGGCGGGGTCGCCCCCTGAGTAGCGCGCGTAGCGCGGGTAGGCGAACAGCGGGAGGGGGTGGCTCCCCTCGCGCCCCTGGCGGTCGTATGCCACGACGCCGTCGGGGGCGGTGCCGGCGCAGACCCATTCGTCGAGTGCGCCCAGGAGGTCCGCGCCCATGTCGAACGCCCCGATCCCGTGGCCCATGCCAGGCACCACGAAGAGCCGCGCGAAGTCGCTGGTGTTCTCGCCGTAGCGCCCGGCCAGCGCCTCGAACCAGCGGATGGTTGCCGGGAAGGCGATGAGCTGGTCGTAGGTCCCGTGGTAGACCACGAGCTTCCCCCCGCGGTGGGCGAACCCGTCGAGGTCGGTGGACGAGGCGTCCAAGAGGCGGGCCGCCGCGATCAGCTCGTCTGCGTGGGCGCCTGCGTCGAAGTCCCGCGGGTCGAAGCCGGGGTCGCGCATGACCAGGTAGGAGAGGAAGTCGTCGGCGAACTGGGTGACGAGCCCGTCGCGCTCGGTGGGGCTGCTGGGGAGCACGTTGATGGCGACCAGGTTGGAGTCGTCTCGCAGGGGCTCGCCGAGCTCGACGGCGGGGCCGGGGTACTCGTCGGCCAGGGGGTAGCCGATGCCTTTGAGGTCGTAGGGCGCGGCGATGGCGGAGACGAGGTCCAGCTGGTGCGGGCTCAGGACTCCCGCCAGCACCGAGAGCGTCTCGTCGCGCCTTCCGGACGCCGCCGCAAGGTTGCAGACGAGACCGTCCTCCAGGCCGTCCAGGCCATCCAGGGTCCTCACGACCGCCCGCTCCGCCCGCTCCCAGAGCTCGGGGCCAATCCACGCGTCGGCCCCTGCGCGCTGGACGATGTCCCCGCACCGGGAGCCCCAGAGCCCCATCGCGACCCAATAGATGGCGGGGTAGCCCGCTATGACGCCGTCGAAGTCGGCGGGGTAGAGCTGCGCCGCTTTGAGCGCCTCCCTGCCGCCGTTGGAGGAGCCGCAGAAGTAGCTGTGCTCGGCGCTCGTGCCGTAGGCGTCGCGGACCAGGGCCGCCACCACGTCGTGGACCTTCTTGACGTGCTCGTGCGCGAAGTTGGCGAGCATCTCGTCGTCGAGGGCGAAGGTCGCCTGCTCGGGCTGGGCGAGGCCGCCCGCGGGGGCGCTGTGGCCCGAGTCGCTGCCGTAGACGACGTAGCCTTGCTCCACGGGCGTGGGCACGCCGTACCACTGCTCCGAGCCGACGCCCACCCTGTCCATGAGGGGGACGGAGCCGTCGAAGCCGCCGCCCCCGACCTGCAGCATCCTGCCGTTCCAGGTGTAGCGCGGCAGGCGCGCCTCGAAGCGGATGGGCTCCGCGGTGCCGCCCGCGGGGAGGATGCGCCCCCGGACGAGCCAGTAGGGGTCGGGCCCGTCCTCGTCCTCCTCGCTGACGAGGTCGACCTCCGCGCCGCCCGTGGGGAGGTCAATAAGGTCCCGGGGGATGTGGGAGGGGAGGGGCGTCTCGCCCCAGCGCTCTGCTTGTGTGCTCATGGTGACCTCGCATACGTGCCGCCTGGGATCGCGTCCCGGCGGGATGCCGGGCGTCGCGGGGATGGCACCTCCCCGCGGGGGCATCGTAGCACCTGTGCGGCCGCGTGGGCCGGCTCCGTCCGTGCGCGCGGGGGACCGTCTCGCGTGTGGGCGGCCCGCCTCTGGTATGGTGGTCGCGCGAGAAGGGGGAGACATGGGCGAGGGGGTCTTCGGGAGAGAGTCTCAGGGAGGGGGGCGCGCGGCCTCGGTCGGCGTCGCGGCGGCGCGCGGAGTGGCTCCCATGGCGGCGGGGGAGCTCGGGAGGCACGGCGCCTGCCCCCTGCGCTCGGGTCCCGACGGCTCCTGCCTCGACGGCATCCGCCTCTTCGCGAAGCTCCCCCGCGAGGCCAAGTTCGAGCTCATGCGGGGTGCCAGCCACCGGTCCTTCTCGCACGGGGAGACCGTCGTCAGGGAGGGCGACCCCATCAGCTCCATCCTCGTCATCAGGCGCGGGCGCATCAAGACCTTCCGGACCGACGTGGACGGGGAGGAGATCGTGCTCGACGTCCTCCACGAGGGCCAGGCGATCTGGCACGGCATGTTCATGGAGGAGAGCGCCTACCACTACTCCGTCGGCTGCCTCGAGGACGCGGAGGTCTGCTCGATCAGCCGGAGGAGCTTCGAGCGGATGCTCTCCTCCAACCCGCAGGCGAGCTTCGCCCTCATCCGGATGCTCTCCACCGAGCTGGTGGAGGCGGAGGAGAAGGCCATGCTGCTCGGGGTGCGCGACCCCAGGCGCCGCGTGGCCGGTTACCTGCTGCTTCGCGAGAAGCGCTGCCTGCACGGCGAGATCTCGCTCAAGCTCGAGGACATCGCCGGCTCGGTGTGCCTGAGGCCCGAGACCGTCTCGCGCAACGTGTCCAGGCTCGCGCGCGAGGGCGTCATCAAGCGCCTGGGCCGCGGCAAGCTCGTGGTCACCGACCACGAGAGGCTGCGCCGCATCGCCGAGTCCGAGAGCGACGAGTAGGGCGCGCCCCTTCCCGGCGAAATGTGTGCTTCCCGCTAGTATTTGGGGAAATCCCGCTTCCTTGACCAGAATCAAGGAACTGCGCGCGGACCGCCGATATCTTGTGCTTGTCAGTTGACGAGGGCGCAAGGTGTTGAGGGGGTACGCGTGGCGCAGGGTCGCATCCACTCCATAGAGACCTTCGGGTCGGTCGACGGGCCGGGCGTCAGGTTCGTTGTCTTCGTGCAGGGCTGCGCCCTCAGGTGCCGCTACTGCCACAACGCGGACACCTGGGACGCGAGCGCAGGCGAGCTTGCGGACTCCACGGAGCTCCTCGACCGCGCCGAGCGCTACCGCGCCTACTGGGGCGAGGAGGGCGGCATCACGGTCTCGGGCGGCGAGCCGCTCCTGCAGCTCGACTTCCTTCTCTCCCTCTTCGGCGAAGCGCACGAGCGCGGCATCTCGACCTGCCTCGACACGGCGCTCGCGCCCTTCACGCGCGAGCCCGGCTGGCTCGCGCGCTTCGACGAGCTCATGGGCGCGACCGACCTGGTGCTCGCCGACCTCAAGCACATCGACCCCGCCCGCCACGAGTGGCTCACGGGCAGGGGGAACGCCAACATCCTGGACGGCCTCGCCCACCTCGACGAGATCGGCCAGCCGGTCTGGGTCAGGCACGTCCTCGTGCCCGGCGTGACCGACGACGACGCCTACCTCGCGCGGACCGCGGAGTTCGTGTCGTCGCTCTCCAACGTGGAGCGCGTCGAGGTGCTCCCGTACCACACGATGGGTGCCTACAAATGGCGCGAGCTGGGGCTCGACTACCCCCTCGAGGGCGTCGAGCCGCCCGCGCCGGCAAGGATAGAGAACGCGGAGCGGATCCTCCGCGCCACCGAGACGAGGAGGTAGCGGCATGCGCGAGGAGTGGACCGGGTTCAAGGGGACCCACTGGCGGCGAGACGTGAACGTGCGCGACTTCATCCAGAGCAACTACGAGCCCTACGACGGGGACGAGTCCTTCCTCGCGGGGCCGACCGAGGCCACCGAGCGCCTCTGGGGTCGCGTCCAGGAGCTGCAGGCCGAGGAGCGCGCCCGCGGGGGCGTCCTCGAGTGCGAGTGCGAGGTCGTCTCAGGCCTCACCGCCTACGGCCCCGGATACATCGACGTCGAGCACCCCGAGCTCGAGCGCGTCGTGGGCCTGCAGACCGACAAGCCCCTCAAGCGCGCGTTCATGCCCTACGGCGGCATCCGCATGGCGCAGCAGGCGGCCGAGACCTACGGCTACCACGTGAACGACAAGTTCGACAAGATCTTCAACGAGTACCGCAAGACGCACAACCAGGCGGTCTTCGACGCCTACACCCCCGAGATGCGCGCCGCGCGCCACTCCCACATCATCACCGGCCTGCCCGACACCTACGGCCGCGGCCGCATCGTGGGCGACTACCGCCGCGTTGCCCTCTACGGCATCGACTTCCTTGTGGAGCAGAAGCGCGCCGACCTCGCCAACTGCGGCGACGGCACCATGACCGACGACGTCATCCGCCTGCGCGAGGATGTGGCCGACCAGATCCGCGCGCTCGCCGGCATGAAGGAGATGGCGCGCGCCTACGGCTTCGACATCTCCCGGCCGGCCGCCGACGCTCGCGAGGCCGTGCAGTGGCTCTACTTCGGCTACCTCGCCGCCATCAAGACGCAGAACGGCGCCGCGATGTCCGTCGGGCGCATCTCCACCTTCCTCGACATCTACCTCCAGCGCGACCTCGCGGCCGGCAGGATCTCCGAGCAGGAGGCCCAGGAGCTCATCGACCACCTGGTGCTCAAGTTCCGCATGGTCAAGTTCGCCCGCATCCCCTCCTACAACGAGCTCTTCTCGGGCGACCCCGTCTGGGCGACGCTCGAGGTCGCGGGCCTCGGCCAGGACGGCCGCCACATGGTCACCAGGACCGACTTCCGCTTCCTGCACACGCTGGAGAACATGGGACCGGCCCCCGAGCCCAACCTCACCGTGCTCTACTCGCGCCGGCTGCCCGAGGCCTTCCGCGCCTACGCGTCGCGCATCTCGATTCGCACCTCCTCGGTGCAGTACGAGAACGACGACGTGATGAGGCCCGTCTGGGGCGACGACTACAGCATCTGCTGCTGCGTCTCCGCGACGCAGACCGGCAAGGAGATGCAGTTCTTCGGCGCGCGCGCCAACCTCGCCAAGTGCCTCCTCTACGCCATCAACGGCGGCAAGGACGAGAAGTTCCTGGACAAGAGGACCGGCAGGCACCTGCAGGTGGGTCCCGAGCTCGCGCCGATCCAGGGCGAGTACCTCGACTACGACGAGGTCATGCACAAGTTCGACCTGATGATGGACTGGCTCTCCGGCCTCTACGTCAACATCCTCAACCTCATCCAGTACATGCACGACAAGTACTACTACGAGGCCGCCGAGATGGCGCTCATCGACACCGACGTGCGCCGCACCTTCGCCACGGGCATCGCCGGCTTCAGCCACGTGGTCGACTCGCTCTCCGCCATCAAGTACGCCCGCGTCCGCTGCGTGCGCGACGAGGAGGGCGTCGCCACCGGCTTCGAGGTCGAGGGCGACTTCCCCCGCTACGGCAACGACGACGACAGGGCCGACGAGATCGCCGTCTGGCTCCTGCGCACCTTCATCACCAAGGTGAGGAAGCACCACACCTACCGCGACTCGGAGCCCACGACCTCGATCCTCACGATCACCTCGAACGTGGTCTACGGCAAGGCCACCGGCGCCCTGCCGGACGGCCGCGAGGCCTTCGTGCCCTTCGCGCCCGGCGCCAACCCCTCCTACGGGGCGGAGAAGAACGGGCTGCTCGCGAGCCTCAACTCCGTGGCCAAGCTGCCCTACGAGTACGCGCTGGACGGCATCTCCAACACCCAGACCATCAACCCCGGCGCGCTCGGGCACACGGAGGACGAGCGCGTGCGCAACCTCGTGAGCGTGATGGATGGCTACTTCGCCAACGGAGCGCACCACCTGAACGTGAACGTCTTCGGTGTAGAGAAGCTCAAGGACGCCATGGAGCACCCGGAGAGGCCCGAGTACGCCAACTTCACCATCCGTGTCTCGGGGTACGCGGTGAAGTTCATCGACCTCACGCGCGAGCAGCAGCTCGACGTGATCGCCCGCACCTGCCACGACAGGATGTAGGGCGACGGGCGTCCCGCACCTACGGAGCGCCCGGACCTACGGGGCGCCCGGACCTACGGAGCGCCCCGCATCCCTTTCGGAGGGATGCGGGGCGTCTGCCGAAGCCGGAATTACGCACGATAGAGTTTGGGTTTGTGGATTTGCAGGGATTTCAGTAAACTTAAAGCCAATCGTGCGTAGTTCCCCTCGGTGAACACGGTCGCAATCGCCTGGCCATGACACAACTTCCGGGGCAGGGGGGCGCGGCATCGGCCCGCGCCGTTATGGCCGGGTCACTCGGCGGCGAGGTAGCCCGCCGCCGCCAGCCACGACCTGAGGTGGGCGTCCATGCGCGCGAACTCGCGGGCCGTGTCCGGCCTCTCCCAGGGCCGCTCGACCATGCGGAAGAGGTGGCCCTGGCGCACGGTCTCGCGCAGGCTCTCCGGGTAGCAGAGGTCCCACACGAAGCAGACGTGGCCGAGAAGGACGTCTGCTGGATGGTGGCGCGCGGCCCTGGGGATGGTGGAGTGGCGCCAGAACCAGGCCTTGCTCTCCTCGGAGAGCTCGCTTCCGAGCAGGTCGCGCTCGCTGATGCCGTAGATGTCCTCGACCGGGCGCACGCAGTTGACCTCGAGGATGTCGACCTTGTCCGCGTCCCTCAGCACCTGGCAGAAGAAGCGCGTGCGCTCGTCCAGGCGGGGAGGCAGGTGCCAGGAGCTGTGGAGGGCGACGGCGGTGCGGAGGAGGTCGTCCTCGGAGGGGTCCTCCACGAAGTCGCGGATGGCGGGAGGTGCGCCCGCGAAGCCCTCGAAGAGCACGCGCGCCCCGAGGTCGGCGTGGCTCGCGGAGCGGGAGTCGTCGAAGGTCCCCCACGTGCGGACCTGCACGAAGCGGCCGACGTCGTGGAGCAGGCCGAGGAGCCATGCCAGGTCGGCGGAGGCCTCCGGGTCCGCGCCGCGCCCTGCGTCCGCGGAGGCCTCCGGGTCCGCGCCGGGCCCTGCGCCCGCCTCGCTGCGGAGCTCGGAGCGCGCGATCTTCTCGGCCAGCTGCGCCACGCGCAGGGTGTGCTCCGCCTTGAGCGAGATCTTGGGGTCGCCGGCGTCGAAGCCGCCCACGTAGGCGTCGAAGGCGGCCCGCGCCCTCTCGCGGTCGATTTCCATGGTCTTTCCTCCTTGCGTTGCTTGCGTGACGAAGCGGTCCCGGTGGGGACCGGCTTCGTGCTCGGGCGTCAGGTGGTGTAGACTTTCCTGCGTATGTCGAGCTATACGGAGGCAAGAATGCGCTTAGGATCAGACCTGCCTCGCGCGGGAGCGCCGGGGACGCTGACTAGGTAGGCGCCTGCCCTTTTGCTGCGGCCCAGCCGTGCGGCAGTCGCCACCAACCGTTTGCCAGAAGACATCCAAGTGAGAGGTTTTATCACATGAAGGCACTGTTCAACGACGGCCACGTCGAGGAGATCCCCGAGGACCAGGAACTCCACGTGATCCGCCACTCCGCAGCCCACATCATGGCCCAGGCCATCGCGCGCCTCTACCCCGGGGCGAAGTTCGCCTACGGCCCCGCGACCGACAACGGCTTCTACTACGACGTCGATCTCGGCGACAGGAAGGTCTCCGAGGAGGACTTCCCCGCGATCGAGGCGGAGATGCGCAAGATCTGCAAGGAGAACCTCAAGTTCCAGGCCTTCGAGAAGCCGCGCGACGAGGCCGTCGCCTTCATGGCGGAGCGCGGCCAGGACTACAAGGTCGAGCACATCGGTGACCTCGACCCCAGCGTGCGCATCACCTTCTACCAGCAGGGCGAGTACGTCGACATGTGCGTGGGGCCCCACCTCCTCTACACCAAGGCGCTGAAGGCCTTCAAGCTCACGGCCGTCTCCGGCGCCTACTGGAAGGCCGACTCCAACAACAAGATGCTCACCCGCATCAACGGCGTCGCGTTCCGCAACAAGGATGAGATGGACGCCTACTTCAAGCTCCTCGAGGAGGCCGAGAAGCGCGACCACCGCAAGATCGGCAAGGAGATGGAGCTCTTCATGTTCTCGGACTTCGGTCCGGGCTTCCCCTTCTGGCTCCCCAACGGCATGAGGATCGTCAACTCCCTCAAGCAGTACTGGATGGAGATGCAGGACGCGTACGGCTATGAGCAGGTCGACACGCCGATCATCCTCTCCCGCCAGCTCTGGGAGACCTCGGGCCACTGGGACCACTACAAGGAGAACATGTACACCACGTCCATCGACGACGAGGACTACGCCATCAAGCCGATGAACTGCCCCGGCGCCTGCCTGATCTACAAGTCGCGCCCCCGCAGCTACCGTGACCTGCCGCTCAAGCTCGCCGAGGCCGGTAAGGACCACCGCCACGAGCTGCGCGGCGCCCTCCACGGCCTTTTCCGCGTGCGCTCCTTCACGCAGGACGACGCGCACCTCTTCATCCGCCCGGACCAGATCACCGAGCAGGTGACGGACGTCGCGCACCTGATCACGGCCTACTACAAGCAGTTCGGGTTCCCCTACAAGGTCGAGCTCTCCACCCGTCCGGATGACTCCATGGGCTCCGACGAGGACTGGGCGCTCGCCGAGCAGGGCCTCAAGGACGCGCTGGAGGCCATGGGCGTCGACTACACGCTCAACCCCGGCGACGGCGCCTTCTACGGCCCCAAGATCGACTTCCACCTGCAGGACTGCCTCGGCAGGACCTGGCAGTGCGGCACCATCCAGCTCGACTTCCAGCTCCCGCAGAACTTCGAGCTCGAGTACACCGACAAGGACGGCAGCAAGAAGCGCCCGATCATGATCCATCGCGCGGGCTTCGGCTCCTTCGAGCGCTTCATCGGCATGCTGACCGAGCAGTACGCGGGCAAGTTCCCGACCTGGCTCTCGCCCTGCCAGGTCAAGGTGCTCCCCGTCTCCGAGAAGACCCGCGAGTACGCCGACGAGGTAGCGCGCAAGCTCCGCGACGCCGGCGTGCGCGTCAAGGTGGACGAGCGCGACGAGAAGATCGGCTACAAGATCCGTGAGGCCCGCAGCATCGACCGCGTGCCGTACATGCTGATCCTCGGCGAGAAGGAGAAGGAGGCCGGCAACATCTCCGTGCGCGACCGCACCAACGAGACGCACACCGCCGAGCTGGACGACTTCATCGCCGACGTCACGGCCGAGATCCGCGAGCGCCGCGGCTAGAGGGCGCCGAGGCCGCAGGCGCTTGCGGCCACCCACGCCTTGGCAGAAGAGCCCCCATCCGGGACCCGAGCACGGGTCGGGACGGGGGCTCTTCCTCGTCGGGGGACGTCTGCGCCGGGCGCAGGTGCGCCGCCGCGGCGCCGACGTCAGAGGAGCCAGGCGGGCGGGCAGGCGCAGGCAGGCCGGGCGCAGGCGCGGGCGTCTGCCAGCGAGAGGAAGGCGCCTGCCGCATAGGTGCCGTCCCCAGACGGCCGCAGGGCGACGCAGCAGTCGATGGCGTCCCCGGCGAGCGCGACCGGCAGCAGGGGCACGACCGCATCGGTGGCCGGCACGTAGGCGGGCACGCAGGGACGGTAGCCGAGCGCGGCCGAGCGCAGCGCCCTTCGGCACGCCCGCTCGATGGGCGTGGCCAGACGGGCGAGAAGGGCCTCGTCTTCCAGGACCGCTCGACCCAGATCGTCGGGGGAGCCCTTCGCCAGGAGCCCGGACGTGCGCGGACTCTCCGCGAGCGCCTCCTCCAGGAAGGCGCGCGGGAGCCGGCTCAGCTGGTGCAGGGCGATTTGCCCGAGGTCGAGCTCGAGTTTCGCGTCCAGCGCGGGCACGAGGCCCTCCGCGGCGTCGAGGTAGCTCGCGGGCAGCGGAAGCTCCCCGAAGGCCGCGAGGGCTGCGGGCCGCTCGTCGGCGAGGGGGTCTGCCGCGACGACTGCGTCGGCCGTCCACGGCGCGGCGACGCCGGAGGCCCCGCCCTCCTCCGTGGCCTTGAGGACGAGGTACACGTCGAGCCCGCGCGGGTCGCGCAGGCCGGTGTCGAGCGCGGCCCTCCTGCCCGAGGCGTCCTGGACGAGCCTGCCCTGGCGCCTGATGCGGAACACGGTCGCGCAGAGGTAGTAGCGGAGAAGCCCGTGGGAGTCCGCGACGTCGCCGTCCTTCTCGAAGCGCCACCCATCGGGCGCGCAGGCGGATGCGAGCGCGCCGACGAGGGCGTCCCACGAGGGGATGGCGACGAGGGAGGCGAACTCGCGCCTCACGCTGACGCGCTCCTCGAAGTCGCGTCGCGCGGGGACGAGCAGCTCCCAGGGCTCGGCCTCGACGGGGCACCCGGAGGGGCCGGCGGCCTCGAGGGCCGCACCGGTCGCGTCGTCGTCCACCCGCTCGACGCGCCAGGACCTCCCGGTGGGGTCGGCCTTCCCATGGGCGAGCGCGAGCTCGATGGGGGTGCCGTCGGCGTGGAGGTAGCGCAGGGGGAAGGAGACGCGCGTGCGGCTTCCCCGGACGGCGCCGGTCGAGACGGCGTAGGCCCAGTCCTCGTCGAGCACCTTGGGGAGGTTCGCGTCGAAGGGGAGGGCGCGCGCGAGGGCGCCGGCGAGGCGCGTGGGAAGGTGCACCTCGGCGGTGAAGTCGGTCGGGATGCCTCGCAGGTCGGGCGCCTCGTCCACGGCGATGGGCAGCGCCACGGGCGCGACGGGTGCCGCGGGTGCGGCGGATGCCGTGGGGGCCGCGGGCGCGGCAGGGGCGGAGAAGGACGTGGGCGTCGTGGGCTCTGCGGAGGGGCGGGCCGGCGCCTCGGCTGTGCCGTCCTCGCCGTCGACCTCGGCCTCGGCGGTCGGCGCCTCGTCGGCCGGAGCCTCGTCGGCGGCAGCCTCGCTCGCAGGTTCCTCGCTAGAGGCCGGCGCGACGCGCACGTCCTCGCCGGATGCAGCCTCGGGCTCCGCGGGCTTCTCAGCCGCATCGCCCGTCACGGCCTCGGGCTCCACGGGTGCCGCCACAGCCTCGGGCTCCGCGGGGGCCGCCACGGCCTCGGGCTCCAAGGGGACCGCCACGGCCTCGGGCTCCGCGGGGGCCGCCACGGCCTCGGGCTCCGCGGGCTTCTTCGCCTTGCGCACGCACTTCGGCCTGGTAGGCCGCGCGCCCTTCGGCTGGCGTCCCTTCCTCCAGGGCTTGCCGCCCGCTGCCTTGCGGTCCTTGTCGTCCTCGGCGGCCTCGAGGTACTTGTCCCAGTCGGGGAGGCGCTCGATGCGGACGTAGGAGCGGCCTCCCTTGAAGTCGAGGATGGTCACGAACTCGTCGAGCATCTCGAGGAGCTCGCGCGTGGAGGCGATGCCGAGGTCCGCCGCCGAGAGGCCGTCCTCTGCGAGCACCTCCTCGACGTGCGTCACGAACGTCTGACGGCCGAATCCGAAGCGCTCCGAGAGGAGGCGATAAAAGTAGAGCTTATTCCCAGGTGTCAAGGTAGGCTGCAATTGTGGTCCCTTCGTAGTGTGCTAGACGATGGTAGCACCAGCACACCCTCCCGCGCCGCCTGCCACCCTGTCTTGGACCAGTGGCTCGCCCACGCGGCGCGCACCGGTCGTATCCTTGCTGATGGCGCTTTCAGGCGATGTTACACTCTGCTTTAAGAAAGGAGCGTAGAGGACACGAGGGGAAGGAGACGCCTTGGAATCTGGACGCGCGGCCGAGCTGGAGGGGATACTGGACGACCAAGCCGCGTACGAGGACGCCCTCGCCACCATCGAGGACGGCTTCTCGAGGCGGCTGTGCGCGGTGCGGACCCGCATCGTGGCGATGGAGGACGGCATCGGGGCACTCAGGCGGCTGGGCCTCGAGCGCAAGGTCAGGTTCCTGCGCGTGCTGGGCGGCAGGCCGGTCACGTGCCACGACGTGCGCCAGGCCGCCGGCGACGCCCGGGACGCCGGGGAGCTCCTCGTGGCGGACAACACGCTGGCCACCTCCTTCGGGTGCCAGGCGACGCGCCTCGGGGCGCACATCGCCTACGAGGAGCTGGACCACGTGGTGCAGCGCGAGGGCTCCAACCTCATGGCGATCAGCGTCTCGAGGGACGCCGTGCAGGCCGTCACCGACCTCGGCCGGAGGCTCAAGGGCATCCGGAGGCCCACGGCGGCAGAGGTCGTAGAGCTCGCCACCGGCCTGGAGGACTTCGACGAGCGCCGCCGCGCGGCCTTTGACTGCGCGCAGGTCGTGGCCTACTACCTGCTCTGCCACCCTAAGGTCGCCCACGTCTACTACCCGGGTCTGCCGCACGACCCGTCGTTCGCCGTGGCGTCGAGCATCATCAGGAACGGCTTCGGGAGCTGCGTCGACTTCGAGCTCGACCTCACGGACACCGGCTCCATGGCCCGTGTCCTCGAGAGCGCGCGCGAGGTGCTGGACCCGTGGGCCCCCGGGGGCGACGGCGTGGAGTTCCTAAGGCTCGCGCAGGGCGAGAAGGACCCGCTGCATGCCCTCGTCCGCCTGCGCTGCGGCCACGCGAAGCCCCTTCCGTTCGTCTCCAAGCTCGAGCGCGTCCTCGCGACCGCATGAGGTCGCGAGGGGTTCGTCCAGCAGCCTGGCGCTCGGTCCGGCGGGCGGCGCTGACAAGGACGTGGCGGGTCGTAGCCCTCGCGCTGGCGGCCGCCCTCGCGCTCGTCGCGCCTGTCGGCCTCGCGGCGTGCACGGACGACGCGGGCCAGGCTCGGGCGTCCGCAGCCGCTGTCCTCGACGTCCTCAAGGACCCCACGAGGGAGGGCCTCGAGGGGCTCGTGGGCACCTCCGGGGCGGCGGAGCTCGACGCGGCGGCGACCGAGCTCGCGGGGGAGGGCATCGACCTCTACGAGCTGATGTCGCACCTCGGGAGGCACTTCGACTACACGATCGACTCCGTCCAGGTCACGGGCGACGAGGCGGTCGTGGCCGTCTCGAGCTCCAACGCGGACTTCTCGGCGGCGATGGCCTCCGCGGAGGCGCGCGCGGACGCGTGGCTCGAGAGCGAAGATGGCCAGCAGGCGTACGCGGCGGGCGACAAGGACGCGATCTCGAGGCGCTACGCGGAGCTCCTCTACGAGGAGGTCGACGCGTCGACGGAGACGGTCAGCGCCTCCGGCGAGCTCAGGCTCCGCCGCGCCGACGGCTCGTCCTGGAGGCTCGAGGACGGCAGCGAGGACGAGCTCGTCTCCGTCTTCTTCGCCGGTCAGCAGGTCGCCTGGTAGGGGAGGCGCCACGGCGCGGGCGCCGGCCGCGCGCCGGGACCCGCGCCACGGTGCGGTCGCGCATGGCACGCTCCCCGGCGACCCCGCCGTACCTACGGGCGTACGCGCTGGTAGGTGACGTAGGAGAAGGGCACGCCCCCGGCGGTCACCCCTCCGGGCTCCTCCTCGGCGACGACCCATGACGGGTTCGCGTCGAGGTCGGGGAAGAAGGCGTCGGCGGGGAGCACGACGTCGTTCTTCGTGACGTAGGCGAGCTCGCAGGCGGGGAGGAGCTCGCGGTAGACGCTCTCGCCCCCGATGAGCCAGACCTTCTCGCCCTTCCCGCCCTTCTCACCTGCCCCTTCCGAGACGGCGCGCAGGGCCTCGTCGACGTCGTGGACCACCTCGACGCCGGCGGCCCGGAAGCCCCCGTCGCGGGTGAGGACGACGTTGCGGCGCCCCTTGAGCGCCCCGCCGGGGAAGCTCTCGAAGGTCTTGCGGCCCATCAGCACGGTGCCGCCCATCGTGAGCTCGACGAAGCGGTGCATGTCGGCCTTGTTCCTCACGAGGAGCCTGCCCTCGGAGCCGATGCCCCAGTCGCCCGTCACAGAGACGATCGCGTTCATCTGGCCTCCTAGATCGCGATGGGGATGTTCTTGACCTGCGGGCCGTGCTGGTAGTCCTCGACGACGAGGTCGTCGGTGGTGAAGTCGTAGAAGTCCGTGACCTCGGGGTTGAGCGAGACCTTGGGGGCCGGGTACTGCGGGCGCTCGATGAGCTCGCGTACGACGTCGACGTGGCGGTCGTAGATGTGGGCGTCCGCGATCATGTGGACGAGCTCGCCGGCGACCATGCCCTCGACCTGCGCGACCATCATGAGCAGGAGCGCGTACTGGCAGACGTTCCAGTTGTTGGCCGCGAGGACGTCCTGGCTGCGCTGGACGAGCAGCAGGTTGAGCGTCGGCCTCTCGTCGCCCGGCGCGCGCGTCACGTTGTAGATCGCATTGAAGGCGCACGGGTAGAGGTGCATCTCCGAGAGGTCGTGGAAGTTGTACAGGTTCGTCATGATGCGCCTGCTGTAGGGCTCGTGCTCGAGCTGCCACAGGACGCGGTCCATCTGGTCGAAGTCGCCCTCGGGGTAGTGGCTCCTCTGGGCCACCTGGTAGCCGTAGGCCTTGCCGATCGAGCCCGTCTCGTCGGCCCACTCGTCCCAGATGTGGCTGTGGAGGTCGTGGATGTTGTTGGACTTGCGCTGGTAGATCCAGAGGACCTCGTCCATGCAGCTCTTGAGGGCGGTCCTGCGGAGCGTGAGCGCCGGGAACTCCTCCCTGAGGTCGTAGCGATTGCACACGCCGAAGCGCTTGATGGTGTAGGCGCTCGTGCCGTCCTCCCAGTGCGGGCGGACCTTCTGGCCCTCGGTCGTGGTCCCGTTCTTGATGATGTCGTCGCACATGGCGACGAAGATCTCGTCTGCCTTGCTCATGTGGCTCCAATCTGTCGTCGTCCGCTGCCCTCGGGCAGCCCCTAGGCGGAGAGGCCGCCTGTCGCGCGCTTGTCGTCGGTCTCCAAGAGCCCCTCCCGGTCCCCTACAGGTGCTCCGCCGAGAACAGCGCGTCCCAGAGGACGCCGAGCGACATCGCGACCTTGCGGTCAGCCGGCAGCCAGTCAACGTCCAGGAGCTCGTCGCGGCCGAGCCAGCGCGCGTCGGAGTGCTCGAGGAGGGTCGGCTCCTCGCCGGGCGCGAGGGTGCAGACGTAGCAGTCGAGCGTGAGGTGGAAGTCCCCGTAGTCCTGCTCCACCGTGTCGAGGAACCACACGGTGGAGAGGCGCGCCGCGAGCTCCTCGGAGATCTCGCGCCTGAGGGCCTGCTCGCCCGTCTCGCCCTTCTCCACCTTGCCGCCGGGGAACTCCCAGCCTCCCTGCATGTCGCCGTGCCCGCGCTGGCAGCAGAACACGGAGTCGTCGCGGCTGATGACGGCGCAGACGGCGTGGACCTTACGCTCTGCCATGGCTAGGCCTCCCTTCCGGCGCCCGACGGCGAGGGGAGCGGCGCCGGGGCGCCGGGCTCCGTCGGAAGCGACTCGAAGCTCACGATTGCGTAGGACGACCCCGACTCGTCGGCGAGGTCGACGATGTAGCCGCCTTCCGTCGCGTGCAGGCGCGGGCAGACCACGTCCCCGAGCAGCGCCATGCTGCGGTACTGCACGCGGATGACGCGGGTCGAGAACTCCGGGTCGCGCGCGCGGACGATGCCGTCGGCGATCGAGACGTACTGGGCGTTGTTGACGTGGTTGTTGGTGTCGAGCATCTGCTCGACCACGTGGAAGCTCGGGAGCTCGACCCCGCCCTTGGGCACCTTGATCTTGCGCGAGGTGCGCGGCAGGTCGAGCCTCGGCTCGCCGGTGACGTAGACGTGCTCGAAGTCCGGGATCCGGCAGGGGCTCTTTGCCGCCGTGTCGTAGGTGAACCAGATGGAGTCGGCGAGCACGCAGGGCTCGCCTCCCTCGTCGGTGATGGAGAAGTTCCTGTTGGAGGTCACGCTGCCCATCTCGTAGGCGTTCGTGGAGACGCGGATCTTCTCCGCGAACCTGGGGAGCCTGAGGACGTGGATCTGCCAGGCGGCGATGAACCAGGCGTAGTCGTGCGCCGCCATGAACTCCAGCCCGTGGCCGACGTGGTCGGAGTGGAAGGTCGTGCAGTCCTGTAGGTAGTCGATCAGGCCGACGATGGAGAGCCTGCCGCTCTTGTCGCACTCGCTGTAGCGGACCCTGCTTTCGAACGAATACATGCAACTCCTCACTGTTGGCTTCGTATACGTTAGCACCCGGCGCCCGCCCTGCCAGCGCGCCGCCTCGGCCTACGCCTGCTGTCCATGGGACGGTCGGCGCTGGCCGCGGATGCGTCTTCCGCGAGTTGGCCGGCTTCGTGCCGCCCGCTAGCAGTCCGGCTTCGTACCGCCCGTCTGCGATGGTGGTATCGTGGTGAGGATTGGAGTGGATGGCATGGCCCGAGAGACAGACATTCGCGTCATCAAGACCAAGCGCGCGATTCGCGAGGCGGTGATCGAGCTGATGCGCGATCACGACCCGCGCGAGATCACGGTGCGCGAGGTCGCGGACGCCGCCTACATCAACCGTCGCACGTTCTTCGCGCACTACGACTCCGTGTCGCAGGTGGTCGACGAGGTCGTGGAGGAGGGAGCGACGGAGGTCGTCCGCATCCTGGATGAGGGCGACTCCACGTCCCTGCGCGGCGTCTATGCCATTATCCGCAAGATATACGCCCAGTCCAAGGACGCGTCGAGCCCCTTCGGGAGGGTGTTCATGACCTCGGCGCGGCTCGAGGTCTCCAACGAGGTGCGCTCCGTCCTGAGCAGGCGGCTCCTCAGCCGCTACTCCGGTGGCGCCGAGGTGGGCGCTTCGTCGGCGTGCGGGGAGATGGGGACGACCGGGGCAGAGGGGGCACCTCTGATGCCCAGGACGTCCGGGATGCCTGGGGCGAGCGGGAACCTCTCGCAGGAGCGCACCGCCTACCTCTCTGACTACATCGCCGGCGGCATCGTGTCACTCACGCTCAGGTGGCTCACGCGCGACAACGACATGAGCGCGGAGGAGACCGAGGAGGTCAGCTCCCTGACCTACGACCTGCTCGTCGAGGGCATCAAGCGCCTGAGCGCCTCGCGCAAGGTCGTGCTGCAGAGCTAGCGAGGAAAGGCCCCCTCCTGGGTGGCGGGCGCGTGGGCTTCGGCGGACGTGCGGGAGTCCGCGTGGCGCCGTACCGGTTGCCCCGCCCCCAAGCTATCCAAATGCAGAATCCGGTCGGAAGGGCTGCATCGGGTCGGTGGATCGTCGGAGCGGAGGCGCCGCGCGGGCCGCCGTCGGGGTCCGTGCGCAGCCCCCGCTCCGCATCCGTGCAAATCCGGGACCTGTGGACGAGTCAGCCATGGTTGACTGGCGCTCGTGAGCGGGATGAGCGCCAACGGCTCCGAGAGACCAAGCCCAATCCTGGGCAAATGCGAGTTGCATGCCTCCGCGACGTCGTCGGACGCCTCCGGACCCGTCCATAACTCCGAGAATCGCACAGGCCATGCGTGAGAGTTGAGCGAGCTCGGCTCGCAGAAGCCGGTGCGCCCGGCTGCCGCGCCTGTCGCGCGCACAAAGAGGGGCCACAAAGAGGGGCCGCAAAGAGGGGGCGGGGCCCACCAGGACCCCGCCCCACTAAACGGTTGACGCTCGAGCGGCATACGGTCTGGTACGTGCACCCGCCGAGCGCCTGCATCACTGCGCTAGTCGAGAACCGCCTCGCGCTCCTCGTCGTTCGCCTTCATGCGACGAACCTTCTCCTCGGGCTCGAGGTCGTTGACACCGTCGTTGAAGACCTTCTTGCCCGTGGGATGCTCCTCGAGCCAGAGCTTGTTGGCCGTGGGTGCCCAGCTGGCGGCGTAGGGCGCGGTGCGCTCCTCGATGCTCTCCGGGGTGACCGGGGTGACGTACTCGGTGCAGTGGGCGCCGGCCTCCTTGACCATCTCGGGGAGGATGGTGGGGTTCTCGAGCATGGGGCAGGGCTGGAGCATGTTGTCGTTCCAGGGGTAGCGGGAGCGGTAGGCCTGGAACATCGGCTGCTTGAGGCAGTCGACCCACGCGCCGTCGCGGATGTTGGCGTTGGAGTAGTGGATGAAGACGCAGGGCTCCACGTCGCCGCGGGCGTTCACGTGGCAGTAGATCCTGCCGCCCGCGATGCAGCCGCCGACGAACTCGCCGTCGTTCTGGAAGTCCATCGCGAAGATGGGGTAGCCGCCCTCGAAGCCGCGGACCTCGCGGATGCGGTGGAACATGTACTCGCGCTGCTCGGGCGTGGGCATGAGGTCTGCGCTGGCGCCCTCGCCGACGGGCATGTAGTGGAAGTACCAGGCCCAGCGGCAGCCCTTGTCGACCAGGAGCTGGAAGAACTGGTCGGAGGAGACGCGCTCGGTGTTGGCGCGGGTGTAGCAGGTGGAGGTGCCGTAGAGCAGGCCGTGGGCGTGCATCAGGTCGAAGGCGTGCATGACCTCCTCGAAGGAGCCGGCGCCGCGGCGGCCGTCGTTGACGCTGGCCTCGTAGGACTCGAGGGAGACGGAGAAGACGATGTTGCCGAGCTCCTGGACCTTCTGGCAGAAGGCCTCGTCCACCAGCGACGCGTTGGTGAAGATGTTGAACAGGCAGTCGTCGTGCTTCTCGGCCAGCTTGAGGACGTCGCCCTTGCGGACGAGGGGCTCGCCGCCGGTCAGCATGAACAGGTGCGTGCCCAGGGCCTTGGACTCGCAGATGAGCTTGTCGCACTCGTCGTAGGTGAGGTTGAGGCGGTTGCCGTAGTCGGCGGCCCAGCAGCCCACGCAGTGCTTGTTGCAGGCGCTCGTCGGGTCGAAGAGGATGATCCAGGGCACGTTGCAGCCGAGGTCCTCCGCGTTCTCCATGCAGGTGCGGAAGCCGCGGAAGCCGGCCTCGTAGCCGCCGTTAAGGATCGCGGTGCGCAGCACGTGCGGGTCCGTCTGGTCGATGAGGTCGAAGAACCACCTCTCCCACTTGCTGCCGGGCTTGAGGCCCGTCTTGATGCCCTTGACGACGCCGGGCGCGACGTCCTTGAGCAGCTTCTCCGCCATGCTGACGCCGTGCTCGAGCTTCTTCTCGCGGTCCTCGCCGGAGCCCGCCTTGAGGATCTGGTCGATTGCGACGCTGAACGCCTTGCGCTCCGCCGCGTGCGCGATCTTAGACTGCATGATTACCTCTCTCCTTCGACGCCTGGAGCGGCCCCGCAGGTCGCGCGGGCCACCGCTCACGTGAGATTCTCTGAAGTCGCACGCAGGAGCGCAAGAAACAGAATCCGCTCGAATGGTATGATATCTTCCCAAAAAGAGACGGAGCGTATGCATATCGTACGGACTGTGGGGAAATTGCCTATGAGCGAAGATATGCGCGTGTACAAGACGAAGCGGAACATCGAGCGGACCTTCCTCGAGCTCCTCGCCAAGCACCCGTTCGACAAGATCACCGTGCAGATGATCACCAAGGAGGCCCTCGTCAACAAGGGCACCTTCTACAGGCACTATGCCGACAAGTACGACCTCGCGCACCAGGTGGCGCAGAACACCCTGGACCGCCTCGCCATGCACGTGCTCGCCAACACCGAGGTCGCGGCCGACGAGGCCGGGGGCCACGCGGACACGAACCGCTACATGAGGACGCTTCTCGCGACCTTCGACGACGTCCTTCCCGACCTCGTTCTACTCAGCAACATAGACCTGCCGGACGTGAACATCCGCGTGAGCATGACCCGCGTCATCTGCGACGGGATCCGCCCCCACATCAAGGACGGCCGTGAGCTCGAGAGCCTCGAGACCGAGGCCTGGGTCATAGCGCAGCTGACGCTCGCCTACCCGGAGTACATGGAGGACACCGAGAAGCCCCTCGACCTCTTCGGCTACATCGTCTCGGTGCACCAGGCCTCGGAGCTCTTCCTGCCGTGGCTGTCCGACGGCAGCGACATGAGGGCGGCGCACGAGGCGTACTACGACGCCACCTGCATGCTGCCCTCCGCGCGCCCCTCGTGGCTCGCGAACGCGACGCACGCGGGCCAGGCCCCCCGTCCGGCGCCGGCCCGCGGCGAGACGACCCGCGGCGAGACGGCCCGCTAGCGCCTCAGGGCCTCGCCGAAGGGCGGGAAGGCCACGTCGTCCACCTCGCCGAAGCGCGGCTCGCCCTCCCTGTCGGGCGCGTAGGGGCTGAGCGCGTCGACGACGAGCTGGTTGCAGGCCGGGAGCGCCCGCGCGATGTAGGTGCTGACGGGCCCCTCCACCGCGTCCCCGTCGACCTCCATGGGAATCGCCAGGGCGGACTCCACCCTGATGTCGCGGCCGGTCCAGGACTCGATGTGGGGCCGCCCCATCTTCCTTCCCTCGCGGTCGATGAGGCCGAGGAAGAGCGGCTTCAGGAGCTGGGCGGCGTCCTCCGTCTCCAGCATGATGACCGTCAGGGTGCCGTCGTCGAGGGCGCAGCCCGGGACGATCTCTATGTCCCCCTGGATCGTCGCGCTGTTGGCGACCATGCAGGAGATGCCCGTGCGCTCGTAGGTGACCCCGTCCACAGTAATGGTGAAGCGCTGCACCGTGGGGTGGGTGTTGGAGAGGGCCGCGGTGAAGTAGGCGGCCTGGCCGAGCCTGCGCTTGGCGGCGACGGCGGCCTGCATGAGCTGGGCGTCGTAGCCCAGGCCAGCCATGAGGCCGAAGCCGGTGCGGTGGCGCCGCCCGCGCTCGTCGAGCCACATGATCTCGCCGAGGTCCGTGTTCGCGCAGCGGCCCATGCGACAGGCGCGCGCGATCGCGGCGGGCTCGGCCGCGTTGCCGAGGCAGTTGAAGAAGAGGTTGGCCGTGCCCGAGGGGAAGACGCAGGTGAGGACGCCACGGTCGCGCAGGGCGTAGAGCATGTTCGCGACCGTCCCGTCGCCGCCCGAGATCACGACTAGGTCGAACTCCTCGGCGTCGGCGAGGGCCCGCGCGTCGTCGCCCTTCTCGCGCACGATGCGCATGACGCACTCGTCGCCGGGGTGCAGGAGGGAGCGCTCGAACTCGAAGATCGCGTCCGAGCCGAAGCCCGACTGGGAATTGTGGACGATGAGTGTGCGCATGCTCTCTCCTCGTTCGCCGGGTGCCTCATGGGAGGGGAGGGTCCGGATTGTGGCTATGATGGACCGGGCGGAGGATGCCTGGGCCCGTAGCAGGAGCTGGTTGCGGGTGCCAAGCGGGTGCCCCTTCGGCCCATGGTAACCGTTTCGCACGCGTCCCAGCCGGGAGGTTCAGTGTACATATCGGATGAGGGCAAGCTCGCGGAGTTCTGCGCGTACGCGTCCGGCCTCAGGGTCGTCTCGGTGGACACCGAGTTCCTGCGCGAGAAGACCTACTACCCGCTGCTCTGCCTCGTGCAGGTCGCCGCGGGAGACAGGATAGCGGCGATCGACCCCATCCGCATCCACGACCTCTCGCCCCTGAGGGCGCTCTTCGAGAACCCCGACGTCACCAAGGTGTTCCACGCCTGCGGCCAGGACCTCGAGGTGATCTTCGACGCCATGGGCTGCGTGCCCGAGCCCGTCTTCGACACCCAGGTCGCCGCCGCGTTCCTGGGGCACCGCATGCAGATCGGCTACGGGGCGCTCGTCGAGGCCTACACCGGCGTGCGCCTGCCCAAGGCTGAGTCCCTCACTGACTGGTCGAAGCGCCCGCTCGACCCCGAGCAGCTCAAGTACGCCGAGGACGACGTGCGCTACCTCACGGGCATCTACTCAGAGATGATGGACGAGCTCGTGAGGGCCGACCGCCTCTCCTGGGTGCTGCCCGAGATGGCGGCGCACGCGGCGAAGGGGAACTTCGTTCGCGACCCGCGCGAGACCTACCTGCACCTCAAGCGCGCGAGCACGCTGACCCGCCGCCAGCTGGCCATCGCGCGCGAGGTGTGCGCCTGGCGCGAGGAGACGGCTGCGCGCCGGGACATCCCCCGCAAGTGGGTGCTCTCCGACGAGGTGATCGTCGAGGTCTGCAAGAGGGCGCCCCGCACGATCCAGTCGCTCAAGAAGATCCGCGGCGGCGACTCGGTGGGCACGCGCGACGCGGGGCTTCTGCTCGAGGCCGTGAGGCGCGGGGTGGAGTGCGACCCGTCGGAGTGCCCCGAGATGAGGCGGCGCCAGCGCCCGTCGGGGGAGACCGAGGGCATCGTCGACCTGCTCTACGCCCTGCTTCGCCTCAAGGCCGAGCGGGCCGGGGTCGCCGCGCAGCTCGTGGCCACGAGGGACGACCTGCTCGAGTTCGCCCAGGGCCGCCCGACCCAGATCACGGAGGGCTGGCGCTACGAGATCGCGGGCAGGGACCTCGAGGGGCTGCTCTCGGGGTCGGTGGGGCTCACGGTCAAGGACGGGAGGATCGAGGTCCTGTAGGGGGTGACCGTGCGAATTCGTGTCCCCCTCGTGGACTAGGGTCTTGCAGGCGTCTGCCGGAGGCGGCGCGGGACTTATGGGTACAACCACACAAGGCGTCGGCGAAGGCGGCCCGGCGCGGATTGCGAGGTGGAGGCTATGCCGTTCTATTTCTACTATGACCTGCCCTACATCCTGCTCGTCGTGGTGTCGCTGGCCCTGGGCGGGCTGACGCAGGGCTACATCAACAAGACCTACAGGAAGTGGTCGAAGGTGACGGGCTCCATCGGGATGACGGGGGCGCAGGTCGCCCGCCGCATGCTCGACGACGGAGGGGCGCGCGACGTGGGCATCACGCGCGTGTCCGGCCACCTCACGGACTACTACGACCCGCGCGACAACAGGCTGCACCTCTCGGACGAGAACTTCGAGGGGGCGTCGGTGGCCTCGGTCGCGGTGGCCTGCCACGAGGCGGGCCACGCGGTGCAGACGGCGAAGGGCTACGTGCCCGGCAGGGTCCGCACGGCGCTCGTCCCGGTCGTGAACTTCTCGCAGCAGGCGTGGGCGGTCGTGTTCCTCGTCGGCGTATTCCTGGGGCTCACCGGCTTCGTCTACCTCGCCATCGCCCTGTTTGCCTTCTCGGTCGTCTTCCAGCTCGTGACCCTGCCCGTCGAGATCGACGCCTCCCGCAGGGCGGTCGCCTACCTCTCGCAGGCGGGGCTCGCGATCGACGAGCGAGGCGCGCGCCAGGTCCTCACGGCGGCCGCCCTCACCTACGTGGCGGCGGCGCTCGTCTCGGTCCTGCAGCTGCTCTACCTCGTCGGCCGGACGGACAGGGACTAGCATGGCGGCCGAGGACAAGGTCACGCTCAGCGTCTCCGACGCCGTCTCCCTCGCCAAGCAGCGGGTGGCGTCCACTCCCACGCTCGTGGTCACCGGCGAGGTGACCGGCTTCAGGGGTCCCAACGCCCGCTCGGGGCACTGCTACTTCCAGGTGAAGGACGACCAGTCCGCGATGGACGTGATCGTGTGGAAGGGCACCTATCAGCACGCCGGGATCGACCTGCGCGACGGCATGGAGCTCGAGCTCTCCGGGCGCTTCGACGTCTACCAGAGGACGGGGCGCCTCTCGTTCGTGGCGCGCTCCGTCTCGGTGGCGGGCGAGGGCCTGCTCAGGCAGCGCGTCGCCGAGCTTGCGCGCAGGCTCGAGCGCGAGGGGCTCATGGACCCCGCCCGCAAGAGGCCCATCCCGCGCTTCTGCACGAGGGTGGCGGTCGTGACGTCGCTGTCCGGCAGCGTCATCGACGACGTCAAACGCACGCTCAGCAGGAGGAACCCCCTGGTGGAGATAGACGAGGTGGGCTGCAAGGTCCAGGGTGAGGGGGCGCCCGCCACCATCATCCGGGCGCTCGCGGTCGCCGCCGCCGCCCGACCGGAGGCGATCCTGCTCGTGAGGGGCGGCGGCTCCTTCGAGGACCTCATGACCTTCAACGACGAGGCGCTCGCCCGGGCGGTCGCCGCCTGCCCGGTGCCGGTGGTGACGGGCATCGGCCACGAGCCCGACACCTCCATCTGCGACATGGTCGCGGACAGGAGGGCCTCCACGCCCACCGCAGCCGCCGAGTCCGTCGCGCCCGCCATCGACGAGGTGGTGGAGACGATCAACGCACGCCAGGACCGCCTCGGCAAGGCGGTGGCGACGATGGTGGCGCGCGAGTCGCAGCGCGTCGAGGAGCTCGGCGCCCGCGCGGGGCGCTCGGAGCGGGCGCGACTCGGGCGCGAGGAGGTCTACGTGGGCTCCCTCGCGAGCCGCAGGGTCTTCCGCGAGCCCATGAGCATGGTCACGGACCGCCTCGACCAGCTGCGCATGAGCGAGCAGCGCCTGCACGATGCGATCCCGACGTCGCTCCAGCGCCGTCGCCGCGCCCTCGACCAGGACGCGACGCGCCTGATCGACGTGGGCCCGCGCCTCCTTCGACCCTACGAGTCCGACCTCGCGCGGCTCGCGTCCTCGCTCGACGCCCTCTCGCCGCTCAAGGTGCTCGGCCGCGGCTACGCCATCGCGCGCGACGCGGAAGGCCACGTCATCTCGGACGCGGGGCAGGTCGAGCGCGGCGACGGCATCGAGGTCCTGCTCGGCAGGGGGTCGGTCAAGGCCCAGGTCACGGAGAAGAGGGAAGGGCGCTAGCGGCGGGCCGCCGGCGCGCGAGAAAGGAAGCCAATGGAGGAGCAGCAGACCAAGGACGAGCCCAGGAGGGTCGAGGACATGACCTTCAAGGAGGCGTCGACGGAGCTCGAGCACATCGTGCGCTCGCTGGAGGCCGGCGACCTCGAGCTCGAGGAGTCACTCGAGCGCTACAGCCGCGGCGTGGAGCTGCTGAAGAGCCTGAGGGCGCGGCTGGCCGACGCCGAGCAGAAGGTGCGCGTCCTTCTCGACGCCAGCAACGACGAGGCGCTGCCGGACACGACCGACGCGCCGTCGACGGCCTTCCTGGGCGAGTAGGGCACGAAAAGACGCGAGAGTAGGGGAGACGCTATGTCGGACTGCATTTTCTGCAAGATCGCAAACCACGAGATCGAGGGCGACTACGTCTACGAGGATGACCTGGTCTGCGCCTTCAGGGACGCGAACCCCGAGGCGCCGGTCCACGTGCTGGTGGTGCCCAAGGCCCACTACGTGAACCTCGGCGAGGACGTGCCCGACGAGGTGCTTGCCGCCCTCGGCCGCGCCGTGAGGGAGGTCGCGCGCCGCACGGGCGTCGACAAGAGCGGCTTCAGGGTCATCTCCAACGCGGGCGCCGACGCCGACCAGGTCGTGCAGCACCTGCACGTCCACGTGCTCGGCGGCGAGTTCCTCGGCAAGGGGCTGCTGCCCGAGCGGTAGGCAGGCGGCACGAGGCGCGGCGGCCCCGCTGGGTGCGTGCGCCGCGCGCGAGCCCCCCCGCCGAGCGACGCCCTCCGTCCGCCGGACAGGAGGGCGTCGCCCCAATTCGCCCCGGATGGTTGTCTTTGGGGTTATTATTCTAACTGCCCGTTATTTTTTCGGCCCGTTCACGGGACGACCAGGTCTTCGAGGAGAGGAATTCATGAACGTACTGGTTATCAATGCCGGCAGCTCTTCGCTCAAGTATCAGCTGCTCAACACCGAGACCCGCGAGGTCTTCACCAAGGGCAACTGCGAGCGCATCGGCATCGATGGCTCCTTCATCGGCTACACGGTGAGGGGCGGCGAGAAGCAGAAGCTCGAGGTCGCCCTTCCCGACCACAAGACGGCCATCAAGCACGTCTTCCAGCTGCTCGAGGAGGCCGGCTTCGACCAGAGCAAGATCGAGGGCATCGGCCACCGCGTCGTTCAGGGCGGCTGGTACTTCCCCGAGTCCAAGGTCGTCACCGACGAGACGCTCGGCTGGGTCCGCGAGGTCGCCCCGCTGGCGCCGCTGCACAACTACGCCGAGGCGGACGTCATCGAGATCTGCCGCGACATGTTCCCCTCGATCGGCAACGTGATCGTGGCGGACACCTCCTTCCACTACAACATCCCCGAGAAGGCGCACCGCTACGCCCTCCCGCGCGACGTTGTCGACAAGCTGCACATCCGCAAGTACGGTGCCCACGGCACGAGCCACCGCTACATCTGGAAGACCACCAAGGAGCTGCTCGGCGACGACGTCCACAAGCTCGTCTCCTGCCACCTCGGCTCCGGCGCGTCCCTCTCGGCCATCCAGGACGGCCACGACATGGACACCACGATGGGCCTCACCCCGCTCGACGGCCTCATCATGGGCACCCGCTGCGGCACCATCGACCCGGCGACCGTCTGCTACCTCGTGCGCGAGGGCGGCTACACCATCGACGAGGTCGACACGATGATGAACAAGCAGTCCGGCATCCTCGCCATCTCCGGCGTGTCCTCCGACACCCGCGACGTGGAGGAGCGCGCCCAGAAGGGCGACGCCCACTGCCAGATGGCCCTCGACATGTTCTTCTACCGCACCTCCCAGCTGATCGCCGAGATGGCCCAGTCCATGCACGGCTTCGACACCATGGCCTTCTCCGCCGGCATCGGCGAGAACTCCGACACCTTCCGCTCCGCCATCTGCAAGGAGCTCGCGTGGTTCGGCGTCAAGATCGACGAGGAGAAGAACTCCGTCCGCTCCGACGACCCGCGCGTCATCTCCACGGAGGACTCCAAGATCAAGGTCCTCGTTGTCCCGACGAACGAGGAGCTCATGATCGCCCTCGACGTCCAGGAGCTGCTCTCCAAGTAGCGAGATAGGGTCCGACAAGGACAAGGGTCCGACAAGGACCCGTCGTTCGGGGCGGTGGTCGCTTGCGGCCGCCGCCCCCTCGCATGTGGTGGCGGCCCGGCAGGACGCCCGCCGCGCCCTGCCGCGGCGGGTCCTGCGGGCGCGCCGGGCGCGAGAGGGATGGTGGCAGATGCGCTACACGGACGTGGTCTTCGACATAGACGGCACGCTCATCGACTCGACGCGGGCGATTCGTGCGGGCCTCGACGACCTCGCACTGGAGCTCGTGGGCCGCAGGCTCACTCCCCAGGAGGCGGCGCTCGGCAACGGCCTGCCCGCTGGGCCCGCGCTCGAGCGCATGGGGCTGCCGGGCGACGAGGGGACGCAGGAGCGCTGGATCAGGAACCTCCTCGCGCACTGGGACGAGGTCGTGGTCTTCGACGGCGTGCCCGAGGTCCTGGCCGGGCTCGCCCGGAGCGGCGTGAGGCTCGGGGCGGTGACGGCCGAGACCCGCTCCGAGATGGAGCGCGGCTTCGCGACCTTCGACGTCTCGCGGCTGCTCGCGCACGTTGTCGTGGCGGAGGACACGGAACGGCACAAGCCCGACCCGGAGCCGCTCGAGTCCTACCTCGCCTGGAGCGGGGCCGAGGCAGGAGACGTCCTCTACGTGGGCGACGGCCTCGTCGACGCCGAGTGCGCCCGGGCTGCGGGCGTGGACTTCGCGCTCGCCGCCTGGCGGCCCCGTCCCCTCAGGCGCGGGGTAGGGGAGGTCGCCCGCCTCGAGGAGCCGCGCCAGGTGCTCGAGCTCCTCTAGGGGGCGGCCCCTAGGAGGCGAGCCTCGCCTCGGTGGCCACGTACTGGTAGGCCACGCGCGGCGAGCCTTCGGCCGTGTAGATGGTGCCGCAGCGGGCGAAGCCGCACTTCACGAAGACGGCCTGCATGGCCGCGTTGAGCTCGTGCGTGTCTGCCCGGGCGTTGTCGCACTGCTCCTTGATCCAGTGGAGGCAGAAGGAGCCCACGCCCCTTCCCTGCACCCCGACGGCGATGCGGCGCATCACCCAGTAGGGGTCGTCGTTGATCCACGCGCCGTCCTCGATCCTGGCGTAGGCCGGGTCGGGGCCGAGGAAGAAGGTGAAGCAGGCGAGCAGGCTGCCGTCCTCCTCGCAGACGTAGAGGTGGCCCTGCTCGAAGTCGTGCCGGGCGGTCTCGAGGGAGGGGTAGCCCCCCGTCCACTGCACGTGGTTGCCGTTGGCGCGCATGTAGCCGCGCGCCACCTCGTAGAGCTCGACACAGGAGCTGATCTCGGCCTCGGTGGCCTTGCGAATTCTCATGGTCCATCCTTCTCGTCTCGTGGCATCGCCCGCGCAGGGCCTAGGGGATTATGCTCAGAAGGGGATTATCCTAAACCAATATTCCGAGCTTTCCTGAGGCTCCAGGAAGTCCATCCCCGGCTTGTGCTCGAAGACGTCGTCCGCGTCCGCGAAGGTCGAAGGACCGCGCCACGGCTCGATCGCGACGAAGGGGGCGTCGTTGGCGGCGCTCCAGACGCCCAGGTAGTCGAAGCCGTCGAAGTCCACCCTGACCCCGTGGCCGGCGGGGCCGGCGAGCGTCACCGTGCGCCCGGGCACGTCTGCGAGCAGGAGCGCGTCGTGCGCCAGGAGCTCGCGGGAGAGGGGCAGGACGTCTGCATCCTCGAGGAGGGGGACCTTCCGGCCTCGGTCCCACAGGCCGCTCTCGGGCTCGAGCACGGGGCTCGAGCAGGTCCAGGGGCGCGCGAACTCGAGGCGGTAGTCGGAGAAGGACTCGCCGGCCGCGAGGGGCACGTTGAAGGCGGGGTGGCCGCCGACGACGTAGGGCAGCGTTACCTTGCCGGTGTTGGTCACGACGAAGCGCTGCTCGAGGGCGCCGCCAGCGAGGCGGTAGGTCATCTCGAGCTCGAAGTCGAAGGGGTAGCGCTCGCGGGTCTCGGGCGTGCTCCTGAGGTCGTAGGTGACGGAGTCCGCCTCGGCGCGCTCGATCGCGTGCTCGAGGCCGCGGGCGAGCCCGTGCCGGCCGAGGCGCACCTCGCCCTGGGCGGACTCGGCGCGCCCGTCGCGCAGGTTGCCCACGATCGGGAAGAGCACGGGCGCCCTCCGGGGCCACCAGGTGGGGTCGCCCTGCCAGAGGTACTCGACGCCTTCGAGCCTGAGGCTCATGAGCTGGGCGCCCGCCGAGTCGACGCTTGCCTCGAGACCGTCCGTGCGAATCGTGGTGATGCTCATCGTGTCCCCCAACCTCGTGGCCAAGGCGCTGACGCGGCCAGGGCGCAGCCTCGGCCGACTCTCGCGCCGCGTGTTCGAGTATCGCACCTTACGGGCCCCGGCGGACCGGCGCCCGGAGAAAAAACGCTGCCGCTCGCCCCCGAAGAGCCGCAGGTAAGGCGACCATCCTGTTACGGATGGGCCGTCGGCGGCACGCGTGGGGCATACTTGACCGAGTTTGCCCGCACGTCCACCAGGACCCGGCCGGCAGGCGGCACCAGGGGCCACCCCGGGTCTCAAGAGGAGGCACCATGATCGACGATCGTCTCACAAAGGCAGGGATCAAGGACCGCACGGGTGCGGTCCTCATCGACGCGTCACCGGCAGTTCTCGTGGAGAAGGCGCTCTCGCGCGGGGAGGGCGTGCTCACCGACACCGGCGCCTTCGCCGTCACCACCGGCCGCTACACGGGCCGCTCCCCCAAGGACCGCTTCATCGTCGACACCGAGGACGTCCACGACAAGATCGCGTGGGGCTCCGTCAACATGCCCATCAGCGAGGACACCTACCACGCCATCAAGCGGGAGGTCTGCGACTACCTCGCCTCGCGCGACCTCTTCGTCGTCCACGGGCTCGCCGGCGCTAACCGCAGGTACGCGCGGAAGTACTTCGTCGTCTGCGAGCTCGCCAGCCAGGCGCTCTTCGTCCGCAACATGCTCGTTCGCCCCAGCCAGAAGGAGCTCGAGGACTACGGCGAGCCCGACTTCACGGTCCTGGCGGCGCCCATGCTCAAGCTCGACCCCGAGCGCTACGGCATCAACTCCGAGGCCTGCGTGATGATCAACTTCAGGGAGCGACAGATCGTCATCGCCGGCACGCAGTACTCCGGGGAGATCAAGAAGTCGATCTTCTCGACCATGAACTACCTGATGCCGGTCGAGGAGGGCGTGCTGCCCATGCACTCGAGCTGCAACATGGACCCCATGACCGGCGACACCGCCGTCTTCTTCGGGCTCTCCGGCACCGGCAAGACGACCCTCTCCGCCGACCCCAACCGCGCCCTGATCGGCGACGACGAGCACGGCTGGGCCGACGACGGCGTCTTCAACTTCGAGGGCGGCTGCTACGCCAAGGCGATCCGCATCTCCTACGTGACCGAGCCGCAGATCTACTCCGCCATCCGCTTCGGCGCGCTCGCGGAGAACGTCGTGGTCAACCCGGCCACGCGCGAGCCCGACTACTTCGACGGCTCGCTCACGGAGAACACGCGCGTCTCCTACCCGGTCGAGTACATCGACAACGCGCAGCTCCTGGGCTACGGCGGCGTCCCCAAGGTGGTCATCATGCTCACCGCAGACGCCTTCGGCGTGCTGCCGCCGATCTCGCGCCTGAGCAAGGACGCGGCCATGTACCAGTTCGTCTCGGGCTTCACGAGCAAGGTTGCGGGCACCGAGCGCGGCATCACCGAGCCCACGCCGACCTTCTCCACCCTGTTCGGCGAGCCCTTCATGCCGCTGAACCCGCTCGTCTACGCGGACATGTTCGGCGAGCGCATGGAGCGCTACGGCACGCGCGTCTACCTCATCAACACGGGCTGGACCGGCGGCCCCTACGGCACCGGCGAGCGCATCAAGCTCTCCTACACGAGGGCCATGGTCACGGCGGCGCTGACGGGCGCGGTGGAGCAGGGCCGCTTCGTCCACGACGACGTCTTCAACCTGGACGTCCCGCAGCACATCGAGGGCGTGCCGGAGCACGTGCTCAACCCGCGCGAGACCTGGGCGGACAAGGCCGCCTACGACGAGCAGGCGAGGCGCCTCGCGGCGATGTTCGAGAGGAACGCGGCCGAGAAGTACCCGGACATGGCCGAGGAGGTCCGCGCCGCCGGCCCGCACTCGGCGTAAGGGGACGAGCTGGACATGGTGCCCGAGCGCGCCGACGAGGAGTGCAGCTACGCCCTTCGGCGCGCTCGGTCCCATCGCCCACGAGTTCATGTAGGCGATGTCCCAACGGCCGGGGCGGTCTCGGCCCACGAGGGGAGGTCCCGTTGATGCACAGGATCCTGTTCGTCTGCCACGGCAACATCTGTAGGTCGACGATGGCCGAGTACGTCATGAGGGAGCTCGCCGGTCGCGCTGGCGTCCGCGAGCGCGTCCTGGTGGACTCTGCGGCGACGAGCCAGGAGGAGATCGGCAACGACGTGCATCCGGGTACCCGTCAAGTCTTGGCGCGCGAGGGCATCCCGTGCGGCCACCACCGTTCCCGGCAGATGGGTCCTGCGGACTACGAGCGCTTCGACTACCTGGTCGGCATGGACGCGGAGAACCTCGCGGGCATGTACAGGCTGCTCTCGGGCGAGAAGGGCTACGGCTGTTCGTGGGATCCCGTCTCGCCCGACCAGGCGCGCCGCTCAGATCCACTAGGCAAGGTGTCGCTGCTCATGGACTGGACCGGCACCCCTCGCGACGTTGCCGACCCCTGGTACACGGGCGACTTCAACGCCACCTTCCGAGACGTCTACGCTGGTTGCTCGGCCATGCTGCAGAGGCTGCTGAGCCAAAGTCCCGAGTAGGGAGCGTGCCGGCGACAGGACGATCTGGTCCCAACCTTTCGATGAGGAGGCCCGCCACCGTGACGGTGACGGGCCTCCTCTGCTGGAGCGGAAAGGCGTCGTGCCCTCCGCGAGCCGTCCAGTACGTGCTACTTGTCGGCCATCTGCGCCTGGACGGCGGTGATGGCCACGACGCCCACGATGTCGTCGGCGGAGCAGCCGCGGCTGAGGTCGTTCACCGGCTTGGCGATGCCCTGCAGGATGGGGCCGTAGGCCTCGGCGTCCGCGAAGCGCTGGACGAGCTTGTAGCCGATGTTGCCGGACTCGAGGTCGGGGAAGACGAGGACGTTGGCGTGGCCGGCGACCGTGGAGCCGGGGGCCTTGAGGGACGCGACCTCGGGGACGAGGGAGGCGTCAAGCTGGAGGTCGCCGTCGAGGGCGAGCTCGGGGGCCTTCTGGTGCGCGAGCTCGGTGGCCTCCTGGACCTTGGTCGGGACGTCGCCCTTCGCGGAGCCCTTGGTGGAGAAGGACAGCATGGCCACCTTGGGGTCGCTGCCCATGTAGGTCCTCCAGGACGCGGCGGAGGCGATCGCGATCTCGGAGAGCTCGTCGGCGGTGGGGTTGATGTTCAGGCCGCAGTCCGCGAAGAGCAGGGTGCCGTTCTCGCCGTACTCGGGCTTGTCGGTGCACATGATGAAGAAGGCCGAGACGAGCTTGGTGCCCGGGGCGGTCTTCAGGATCTGGAGCGCGGGGCGCAGGGTGTTTGCGGTGGAGTGGCAGGCGCCGGAGACCAGGCCGTCGGCGTCACCCATCTTGACCATCATGGTGCCGAAGTAGGTGGCGTCGTCCATCTGCTCGCGCGCCTGCTCGAGCGTGACGCCCTTCTTCTTGCGGAGCTCGGCGAACTTCTCGGCGTAGGCCTCGTGCCTGTCAGAGGTCTTGGGGTCGATGACCGTGACCCCCTCGACCTTGACCGTCTCGGGGTCGCCCAGGATGACAAGGTTCGCCAGTCCCTCCGCCACGATCTTCTCGGCAGCGGCGATGGTGCGCGGGTCCTCGCCCTCGGGGAGCACGATCGTCTTGCGGTCGGCCGTGGCGCAAGCCTTCATCCTATCCAGAAATTCGCTCATGTGAGGTCTCCTCCTCCTCGCGCCCAGGGTGCGCCGCGGCCGGTCGTCGCAGGTGCCCCTCGGGCTTCCCAACGTGCCGTACGTTGAGTATTTGGTGTAACCGGTAGTCATTATAGGGGTGCGTGCTAGAATCTGTCCGAGTTCTTGGGCACGTTCGAGCCCACCTTCCAACCGGCGAGAAACCAGAGGTCCTCAATGAGCATAGAGAGCGGGCTGCCCGCGGGATTCAATCCGAACGCGTACGATGCGATCATTGTCGGTGCGGGCTTCGCCGGTGCCGTCTGTGCTCGTCGCCTCGCCGAGGCCGTGAACTACAAGGTGTGCGTGCTCGAGCGCAGGGACCACATCGCGGGCAACGCGTACGACTACTACGACGAGGCGGGCATCCTTGTCCACAAGTACGGCCCGCACATCTACCACACGACGGACGACCGCGTGGACACCTTCCTCTCGCGCTTCACGGACTGGACGCCCTACCAGCACAAGGTGCTCGCCAACGTGCACGGCACCCTGATGCCGGTCCCCTTCAACCACGCCTCCCTCAAGCTCGCCTTCGGCGACGAGGAGGGGGAGCGCCTCTACCAGAAGCTCGTGGGCACCTTCGGCCAGGACAAGAAGGTCCCCATAATGGAGCTCCGTAAGAAGAACGACCCCGACCTCGAGCGCGTCGCGGACTACGTCTACGAGAACGTCTTCCTGCACTACACGATGAAGCAGTGGGGCAAGACGCCCGACCAGATCGACCCCGCGGTCATGGGCAGGGTCCCCGTCTTCGTCGGCAACGACGACCGCTACTTCCCGCAGGCCCCGCACCAGGGCATGCCGGCGGAGAGCTACACCAAGCTCTTCGAGCGCATGCTCGGCCACGACCTCATCGACGTCTTCCTCGACGTGGACGCGCGCGACGTCTTCGACATCACGGACACCAAGCTCTCGGTCTGTGGCAAGAGCTACGGCGGCGAGGTCATCTACACCGGCGCCCTGGACGAGCTCTTCGACTTCGACCTCGGTGCCCTGCCGTACCGCACGGTCGACATGGTCTTCGAGACGCTGGACGAGGACCAGTTCCAGCCGGTCGGCACCGTGAACTACACCGTCTCGGAGAACTTCACGCGTATCACGGAGTTCAAGAACATGACCGGTCAGGTCGTGCCGGGCAAGACCACCATCATGCGCGAGTACTCGCGCACCTACCTGCCCGGCGTCGGCGAGACCCCCTACTACGTGATCAACGAGCCAGAGAACCTCGAGCTCTACAGGAGGTACCGCGACAGGGTCGCCGGACTGCTCAACTTCCACGTGGTCGGACGCCTGGCGGAGTACCGCTACTACGACATGGACGGGGTCACGGCCTCCGCGCTCGACCTATCAGACGAGCTGATCAGCCAGCACTAGACCCGGAGCCCTCGCCGCCGCCACGTGCGGCGGCTCTTTCTTTGTGGGGTAGGCGACCTATGAACAAGACCATCACGTTCGGCATCCCGTGCTACAACTCCGCGGAGTACATGGACCACTGCATCAGCTCCATACTCGAGGGGAGCGGCTACGCCGAGGACGTCGAGATCGTCGTCGTGGACGACGGCTCCACCAAGGACGACACCCTGGCCAAGGCGCAGGGGTGGCAGGAGCGCTACCCGACCATCGTGAAGGCGGTGCACCAGGAGAACGGCGGTCACGGCATCGCCGTGCTCAAGGGCCTGGAGAACGCCGAGGGCACCTACTACAAGGTGGTCGACTCCGACGACTGGGTGGACGCGGACGCGCTGCGCCAGCTCCTCGACAAGCTCCGCGCGTTCATCGCTTACGACGTCCGCGTCGACCTAGTGATCACCAACTACGTGTACGAGCACGTGGAGGACGACACCCAGAAGGTCGTCGACTACGGCTTTGCGGTCCCCAAGAACAAGGTCATCACGTGGGACCAGATCGGGCACTTCAACCTCTCGCAGAACCTGCTCATGCACTCCCTGTGCTACCGCACGGACGTCCTGCGCGACGGCGGCGTCCCCATGCCGGCGCACACCTTCTACGTGGACAACATCTACGCCTACGTGCCGCTGCCCCGCTGCAAGACCATCTACTACCTGCCGGTCGACCTCTACCGCTACTTCATCGGCCGCGGGGACCAGAGCGTGAACGAGCAGGTCATGGTCTCCAGGATCGACCAGCAGCTCAGGATCACGCGGGTCATGATGCACGCCTACCACCTCTACGAGGACGTGCCGAGCGCGAGGCTGCGCTCCTACATGATGGGCTACTTCACCCTGATGATGGCGGTGAGCTCGGTCTTCTCGAAGCTCTCCGACAAGCCCGACGCGAAGGCGAACCTCAAGGGGCTCTGGGACGAGCTCAAGGGCTACGACCGTCGCATGTACCTGCGCGTGCGCTACGGTCTCGTGGGCATCTACAGCAACCTCCCCAAGGCAGGCGGCGAGAAGGCCACGATCATCATCTACCGCATCGCGCAGCGACTGGTGAAGTTCAACTAGAGGTCCGCGGCCGCCTTGAGGCCGTACGCCCCCCAAGCGGAGCGGGCGGCGTCGGCGATGGCGAGCTCGAGCGCGCGCGTCGCGAGGACGCCGACGACGTCGGGGGCGGCATCGACGTCGCCCGTCGCCATCACGAAGACGGTGTCGCCGTCGGAGGTCGTGTGCGTCGGCCGGATCGCGTGGGCGTAGGCGTCGGCCGACATCTGGGCGACCTTCGTGGCCTGGGCCTTGGTGAGGCGGGCGTTCGTCACCACGCAGGAGATCGTGGTGTTCGTGCGCGGCGCGGGCTGCCTCGCCGCGTTGGCGCGCTCGTTCTCCTCTGCGGTCTTCGAGAATCCCGAGCGCTCGTTGGCGTCGAGCAGGAGCTCGCAGGCGTCCGCCACGCGGGTGCCGTCGGGGGAGAGCGTGCCCGCGATCGCCTCGCCGGTGTCCGGGTCGCAGACGTTGCCGAGGGCGTTGACGGCACTCACGGCGCCGCACACGAGGTCTGCGGAGCAGAGCACGCACTCGCCGACCCCGGACTTCATGGCGCGCTCGGGCCCTGCGAGCTTGCCGACGGTACAGCCCGTGCCGGCGCCGACGCAGCCGCGCTCGAGGGGGACGCCTTGGGAGGCGAGGGCGCGCCTGGTCGCCTCGGCGCCCTCGCCGATGCCGGGACGGGAGGAGAAGTCGCCGACGGGCAGGTCGAAGAGGCAGGCCGAGGAGACGATGGGTACGACGCCCGCACCGACGTTGAGGCCGATCCCCTGGCGCTCGAGCTCCTCGGCGACGCCGCAGGAGGCGGCGAGGCCGTAGGCGCTGCCACCCGAGAGCACCACGGCGTTGAGCACCTGTACCGTCTCCTCCGGACGCAGGAGGTCCGTCTCGCGGGTGGCGGGCGAGCCGCCGCGCACGTCGACGCCTCCCGTCGCCCCCTTGGGGCAGACGATCACGGTGCAGCCGGTGCCCCCCTCGGCGAGGGTGGCGTGAGCGGCGAAGACGCCGGGGATCTGGGTGACGCTCGTGGGCGTGGGCTCTGGCATGGCTGCCGCCTTTCTGACGCGCGTGCGGGCAATTGCGGGCTGGAAACCGGGTTGGGTGCCGTGCGGGGCGGGAGGCGCGGCTGGGGCGGGCGCGTCCGCCCTCAGAGGGCGCTCGGGTCGCCCGGCTTGCGGGAGAGCAGCTCGAAGAGCAGGTCCTTCTCCGCCCCTCCGCGCGAGCGGAGAAGGGCGTCGAGCTCCCTCACGAGGCGAGCGACGGGAAGGCCCACCACGTTGCTCCAGTCTCCCTCGATGCCGGCGACGAAGAGGCCGCCCGTGCCCTGGATGCCGTAGGCGCCGGCCTTGTCCATCGGCTCGCCGCTGGCGACGTACGCCCGGATCTCCTCGTCCGTGAGGGGGTAGAAGCGCACCGAGGTCGTCTCCGTGAAGCTGGACTCGACAGGGGCTTCCACCGCGGTGCCGGGAGCCGGGAGCATGAGGCACACGCCCGTGGTGACGTGGTGGACCACTCCGGAGAGCTCGCGGAGCATGCGCACCGCCGCGTCCTCGTCGGAGGGCTTGCCGAGGACTTCGCCAGACGCGGTCCAGACGATGGTGTCGGCGGCGACGAGCGGCTCCGAGGCGCCGCAATCGCCGAGTGAGGACCAGGTCGCATGCGCCTTCTCGGTCGCGAGGCGTCGCACGAGGTCGACGGGCGCCTCGCCCACCCGCCTCGTCTCGTCGATGTCGGCGGGGCGGACCTCGAGCGAGAAGCCCGCGCGCTCGAGGAGCTGTCGCCTGCGTGGTGATGCCGATGCGAGGATCATGGGATGCTCCGTTCGAAAGAGGCGCCCCGTCTCGGTGACGGGGCGCCTCGCGTTCGCCTGGGTTCGCCCGGAGTCCCTCCGGGCTGCCCCTGCCTTTGCTGCGCTCGCGCTACTCCACGGTGATGGCGGAGACGGGGCAGTTGTCGGCGGCCTCCTGGGCCGTGTCCTCGGCGTCGGCGGGAACCTCGTCGACGATGGGCTCGGCGATGCCGGAGTCGCCGATGGCGAAGACCTCGGGGCAGGTGGACTCGCAGAGACCGCAGCCGATGCAATCCTCGGAAACAGTTGCCTTCATGTTCATTCCTCTCACTAACTCTTGGGCCCTTGCCCAAGTTCCTCTATCTTTTTACTCTTTCGCGTCCGGATGCGCTAGCCCTAAAGTCACAAAAGTGAGGCCCCTGGCGTCGTCTCTAGGCCCGCTCGAGCAGGGTCACCGTCTCGACGTGGCTGGAGAGGACAGAATGAATGTCATTTGAGTACGTCCGTTCTCGGAAACATATCCACTTCGCTTTTGGCACTATCGGTATACGGGAACATATCCAATCTCTCTCTGGAATGTATACCATACTTTTAAAAGGCAGAATAGCATTTTAACTTATGCTACCCTACCTATAACTAAACATTTACAGTTGCATGGGGCCTATTGTTTTTAGCCGTTAAATATTTATAACTATTAAATAGCGATACAAATTGTTCGAAACTAATATTGTTTATATCATATATTCTCGCATGTTTTAAAGCTTTATTAAATTGATTTTTTGTAAACAGTTTTTCATACTCTTTGTTAACCCATTTCATTACAAAAGTTTCATATTTTTTTCTCTCTTTAAATGCCATTTTTGCTGGCTTTCTTTTTAATACAATTAATGCGCTATCCACTTTAGGTTTTGGATGGAAATAATACCTAGGAATTTTTGCTAATATAGAAATATCTACCTCTGCCATTAACAGCAATGCTAGTGATCTGTTTGTATCTAATAACCTTTTAGCAAAACCATATTCCACTATTAAATAACTTATTGTGGCTGAACTTTCAAAAACAATTTTTCGAATTATATTTGTGCTTATGTTGTAAGGTATGTTGCCAAATATTTTATATGGATTGTGGCTAGGAAATGTAAATTTCAGTATATCATCATTTACTATTTGATAGTTAGGATAATTTAAGAGCTTATTACGAGTTACCTCACATAATTTAGAATCAATTTCTATCGCCGTAACAAAATTACATCTCTTTACCAATTCAGCAGTAAAATGACCTTTCCCTGCACCTATTTCAAAGATGTTATCTTTTTCATCTAAACTTATGCAATTCATTATTTTTTCTATGTGATATTTTGAAGTAATAAAATTTTGACTATCTTTTATATTTACTTTGTTCATTATAACCTCTCCTTAATCGTTTGTGAAATATCTTTCCTTCCTATATAAAATATCAAGCGTAAAATCATCGTTAACTAAAACTGCATTAAAGAAGTTGATAATTTGCTTTTTATCACCTTTAGCATACATGGATTTCATTTCATCCACTGACTCATGATTCTTCCTCTGTTGTTCCTCAAATTGAGCACGCATTCTGTTAACTCTTTTTTGATGATACTGCTCATATTCTTGCTGCAACACCTTCGCTTCTTTGCGTTTCTCTTCTAATTCTCTTTTTGCCTTATCGGAGAAGATTGATTTACATTTCAACCAGAATGTTACCTTTGAATCCTTCTCAGCATCACGTTTGCTCGTATCTCTTGGTTCTTTAAACTTACTCCAATCTTTAAGACTCTCGTAGTACTCCTCTGCATTAAGAATGCAAAGGTCATCGACATGGAGTCTTCTATAATAATTTCTCTGTATTCTTAATTTTTCATTTTGTTCCGATACAATTTCATCGTGATTTCTGTCATCCATGTCCTGACACCTCCTGTTATCTATTCCACTGCCAAGTCTGCCCCTTAGTATCGAGTGGCTTGAACTGCGGTCAGTCTTGTTATCTATATCACTGCCACAACCTATGACATCTAATCCACAGCGTAAACCCTACCACTCATTTTCCGGCCCTCTGAAAATTTGCTTAATGGATATGTTTCCATATAAGAAAACCGAGCTTTTCGCAAGGCTCCTCTGATGATGCTCACCTCGCAAAAAGCCCGGAAATACGCCACTTTTTGGCTCTTATTTATCTTTTCTTGACAGCAAACAGACCGTCTCCACATGGAAGGTCTGGGGAAAGAGGTCGACGGGCGTGACGGAGAGGGGCCGAAAGGCTCCCTCGGCGCGGAACCGCGCGAGGTCGCGCGCGAGCGTGGCCGGGTCGCAGCTGACGTATGCGATTGCGCGCGCGGGCTGCGCCGAGAGCTTCTGCACGACGTCGGCCGCGAGCCCCGCCCGCGGCGGGTCGACGACAATCACGTCCGCGTCGGTGTCCGGGAACTCGAGGCCGGCGTCGCCGCCGATGGGGTCGGCGTTGCCGATGCCCGCCCGCTCGAGGTTGCGCCTGAGGTCGCGGACGGCGGGGCCGTACGACTCGACGGCGGAGACGTAGCCGCAGCGCCTGGCGAGCGGCAGCGTGAAGGTGCCCGCCCCACAGTAGAGGTCCATGGCCTCGTCGTCGGGAGTGGGGCTCAGCCCTTCGAGGACGAGCTCCTGAAGCCGCTCGGCCCCGGTGGTGTTGACCTGGAAGAACGAGGGGGCCGAGACGCGCATGGTCTCGCCGCCGATCCACTCCTTCCAGTGCCCCTTGCCCGAGAGAACCTCGAGGCCCGCGATCTTGCGCGCCTTGCTCGCGCCCTTGGTCATGACGCGCACGACGGAGGTCGCCTTGACGGCGTCGCCCACTATCTTGGCGGCGCGGGCGCGGGGGAAGGCCTCCGGCCTCGTCCACAACGCGACCTCGACGTCGCCGGTGCGCTCGGAGACCCTGAGGCCGATGCGCTCGAAGCTCAGCCGGTCGGAGTTGGCGAGGTAGGTGAGGGCGCCGGAGACCGACTTGACGAGGGCCTGGTTCTTGCCGGAGAGCAGCGGGCACTTGGGGACCTTGACGACGCTCGTGCCGTCCGTCCCGTGCATGCCTATGATGGAGCGCCTCCCGTTGCGCGCGAACGCGAGCTCTATCTTGTTGCGGTAGCCCCAGGGCGCCGAGGGGGCCTCGCAGGGAGCGACGAGGCCCTCCGCCTCGTCGGGGTCGAAGCGCCCGATCCGGACGAGGGAGTCCACGACGGACGCGCGCTTCGAGGAGAGCTGCAGGGGGCGGGAGAGGCTCGCCCAAGGGCAGCCGCCGCAGGCGCCCGCGAGCGGGCAGGCCGGGCGCACCCGGTCGGGCGAGGGCTCGAGCACGCTCTCCACCCTGGCCCTGAGGAAGGTCCCCGCGTCCTGCGTGACGCGTGCGTCGACGAGGTCGCCCGGGACGCCCCCGCTCACGAAGACGGTCTCGCCGTCGTCGGTACGCGCGATGGCGTCCGCGCCGTAGGCCATCCGCTCGACCCTCAGCCTCAGGGCCTTTCCTCCGGTAACACCCATGCTTCCCCCTAAGGAGCGAGGCCAGAGGGCGTCCCTCTGGCCTCGTCGTCAAACACTGCCAGTCACTTGAGTATAGACGTAGCGGGGACGGGCGGGGGAGGCGGGTGCTCCACCGCCCGGTCTCGCCCTGCCTGTCGCTAGTCCTTGCGACCCCCACCGAACAGCATCTTAAGGCCCATGCCGATGAGGTGCAGCGCCGTCGTCGTGCGACTCGCGCCCTCGGGCGCCTCGGGCCCGACGCCTGCGCCGGTGCCAGCAGGGGCGGCCTCGCGGCCCGCCTCGGCTCCGTCGAGGTCCGGTGCCACCCCCGACGCCACACGCCCGGTCGTGGTGCCGTCCAGGGAGGGAGGCTCGACTTTGGGTTGAGGGTTCTTCTCGGCGGGCTCCATACCCTCGACCTCAGCTTGAGGCTCAATCTTGGAGCCTTCCGTAGAGCGCGTGTCGTCGCTGGTCGGAGTGAGGGGCTGCGCCTCGGGCGCGGGCGTTCCCGGAAGGTTCTCGGCGTCTGCGCGAGGCATCTCCTCCGTCCACCCGCGGACGTCGGGGAAGGGCGCCTTCGGGAGGGTCGAGACGGGGGCGTCGTGGTCGTCGTCGTAGGTGCCGATGCCGGGCAGCGACAGGAGGCGGTCCGTGACGCTGCGCGAGAGCTTGGGGGTGATGGTGCCGGAGGGCGTGAGGATGCTCACGTCGGACTTGCGGGCGCGCAGGTACGCGAGCTGCATCAGCGCCTCCTGGCAGACGACCCTCGGCTCGCCGGGCTCGGCGTCGAGCTTCCTCCAGGTGCCCTCGCTCGTGAGCTGGCGCGCCTTCACGTTGTCGGCGAGCTGGAAGTTCATGTACTGGATCACGAGCTCGCGGCAGGTCCTGTCGAGCACCGGGTAGGCGATCTCGACGCGACGCTCGGTGTTGCGGGTCATCATGTCGGCGGACGAGAGGTAGACGGTGTCGACGTCGACGCCGAAGGCGTAGACGCGGGCGTGCTCGAGGAAGCGGCCGGCTATCTCCCTCACGACGAGCCCCTCGGTCTTGCCGGGGACGTCCGCCTTGATGCAGCAGATGCCGCGCACGATCATGATCACGTGGACGCCCGCCTGGCAGGCCTCGGCGATCTTGTCGATGACGTCGCGGTCGGTGAGCGAGTTCATCTTCATGAAGACCTGCGCGGGCAGGCCCTCGCGCGCGTGGCGGATCTCCCTGTTGAGGCCCCTGAGGACGAGGGGCTTCAGGCCGACGGGGGCGACGCCGAGGTACTTGTAGGTGCCGCGCAGGTTGCCGACGCCGAGGTTGCGGAAGAAGGAGTTGCCGTCCTCGGCGATGCCCTCGTGGGCGGTGAGCAGCATGAAGTCCGAGTAGAGCTTGGCGGTCTTCTCGTTGAAGTTGCCGGTGCCCAGGCAGGTGATCCGCTTTATGCTGCCGCCGTTGTGGTAGGTGATCTGGCAGATCTTGGAGTGTACCTTGTATCCCTCCTGGCCGTAGATGACCGTGCAGCCCGCGTTCTCGAGGCGCTCCGCCCAGGCGATGTTGTTCGCCTCGTCGAAGCGGGCGCGCAGCTCCATGAGGACGGTGACGTCCTTGCCGTTCTCGACCGCCGAGATGAGGCTCTCGCAGAGGCGCGACTGCTTGGCCACGCGGTAGAGGGTGATCTTGATGGAGATGCAGTCGTCGTCGTTGGCGGCCTGGCGCAGGAGCTCGAGCAGCGGGTCCATCGACTCGTAGGGGTAGAAGAGAAGGACGTCGTGGTCCTCGACCTGGGGCCGCAGGGGCCTCGCCATGTCGACCATGGGCGAGATCTGCGGGACGAACGGCTCGTAGACGAGCCTGCTGTGCACCTCGTCGGGGATCTTGCCCTCGAGTCCGTAGATAAAGCCTAGGTCGAGCGGGATGCGGACCCTCGAGACGCGCTCCTTGGTGAGCCCCAGCTCGCGGATGATGGAGGCCTCGAGCTTGCGGTCGAGCTCGCCGCGGATCTCGAGGCGGATCGGCTGGAGGCGCTGGCGCTTCTTGAGTACCTTCTTCATGTGGAGGCGGTAGTCCTCCTCCTCCTCGACGCCCTCGCCGTCGGGGTCGATGTCGGCGTTTCGCGTGACGCGGATGACCGCGTGGTTGCGCGGCACGTAGCCGCCGAAGCAGTCGGAGAGCTTGTAGGCGATTACGTCCTCGAGCAGGGTGTAGCGGTAGAGTTTGGTGGTGGAGGGCAGCTCGACCACGCGCGGCAGCGAGGGCGGCACCTCGACGATGCCGAGCACGCCGCGCTCGTCGGCGCCGTCGAGGGTGCAGGCGACGTACTGGTAGGAGTTGCGCAGGTTGGGGAAGGGGTGGCGCGGGTCGATGATCAGGGGCGAGTTGATGGGCGCGACGAAGCTCGCGTAGTAGCTCTCGACGGCCTCGACGTCGTCCTCGAGGTAGTCTCCGGGCGCGACGTAGGAGAGGCCGTTGGCCGAGAGCTCGGAGGTGACCTTCTCCCAGGCGGAGGCCTGGCGCTCGAGCAGGCCTGGCAGGATCGAGAAGACCGTCTCGAGCTGCTCCGAGGGGGTCTGGTCGGACTTGTTGTCGCGCGGCTGGTGCTTGAGCCGGGCGAGGTCGGACAGGCCGCCGACGCGGATCATGAACCACTCGTCGAGGTTCGAGCCGAAGATCTCGACGAACTTGAGCCGCTCGAAGAGGGGGACGGTGGGGTCGAGGGCCTCGTCCAGGATGCGGTCGTCGAAGTTGAGCCAGCTCACCTCGCGGTTCTGCGTGTAGGAGAAGTCGCGCCCGGAGCCGTGGTCCGCGGCGGCGGGCTGGTCGTCGCCGGCGTCGCGCAAGGTGGCGTCCTGCTGGTCGGGCTTGTCGCTCTTCTTGCTCATATGCGCTCCTGACTCTGCTCGCCCCTTTGGGGGCCGGCCCTCGGGGACTGTTGCCGCTTCGCTTCGCGTGAGGTGTCCCCGGACGCTCGGGCGGGGGACACGTGACTCAAACTATAGGTAATGGAGAACTGCACTTTGATAAGACTTCCGTAAGCACCCGCCCTCCCGTCCGTCGAGTGGAGCTCCGCTCGTTACGTGCTCTTGACCAGAACGGCGTTCTGGGCGTCCGCGGGCTCCGCCGGGCATAGAATGGCAGCTTCACGGCACCGAAACACGACCGCCGAAAGGAGCCCCAGATGACCGTCAACCTCTCTGGCCGCAGCTTCCTCAAGCTGCTCGACTTCACGCCGGAGGAGATAGAGTACCTCCTCGACCTCTCCGCGGAGTTCAAGCGTCTCAAGAAGGCCAGGACGCCGCACCGCCTGCTCGAGGGGAGGAACGTCGCGCTCATCTTCGAGAAGACGTCCACGCGGACGCGCAGCTCCTTCGAGGTGGCCGCGCACGACCTGGGGATGGGCGCCGTCTACATCGGTCCGGGCTCGTCGCAGCTGGGCACAAAGGAGTCCGTGGAGGACACCGCAAAGGTCATGGGCCGAATGTACGACGGCATCGAGTACCGCGGGTTCGGCCAGGAGGTCGTGGAGGAGCTCGCCGCCAACGCCGGCGTGCCCGTCTGGAACGGCCTCACCACCGAGTTCCACCCGACCCAGATGCTCGCCGACGTCCTGACCGCCCGCGAGGTCTTCGGCCGCGACCTCAAGGGGCGCAAGCTCACGTTCTTCGGTGACGCCGGAAACAACGTGGGCAACTCGCTCATGGTGGTCTGCGCCAAGCTCGGCATCGACTTCTGCGCCTGCGGGCCAAAGAGGCAGATGCCGGACGACGAGCTCGTCGCCACCTGCCGGGCCATAGCCGAGGGTAGCGGCTCCACGATCACCCTCACGGAGGACGTGGAGGAGGGCGCCCGCGACGCGAGCGTGCTCTACACGGACATCTGGGTCTCGATGGGTGAGCCGGCCGAGCTCTGGGAGGAGCGCATCTCCCTCCTCGAGCCCTATCGCGTCACCGCGGACGTGATGGCGCAGGCGCGCCCCGACGCCATCTTCCTGCACTGCCTGCCGAGCTTCCACGACACCAAGACCACCGTGGGCGCCCAGATAGCCGAGAGGTTCGGCGTGCGGGAGATGGAGGTCTCCGACGAGGTCTTCCGGAGCGAGCGCAGCCACGTGTTCGACGAGGCGGAGAACCGCATGCACACCATCAAGGCCGTCATGTACGCGACGCTCAAGAACCCCGAGGAGTAGGGAGGGGAACGTGAAGCTGAGCGGATCAGACATCGTCGTGAGGACCCTGGTGGAGCAGGGCGTGGACGTCGTCTTCGGCTACCCGGGCGGGACGGTCATCGACATCTACGACTCGCTCTACAAGTACTCCGACGAGCTGAGGCACGTCCTGGTGGCGCACGAGCAGGGGGCCGCCCATGCGGCCGACGGCTACGCGCGCGCAACGGGCAGGCCCGGCGTGTGCATCGCGACCTCCGGGCCCGGCGCGACCAACCTCGTCACGGGCATCGCGACCTCCTTCCTCGACTCGACGCCCCTGGTCGCCATCACCGGCAACGTGCCGTGGTCGCAGATCGGCACAGACTCCTTCCAGGAGATCGACATCACGGGCATCACGCTGCCCGTGACCAAGCACAACTACTTCATCGGAGACGTCCGCGACATCGCCCCGACCCTGCGCGAGGCCTTCCGCCTCGCGCGCTCCGGCCGGCCCGGGCCCGTGCTCGTCGACATCGCGAAGGACGCCCAGCGCGCCACGTGCGACTTCGAGCCCCTGGAGGCCCCCGTCGAGCCCGACCCGGTGGCCCCCTACGAGGGCGACCTCCTGCCGGAGGTCGCGATGTGCATCAACAAGTCGAGCCGCCCCTACGTCTACTGCGGCGGCGGCACGATCGCGTCGGGCGCCGAGGAGCAGGTCGCGCGTCTCGCGGACGTCATCGACGCGCCCATCGCCACCTCGCTCATGGGCGTCTCTGCCATAAGCTCCGACAACCCGCGGCTCCTCGGCATGGAGGGCATGCACGGCCACTACGCCGCCACGAAGGCGATGGCGGCAGCGGACTGCATCATCGCCCTCGGCGTCCGCTTCAACGACCGCTCGACGGGCGACCGTCACAGCTTCGCCCAGGGAACGCGCATCGTCCACATCGACATCGACGAGTCGGAGCTCTCCAAGAACATCCCGGACACCTACGACCTCAAGGGCGACCTCGCGCTCACGCTCGACCGCCTCATCCCGCTCCTCGAGGAGACGACCCACCCAGACTGGGACGCGACCATAGCCTCGCTCAGGGAGGAGGAGCGCGCCTGCGAGGACGCGCGGGAGGGCCTCACGCCCGCCAACGTCATGCGCGAGCTCGACCGTCGCCTCACGCCCGACGTCCCCGTGGTGACCGACGTCGGCCAGCACCAGATGTGGGCGAGCCAGATGCTGACCTTCAGGCGCCCGCGCTCCTTCATCACGAGCGGCGGGCTCGGCACGATGGGGTTCGGGCTGGGAGCGGCCATCGGCGCCTCGCTCGGCACGCACGACCGCGTGGTCCTCGTGATCGGCGACGGAGGCTTCGGCATGTGCATGACCGAGCTCGCCACGGCCGTGACCAACCGGGTGCCCGTCACCATCCTGCTGCTCAACAACGGGGTGCTCGGCATGGTCCGCCAGCAGCAGCGCTTCATCTGCGACGGGCGCTACTCCAACACCGACCTCGACCGGAGGACGGACTTCGTCGCCGTCGCCCGGGGCTTCGGCGCCGAGGCAGAGCGCGTCTCCTCCGTGGAGGAGCTGGGGCGCGCGCTCGGGCGCGCCCTCGCCGCCGAGGGCCCCTACCTGGTGGAGTGTCCCATCGACAAGGACGAGCTCGTGCTGCCCATGATGCTGCCCGGCGGCACCCTCGACAACCTCATCACGAGGGGGGATGAGTAGATGCAGAGATACACCCTCGCCATCCTCGTCAAGAACGAGTTCGGCGTGCTCAACCGCGTCACGAGCATGTTCAGGCGCCGCATGTTCAACATCAGCTGCCTCACCGTGAGCGAGACCGAGTCGCCGCGCTTCTCGCGCATCACCGTGATCTTCGACGGCGAGGACCAGGCCAAGCGCCAGCTGGTCAGCCAGCTGCACAAGCTGCCCGACATCGTCGGGGTGAAGGAGTTCGAGAAGGGCGCGTCCGTCTCGAGCGAGCTCATGCTGATCAAGATGGACTACGACGCGGCGGACCGCCATGCCGTGCTCGACCTCGTGGACGCCTTCGACGCCAAGATCCTCGACTACACGCGCGACGCGGTCGTCATCCAGGTGACGGGCGACACGCCGAAGATCGACGCCTTCATCGACCTCATGCGCGACTACCGAATCCTCGAGATCTGCCGTACCGGCGTGGTGTCGCTCGAGCGCGGCGCTACGGTAATGCGCAAGGTTACCAAGCTGTAAGAGGCGTGTTTCATCGGCGGCTCCATCGGCGAGCTGCGCATACCATACGGTGACCGCGAAACCCGCGGTGCCACACCTTCCGAAAGGAGATTCGCAAGATGGCCTTCAAGATGTACCACGAACAGGACTGCGACATCAGCAAGCTGGACGGCAAGCACGTCGCCATCATCGGCTACGGCTCGCAGGGCCACGCGCACGCCCTCAACCTGAGGGACTCCGGCGTCGAGGTCAAGGTCGGCCTGCGCGAGGGCTCCAAGTCCGCCGAGAAGGCCCGAAAGCAGGGCATCGAGGTCGTCTCCAACGCCGAGGCCGCCAAGTGGGCCGACATCATCATGATCCTCATCAACGATGAGTACCAGGCCGCCATGTACAAGAAGGACATCGAGCCGAACCTGACGCCCGGCAAGACCATCGCCTTTGCCCACGGCTTCAACATCCACTACGGCTGCATCGAGGTCCGTCCGGACTGCAACGTCATCATGGTCGCCCCCAAGGCTCCCGGCCACACCGTGCGCTCGACCTACCTCGAGGGCAAGGGCACCCCGTGCCTCGTCTGCGCCCACCAGGACGCCACCGGCGACGCCTTCGACCTTGCGCTCGCCTATGGCGCCGCCCTCGGCGGAGCCCGCGCGGCCCTTCTCGAGACCGACTTCAAGACCGAGACCGAGACCGACCTCTTCGGCGAGCAGAACGTGCTCTGCGGCGGCGTTACCGACCTCATGGAGGCGGGCTTCAACACGCTGGTCGAGGCTGGCTACGACCCGCGTAACGCCTACTTCGAGTGCATCCACGAGATGAAGCTGATTGTCGACCTCATCTACGAGAGCGGCTTCGCGGGCATGCGCTCCTCCATCTCCAACACCGCTGAGTACGGCGACTACACCGCTGGCCCCAACGTCATCACCGAGGCCGCCAAGGAGGGCATGCGCCACAACCTCAAGCGCATCCAGAACGGCGAGTTCGCCAAGGAGTTCCTGCTCGACATGTCCGACGAGACGCACCAGGTCCACTTCAAGGCCATGCGTCGCCAGCAGGCCGAGAGCCTGATGGAGCAGACCGGCAAGAAGATCCGTGCGCTCTACTCCTGGAACGACGAGGACAAGCTCCTCAACAACTAGGCTCGAGCCTTACCGAGAAGGGCGCGCCTTGGGCGGCTCCTCCACATGGGAGGGGCCGCCTTTCCGTCTGCCGGCGGCCTCTGTCGTCTGGGGACGCGTCTGCGCGTGAACTCCCATTGCAACCACTTTGTTACGACAGGGGCCGGGCTGGCGGGCCGGGCCGGCCGGTGTGGGAACATCTTGCATCGTTAGCAGCAAGGGACCTCGAAGGAGGAGAGATGGCAGGGACCATAGCTGGGGCATCCGCACCTGTCCCCTCCGTCGAGATTCTAATTGAGAGCTAGTTGCAACGTCCTTCTCCGAAGGGGTTGCAACGTATGGGTCTTCGCCGCAGGCGGGGACTCTTTTTATTAGGCATCAGCCGCGCCGTCCGCGGTTGGGAGCAGGGGGGAGCGATTCTATGGAGCTGCAGCTGACGGGAGCCCAGATCCTTCTGGAGTGCCTCAAGGAGCAGGGCGTGGACACGGTCTTCGGCTATCCTGGCGGGACGATCCTGGACGTCTATGACGCCCTCTACCAGACGAGCGGCATCAGCCACTACCTCGTGAGCCACGAGCAGGGAGCGGCGCATGCGGCGGACGGCTACGCGCGCTCGACGGGCCGCGTGGGCGTGTGCTTCGCGACCTCCGGCCCCGGCGCCACGAACCTCACCACCGGTATCGCGACCGCCATGGCGGACAGCTCGCCCATCGTCGCGATCAGCTGCAACGTCACCTCCCAACTCCTCGGCAAGAACTCCTTCCAGGAGGTGGACAGCACCGCGGTCATGCGCCCCATCACGAAGTGGACCCACCAGGTGACGGACGTGGCCGAGCTCGCCGACGTCGTGCGCGCCGCGTTCCTGGTCGCGCGCTCGGGGCGCCCGGGCCCGGTGTTCCTGGACATCACCAAGGACGTCACCCAGACCATGACGTCCTACGCGCCCGTCCACCTCTCCGAGCACCTCGCGCGCCTCGAGCCGGGCCTCCTGCCCGAGGGGCTGCGCGCCTCGCTCGAGCCGCCCGTTGTCGACGAGGGGGCGGTGGACGAGGTGGCGAGGCTCGTGCTCTCCTCGAAGCGCCCGATGATCATCTGCGGCGGCGGCGTGGTGCGCAGCAGGGCCAACGGCGAGCTCAACCGCTTCGCGAACCTCATCGACGCGCCCGTGGCCATCACGGTGATGGGCGGCGGCGGGTTCAGGGGCCGCGACCCGCTGACCACCGGTATGATCGGCATGCACGGGTCCCAGGCCTCGAACATGGCCGTGGACAACTGCGACCTGCTGCTTGCGCTCGGCTGCAGGTTCTCCGACCGCATCGCGCTCCAGCCCGACACCTTCGCCGCGAAGGCGAAGGTCGTGCAGATCGACATCGACCCGAGGGAGGTCGGAAAGAACGTCCACTGCGAGCAGGCGATCCTGGGCGACGTGCGCCAGGTGCTCCAGCTCCTGCTCCAGAGGCTCGAGCCCGAGGGGCAGCTCGACCACTCCGATTGGAAGGAGTTCGTCTTCTCCTACCCGACGGAGACGGTCTACGACGAGGAGGAGGGTCACCTCACGCCCAAGCAGGTCGACAGCGTGGTCGCGCGCCTGTGCCCGCAGGACACCATCGTCTCGACCGACGTCGGCCAGCACCAGATGTGGGCCATCCAGCACTTCCACTACGACTACCCCGGCCAGCTGATCACCTCGGGCGGCTTCGGGACCATGGGCTTCGGCCTCGGCGCGGCCATCGGCGCGCAGGTGGGCAACCCCACCAAGCGCGTGATCCACGTCACGGGCGACGGCTCGTTCCGCATGAACTGCATCGAGCTCGCAACCGAGGAGCACTACAAGCTGCCCATCATCACCATCATCTACGACAACGAGGTGCTGGGCATGGTGCACCAGTGGCAGACGCTGATCTACAACGGGCACTACTCGCAGACGAACCTGGACCGCCCGCCCTCGTGGCCGGACCTCGCACGCGCCTACGGACTGGACGGCAGGCGCGTCTCGACCGTGGCGGACTTCGAGGACGCGCTGCGGGAGGCCCTCGACTGCGGGCACGGCTATGTGATCGACGTGGTGCTCGACCGAGACGAGATGGTGCGCCCCATGGTGCCCGGCGGCCAGCACATCACCAACTTCCTGGCGGTCTGATCCGGACCCTAGAAACGGCGGCTTCCCGAGAAAGGAACAGCGAGGATGCTCTCTTTGGACAAGGTGTACAACGCGGCCTATGCGCTGCGCGGGGTCGCGCGCAAGACCGACCTCATCGCGGCGCCCAACCTGGTCGACGGCATGGACCTGCACCTGAAGACGGAGAACCTGCAGGTGACGGGCTCGTTCAAGATCCGCGGAGCGTACTACAAGATCAACCGGCTGAGCAAGGAGGAGCTCGCGCACGGGATCATCGCCTGCAGCGCGGGCAACCACGCCCAGGGCGTCGCCCTCGCCGCGACCCACCTGGGCGTCAAGAGCGTGGTGTGCATGCCCGACGGCGCGCCCATCATGAAGGTCGAGAACACGCGCCGGCTCGGCGCCGAGGTGCGTCTCGTCAAGGGCACCTACGACGATGCCCACGACGAGGCAGTGCGCCTGCAGGACGAGACGGGCGCGACGTTCATCCACCCCTACGACGACGAGGACGTGATCGCGGGCCAGGGCACCATCGGCCTAGAGATCCTAGACCAGCTGGATGGGGTGGACGCGGTCGTCGTCCCGGTGGGGGGCGGCGGGCTCATCTCGGGCGTGGCGCTCGCCATCAAGAGCCTGCGCCCGGAGTGCAAGGTCTACGGCGTGCAGGCCGAGGGGGCCTCGGCCTTCGCGGACGCCTTCCACGAGGGGAGGTGGGCCTCCTCGGACTCGGCGGTGACGTTCGCTGACGGCATCCAGGTCAAGGTCCCCGGGACCTTGAACTTCGAGATGGTGGAGAAGTACGTCGACGACATCGTGACCGTCTCGGACGACGAGATCGCCGCGGCCATCCTGGCGCTCATGGAGCGCCAGAAGCTCGTGGCGGAGGGCGCGGGTGCGACCCCGGTCGCGGCCTGCATGTTCGGCCACCTGCCGCTCGCGGGCAAGCGCGTCGTATGCGTGGTCTCCGGCGGCAACATCGACGTCAACATCCTGTCGCGGGTAATCAACCGCGGCCTGGCCATGAGCGGGCGCAAGGTCACGCTCTCGCTCAGGCTGACGGACAAGCCCGGCCAGCTCGAGCAGGTCAGCCGCATCATCGCTGAGCTCGGCGCCAACGTGGTCTCGGTCGACTACGACCTGAGCGACCCCGACCTGCCCATCTCGAGCTGCATCCTGCGCGTGGGCATGGAGACCCGCGACGCGCAGCAGATCGAGGAGATCAGGGAGCACCTGCAAGACGCGGGCTTCTCGCTCGCCAACTGACGCAATCGTCGGAGCCGCCTCGGGGCGGCGCCCAGAAGGAGGAACCCATGGAGAAGGACCCTGAGCGCGCGGGCGTCACGAGCGACGCCATCAAGTTCGGCGCGGCGAACGCCGCCCACCGCTCCCTGTTCAACGCCCTCGGCTGGACTGAGGAGGAGGTCGAGAGGCCGCTTGTCGGCATCGTGAGCTCCTTCAACGAGGTCGTGCCGGGGCACATGAACATCGACAAGATCACGGAGGCCGTGAAGATGGGCGTCGCCGAGGCCGGCGGCATGCCCGTGGTGTTCCCGGCCATCGCCGTCTGCGACGGCATCGCGATGGGTCACACGGGGATGAAGTACTCCCTCGTCACGCGCGACCTGATCGCGGACTCGACGGAGTGCATGGCCCGCGCGCACGGCTTCGACGCGCTCGTCATGATCCCCAACTGCGACAAGAACGTGCCCGGCCTGCTCATGGCCGCCGCCCGCCTCGACCTGCCGTGCACCTTCGTCTCCGGTGGCCCCATGCTCGCCGGACATATCGACGGCCACAAGACGAGCCTCTCGTCGATGTTCGAGGCGATGGGCGCCTACAGCGCCGGCAGGATCGGTGAGGAGAAGCTCCACGAGTTCGAGTGCAAGGCCTGCCCGAGCTGCGGCTCGTGCTCCGGCATGTACACCGCCAACTCCATGAACTGCCTGACCGAGGTCATCGGCATGGGGCTTCCCGGCAACGGCACCATCCCAGCCGTCTACTCCAGGCGCATCCAGCTCGCCAAGCACGCCGGCATGGCCGTCATGGAGATGCTCAGGCGCCACGTCACGGCCCGAGACATCATGACCCGCGAGGCCTTCAGGAACGCGCTGACCGTGGACATGGCGCTCGGATGCTCGACCAACACGATGCTGCACCTGCCTGCCATCGCGCACGAGTGCGGCATAGAGATCGACCTCTCCGACGCCAACGCGATGAGCGAGCGAACCCCCAACCTCTGTCACCTCGCACCGGCCGGCCCCACCTACATGGAGGACCTCGACGAGGCGGGCGGCATCCCCGCGGTCATGGCGGAGCTTGACAAGCTCGGGCTCATAGACCGCGACTGCATGACCGTGACGGGCAGGACCGTGGGCGAGAACATCGCGTCGGCCCGCAACAGGAACCCCGAGGTCATCCGCACCCCCGACAACCCCTTCTCGCCGACGGGCGGCATCGCCGTGCTGCGCGGCAACCTGGCGCCTGAGGGCTCGGTCGTGAAGCGCTCCGCCGTGGCCCCCGAGATGCTCGTCCACGAGGGCCCCGCGCGCGTCTTCGAGAGCGAGGAGGAGGCCCAGGCCGCGATCGACGCCGACCAAATCAACCCCGGCGACGTCGTGGTCATCCGCTACGAGGGCCCCAAGGGCGGTCCCGGCATGCGCGAGATGCTCACCCCGACCTCGGCGATCATGGGGCGCGGCCTCGGGACTTCCGTGGCGCTCATCACGGACGGGCGCTTCTCGGGAGCGACCCGCGGCGCCTGCGTCGGCCATGTGTCGCCCGAGGCCGCCTCGGGAGGGCCGATCGGCATCGTGCGGGAGGGCGACACCATCTCGATCGACATCCCCAACTGCAGGATCGAGCTCAAGATTCCCGAGGAGGAGTACGAGCGCCGCATGAGCGAGTTCACTCCGAAGAAGAAGGAGCTCACGGGCTACCTCAGGCGCTACGCAGAGCTCGTCTCGAGCGGTGCCAAGGGAGCGGTCCTGAACTAGGGGACGCGCCAGAGGGCTTTCCGGACGCGCGGGGTGCTGCTGCGCCCCGCGCGTCTCCTAGGGGTTTCGGCCCGGGAAGGAAGGGAAATGTCGGAGTTCAGCAAGGGGGAGGCCATGCGCGAGCTCGCTATGCGCCTGGACGCCCTCGTGGTCTTCCGCGACCTGCTCCATGACCCTGTGATCTCCTCGCTGGGAGACCTCGTCAGGGATCCGGGCGTGTCCACGTACGCCACCTTCGTCGCGGCGCTCGTGGAGCGGGGCGGCTCTGCGGGCCTCTCGGGGTACGTGCGCGAGGCCGTCTGTGACGACGAGAACCCCTACACGCGCCTGAGGGCGGCGGGCGAGGAGGTCCCCGCGTCCATGCGGCGCGCCGTCGAGGAGGAGCTCGAGACCTTCCAGCAGGTCGCGGACCTCACGGTCGACGACCTGCGCTCCGGGCTTCCGGGGGAGCGGTTCCTGCCCGCCTTCGAGGAGGGGGAGCGCGTCGAGCTGGCGCATACCTACCATGCGCGGGTCGAAGACATGGGTCGCTACGGCTTCGGGATCTACGCGCGCTACCGCATGTTCCTCCTCGATGACGACGGCGCGATCGAGCCGGTCAAGTACCCCGATCCCGTGCGCCTCTCCGAGCTGGTGGACTACGAGCGCGAGAAGCGCGTCATCCTGGACAACACCCGTGCGCTCCTCGCGGGTCGTCCTGCGGCGAACATCCTGCTCACGGGCGACGCAGGGACCGGCAAGTCCTCTACGGTGAAGGCCGTGGTCAACGAGCTCGCCGGCGAGGGGCTTCGCATCCTGCAGGTCAGGAAGGACCAGCTCCACCAGATCCCCGAGCTCCTGGACGCCCTCACGGCCAACCCGCTCAAGTTCATCCTCTTCATCGACGACCTGTCCTTCTCGGCCAACGACGACAACTACGCCGCGCTCAAGGCGATCCTGGAGGGGTCGGTCTCGGCGAAGTCGGGCAACGTCGTGGTGTACGCCACGAGCAACCGGCGCCACCTCGTGAAGGAGAGCTTCTCGGACCGCGAGGGAGACGAGGTCCACCGCAACGACACCATGCAGGAGATCATCTCGCTGAGCGAGCGCTTCGGCATCCACGTGAGCTTCTACCGGCCCGACAAGAGGACCTACCTCGACATCGTGAGGAGCCTCGCCGCCCAGCGCGGGCTCGCGGCGGACCCGGAGGCGCTCGACGCCGCGGCCGAGAAGTTCGCGCTCAGGCGCGGCGGCCGGTCGGCCCGCGGCGCCCGGCAGTTCGTCGACGCAGTGGAGTCAGGCTCGGTCGCGCTCTAGCCGACCGCGTACGGTCGGGCCGGCAGCGCGCGCGACCTGAGGCGGGCCCAGGTGCCGGGAAGTCCGGTGCCTGGGCCCGCCTCGTGCTCCTGCGATCAGGCGCTCGTGTCAGTAGACCATCCCCATGGCCTCGCGGACCTCCTGCAGGGTTGACTCGGCTATCTCGTTGGCGCGGCGGTTGCCGTCGTGGAGGACGTCTTGCACGTAGCCGAGGTCGGCCTCGAAGCGGTGCCTGCGCTCGCGGATCGGCGCGAAGTAGTCGTTCACCGCCTGGGTGACGTACTTCTTGAGCTGGCCGGAGCCGCCGTCTCCGATCTCGGCGGCAATCTCCTCCGGGTCGCGGCCGGTGCAGATGCCGGCGGTCGTGAGCAGGGCCGAGACGCCGGGGCGCCCCTCGGGGTCGAAGGTGATGTGGCGGTCGGAGTCCGTCCGGGACTTCTTGATGAGCCTGGCCGTCTCCTCGGCCGTCATGGAGATCGAGATGGCATTGCCGTACGACTTGCTCATCTTGCGCCCGTCGAGGCCGGGGATGAGCGGCGTCGAGGTCAGAAGGCCGCTGACCTCGGGGAAGACCCTTCCGTAGCGCTCGTTGAAGCGGCGGGAGATCTTGGCGGTCACCTCGATGTGGGGCAGCTGGTCACGGCCGACCGGGACGATGTTGCCCTTGCAGAACAGGATGTCGCAGGCCTGGTGGACCGGGTAGGTGAGGAGCAGACCCGTGAGCGAGTGGCCCGACGCCTCCATCTCGGCCTTGACCGTGGGGTTGCGCTGCAGCTCGGCCTCGGAGACGAGCGAGAGGAAGGGGAGCATGAGCTGGTTCTCCGCCGGGACCGCCGAGTGCGTGAAGATCATGGTCTTGTCGGGGTCGATCCCGCAGGCGAGGTAGTCCATGACCATGTTGTAGACGTTGTCGCGGATGTGCTCGGTCGTGTCTCGGTCGGTGATGACCTGATAGTCGGCGATGATGATGTTCGTCCTCACGCCGGCGTCCTGCAGCCTCACGCGCTCCTTGATCGTGCCGAAGTAGTGCCCCAGGTGCAGCCGGCCCGTCGGGCGGTCGCCCGTGAGCATCACGTAGGGCTCGGTCTTGCCGGCGGCGATGTCGGCCTGGATCTGGTCTGAGCGGCGAAGGGCCGCCTCGTAGCTTCCCTCGTTGGGCATGTTGGCTCCCATCCTCCTGGCGCGCCGGTCTGCGCGCCCGCATACGGTCTTCTATGGTAAGCCTAGCCGGCCGATCCTGGGGCGGACTTCGCGGTTGGGCCGAACATCTGCGGCGGGTTGGCGTCGAGCTCGGCCTGGGCCGCGCGCCAGCCGGGGCAGTGGGCGTCCATGAGGGAGTAGAACGCGGGGCCGTGGCTCGGCTCGGCGAGGTGGCAGAGCTCGTGGGTCACCACCGTCACGAGGCAGGAGGGGCTTCGCTCGGCGAGGGCCACGTTCAGGCGGATGCGACCGGTCCTGGGGGTGCAGGAGCCCCAGCGGGTCCTCATCCACCTCGTCGACACCGCGCTCGCGCACCTCCCGACCTCGGACTCGCATGCCGACAGGACCTCGGGCAGCCTCAGCGCGAGCTCGGAAGCGAGGAGGTCGGCCACGAGGACGCGGCGTGCCCCCACGGCCCGGCTCGCGTCGCCGAGGAGCCACGAGGGCCCCGAGAGCACGAGCTCCGCACCCTCGAGGGCACACGACGGCGTCTCCCCGTCCGCGCGGAGGCGGACCGTGCGGGGCCGCCCCCACACGGAGACGAGCTCGCCGGCGGAGACGTCCGTGGCGAGGCGCTCCTCCCGAGCGATGGCTTCGGCGCGCCTCTCACGTATCCACGCGAGGTGAGCGCGCGCGCAGGCCTCCGCGGCTGCGCGGGAGGTCCTCAGGGGCACGCTCATGCGCACCTCGCCGCCCGCACGGACCCTGAGGTTGACGTTCCTGACGCGCTTGCGGGTCACCTCGATGCTGATGCCGTCGAGCCGGAGCACGTAGGAGTCGTCGGGTCGCATGGCTTCCAGGGTAGTGCCTCCCCTCCGGTCCTCGCGCGTCCGGGCCCCTGCCCCCACGCCCGAGGTAGAATCTTAAAATGGTCTCAATGCGAATCAATTCCCGTTTCGCAACTCCAATACGGTATCGTAGTGTGAGTCGGAAGGGGGACCCATGGCAAGCTCCTATGGGGAGAACGCGAGCAAGTCGGCCCTGCGCTCGAGCTACCTCGAGCTGTGTAGGAACTTCCCCGAGGGTCTGGCCGCAGGCGTCGACCGTGCGGTCGTCCGTATGCTGGGCATGGTGCGCGAGTACCGCGAGGCGGGCCTCGTCCTCGCCTACGTGCCCTTCCACGAGGAGATGGACACCAGGCCCGTCATCGAGCGGGCGCTCGCGCAGGGCAAGAGGGTCGCGCTGCCCTATCTCCAGCCCAGGACGTCCAGGCTCTCCTTCTTTGAGGTCGCGTCGGCGGACGGCGTGGAGCTCGCCTCGCGGGGCATGCGCGTGCCCCCGGTGGGGGAGCAGCCCCTCGAGGCGGGCGAGATGGTGGGCTCGGTTTGCCTCGTCCCCGGCCTCGTGTTCGACGGGGAGGGCTACCGCGTGGGCTACGGTGCTGGCTACTACGACGAGTTCCTGGCCTTCTACCCGGGCGAGAAGATCGGCCTGGTCCGCTCGATGCAGGTGAGCAGCAACCCGCTCCCGCACGACGAGCACGACGTGCCCGTCGACGTCCTCGTGACGGAGGGGAGCGTCTGGCGCTGCCGCAGGCTCTAGCGGCTGGCCCTAGCGGGGACGCGGACTAGCCGAGGCCGATGTGTGCCGCGAGGTCGCGGATGGCCTTGGCGTAGCCCTCGAGCCCGAGTCCGGCCACCGTCTCGAAGCAGGCAAGACGCACGAACGAGATGCGCCTGAAGCCCTCGCGCTGGTCGACCTGGGAGATGTGGACCTCGACCGCGGGAAGCGCGACGGCCTTCAGCGCGTCGAGTATCGCGACGGAGGTGTGCGTGTAGGCCGCGGGGTTGATCACGATGCCGTCGAAGGCGCCGAGAGCCTCCTGGATCTTGTCGACGATGTCGCCCTCGTGGTTGGACTGGAAGACCTCGCAGGTGGCGAAGCCCGCCTCGCGCGCCGCCTTCTGGCAGAGGCGCTCGAGGTAGTGGTAGTCGTGCGTGCCATAGATGGAGGGCTCGCGGACGCCGAGCATGTTGATGTTGGGCCCGTTGATGACCAGGAGGGCAGCCTTGGCATGGGGCCGTGGCGTCTCGCCCGCGTCAGGCGCGGAGCCGTCGAGAAGCTGCACGAGCGCCGCTATGTCCTCCTGGCTATCCACCTTCACCACCCCTCCCTTGGTGCGGGCCGCCTCCGTGACGTCCTTGGCTGACGAGTCGCCACCCGGCCTTTCGGGAGCGGACGGGGCCTCCACCGCCTTGGGCCTTCCGCCTGAGGCGGTGGAGGGACTGTGCACCACGGGCTGCGCCGCCCGTCCGCCCACGCCGGCGAAGAAGGTCCTGCCGTCCTTCGGGGGGATCCCCGTCCTTGCCACGAAGGCGCGCCAGACGTCCTCGACGATGCGAGGCCCGAAGACCACCTCCACGCCGGCGCCACCGCGATGGCGAACGCCCAGGACCCCGGGGATGGCAAGCAGGGAGGCGTCGTCGACCTTCGAGGGGTCGCGCGTCGTGAGGCGCAGCCTGGTCATGCAAACGCCGTTCGCCTTGATGTTGCCGGTACCGCCCACGGCGTCGATGACCAGCTCCGCGATCTTGTCCTTATCCACGCGACCCACCCGTACTGGCAGCTGTACTGGCAGCTGTACTAAATCGTATCCAACGAATACGATTATACGAGTGCGCACCGTGGTGACGGGGAGCCGAGCCCCACATCGGTGGACGGTCGAGGGCCCTGTCGCCTGCTGAGTTGTGGTATGGAAGGCGCGCTAGAGGCCGAGTGCGCCCCGGATGGCCTCGGCGTCCCCCGCGGCCGAACCCGTGCAGGCGAGCACCAGGTTTGCCCAGCTGCGGTAGAGCCCCATGCGCTCGCGCGCGAGCCGTTCCACGCCCCTGCTCGCCGAGAGCGGCCTGCCCCTGCTCGAGAGCTGCTCGAGCGGCCGGTCGAGCGCAACGATCGTGCTGTTCTGGCGCAGGAGCGCGTAGTTCTCCTCCCGCGTCACGACGCCGCCACCGCAGGCGATGACCAGGCTCGAGCGGGACGCATAGCGCGAGAGCGTCTCGGTCTCGAGCGCCCGGAAGGCAGCCTCTCCGCGCTCGGTTATGCAGGCGGCGGGGGAGATGCCGTGGTCGAGGCCGAAGGCGTCGTCCAGGTCGACGAAGGGTCGCTTGAGGAGGCGCGCCAGCCTCTTGCCGCAGGTCGTCTTCCCGGAGCCTGGCATGCCTATGAGGGCGACGTTGAGCGTCTGGGCGCGAAGGTCCCGCTCCACGGCGGCCGCGAGCGCGTCGTCGACCTCGCGGCCGAGGAAGCGCTCGCTCGAGCGGCAGGCCTGCGAGACGAGCATGGCAAGGCCGCTCTCGGAGGGGACGCCGAGGCGCTCCGCGGCAAGGCAGATGCCCGTGCGCGTGGGGTTGTACACGACGTCGAGGACGCCGGCGAGGCCCCTCAGGCGGGCAAGGTCGCCCTCCGGGACGGGCGAGGCGGGGCAGCCGGGGAACATCCCCACCGGCGTGGCGTTGCAGACGAGCGCGGCGTCCGGGTGGCGCTCCGCCAGGGTCTCGTAGGTGTCGTCGCCCGAGCGCGAGATGACGGATACGTGCGCCCCCGCGTCCTCGAGGGCGGCGACCACCGCGTGCGAGGCCCCTCCCGACCCGAGGACGAGCGCCTCGCGACCCTCGAGGGCGCTGCGGGCGTCCCGCGCCGAGAGCTCGCGCACGCAGAAGCGCTCGAGCATCCAGGCGAAGCCGGTGAGGTCGGTGTTGTCGGCGAGGATGCGGCCGTCGGCCAACCTGACGAGGGTGTTTGCTACGCCGAGGCGCCTGGCGGCCGGCGTGTGCTCGTCCGCGAGCTCGAAGGCGCGCCTCTTGTAGGGGATGGTGACGTTGAGGCCCCGCCAGGAGCCGTGCCGGACGAATCCCTCCACCTCCTCGGGCTCGCGCTCAATGAGGGCGTAGGGGACGCTGCCCAGCGCGGCGTGGATCTGGGGCGACCAGCTGTGCGCGAGCGTCCGTCCGAGGAGGCCGAAGACGACCCCGTCCTCCGTCGGGCGCTCCCGTCCGCACCCCTCGCCAGCCGGGGTTCCCTCTGTGCGCTGCTCTGCCATGTCTAGAGCACCTCCGTGTAGCTGCCGAGGTAGCGGAACTCCTCGCACACGTCGGAGAGCGAGTTCATGAGGGTCTGGAACTCGGGTGCGGCGGCGGGGCAGTCCACGTCGAAGTAGAACATGAAGTCGAACTCGCGCTCGGGGATGGGGCGGCTCTCGAGCTTCACGAGGTTGATGTCGAGGGCGTAGAAGCGCGCCAGGACCTTGTAGAGGGCGCCAGGCTCGTGCTTCGTCTCGATCATGAGCGTCGAGCGGTCCGCCCCGGGGTAGATGGTGAGGTCGCGGCTGATGCAGGCGAAGCGCGTGTAGTTGTTCTGCAGGTCCTGGACGCTGCGCTCGAGGACCTCGAGCCCGTAGAGGTCGGCGCAGGCGGCCGAGGCGAGCGCGGCCACGTCGTCGCGGTCGGACTCCGCCACCATCCGTGCGGCCATGGCCGTGTTCTCCGTCACGTGTACGCGCACGTCGGGGAAGGTCGAGATGTAGTCGGCGCACTGGCTTATCGCCTGCTGGTGGCTGTAGATGATGTGGACGTCCTCCTTGCGCTGACCGGGCTTGGCGAGGAGGTTGTGGTCGATCTTCAAGCGGCAGGTCCTCACGATGTGGAAGTCGTGCTGCATCATGAGGTCGAAGACATGGTTGACGGAGCCGGCGGTCGAGTTCTCTATCGGAAGGACGCCGAACTTCACGATCCCGCGCTCGACGGCGGAGAAGACCGCGTCGAAGGTCTCGAAGTAGGCGATGTTCGCGCGCTTGAAGAGGCGGTCCACGGCGAGCTGCTGGTAGGCGCCCTCGACCCCCTGGCAGGCGACGAAGGCGCGCTCGGGGAAGTAGGGGGGCTGGGAGGCGAGTGCCGCGGCGACCGTCGTGGCGGCCGCGCTGCTCTTCCCGAGCCTGCGGTACTGGGCGTCCCGGGAGGCCTCCATGAGAAGGGACTCGAGGACGGCCGCATAGTGCTCGAGGCCTGCCCCGGCCCGATCGGCCGCTCGCTGGATGTTGTCGCGCTCGCGGGCCGCGTCGTAGACGGGCTTGCCAGTGTCGCGCTTGTACTCGGCGACCTCCGCCGCACAGGACATGCGCTCCTTGAAGAGGTCCAGGATCTGCCCGTCTATGGCGTCTATGCGGTTGCGTATCTCGAGGAGGTCGCTCATGGGTTGCCTTTCGGTCGTGTTGGGTCAGGGCGTTTAGGCGCCTAGGAGAGGGAGAGGGGCTCGCCCTCCGGTGGCCAGCTCAGCCAGGAGTCGAGGACGGCGAGGGCGCACACGGCCTCGCTCACGGGGACGGCGCGCACCGCCACGCAGGGGTCGTGCCTGCCGTGGACCCTGAGCTTGGCAGGCTCCATCGTGGTGAGGTCGACCGAGTCCTGCTCGCGGGCGATGCTCGAGGTCGGCTTCATGGCGATGCGGAAGACTATGGGGGCGCCGGTGCTTATCCCGCCGAGGGCGCCGCCGGCGTTGTTCGTCGCGGGGGCGCAGCGCCCGTCGCGTACCACGTAGGGGTCGTTGTCCTCGTGGCCCCGCATCGCGGCGACGCCGAAGCCCGCCCCGAACTCGATGCCTTTGACGGCGGGGATGCCGAAGGCCGCCCGGGCGATGGTGTTCTCGATGCCGTCGAACATGGGGGACCCCACCCCCGCGGGGAGGCCGCAGCAGACGCACTCGACGAGGCCGCCGACCGAGTCGAGGTCGCGTCGCGCGGACTCGATCTCGTCGAGCATCGCCCGGCCCACCTCGGGGTCTATGGTCGGCAGCGGTGACGCTGTGGCCAAGCGTTCCATCTGCGAAGCCAAGGCGCGCGCCGACTCCGGCGAGTTGTCGAGGGCCGAGAAGCGCTCGTCACGCACGGACCCCACCTGCGCAAGGTGGGAGCGGATGCGGACGCCCTTCTCCTCGAGCAGCTGGAGCGCGATCCCACCGGCCGCGCACAGCGGGGCCGTGAGCCTGCCGGAGAAGTGCCCGCCACCTGGGACGTCCTGGCTTCCGTGCCACTTCGCCCACGCGGTGAAGTCGGCGTGGCCTGGGCGCGGCACCGCGAGGAGGTTGTCGTAGTCGCGCGAGCGCGTGTTGGTGTTCATGATCGCCAGGGCAAGCGGCGCACCACACGTCTCGCCCTGCACGTTGAGCCCCGAGAGCACGCGGACGGCGTCGGGCTCCTTGCGCGGGGTGGACCAGGGTCCCTGGCCCGGCGCGCGACGCGCCATGAAGGCAGCGAGGGCGTCGAGGTCGACGCCGAAGCCTGCCGGCAGCCCCTCCACGACGCAGCCGATCCCCTCCGAGTGGGACTGGCCGAAGACGGTGACCCTGAGCGTGGTGCCGAAGCTAGAGGGCATGTTCGTCCCCCTTCCTGGTGACGGAGCCGCCGAGCAGCTCGTAGTCCTCGAAGAACGCGGGGTAGGACTTTGAGACGCACTCCGCGCCTCGGATGGTCACGTCCCCGGTGGCGCGGGTGGCGGCGATGGCGGCCATCATCGCGATCCGGTGGTCGTTTGCGGCGTCGACCTCGCCGCCGAGAAGAGACTCGCGCCCCACAATCACGAGGTCGTCCCCCACGGCGCGCGCGTCCGCGCCGAGGGCACGGAGCGCGGCCGACACCGTCTCGAGGCGGTCGGACTCCTTGAGGCGGAGCCTGCCGGCGTGCGTGAGGCGCGTCGTTCCGGGGCAGAGCGCCGCCACGGCGGCGAGCGGCGGCACGAGGTCGGGGAAGTCGGAGACGTCCAGGGTCGTGGCACGCGGCCTGTCCTTGGTGACGCGCGCCGCCCCGCCCCTCCTTGCGACGCGCGCGCCGAAGCAGGAGAGCGCGGCGAGGATCGAACGGTCGCCCTGGGCGCTCGAGAGGTCGAGCCCCGTGACGGCGACGCCGCCGTCCGAGAGCGCACCGGCTGCGAGCCAGAACGCGGCGTTTGACCAGTCGCCCTCGACCTCGCAGAGCCCCGGCGAGGCGGGCCGGACGCCTGTGGGCGCGAGGGAGAAGACCGTGAGGCCCTCGCCGCCCTCCTCCTCGTGGCGCACCGACACGTCGACGCCGAAGGTGGCGAGGGCGCTCGTCGTGAGGTTGACGTAGGGGAGGGACTCGACCGGCTCCGTGACGGCGACCTCGACGGGGCCTCTGAGCAGCGGCGCCGCGAGCAGGAGACCACTCACGAACTGCGAGGAGACGTCGCCAGGCAGGCGGAAGCGGCCGGAGGAGATCGGGCCTGAGACCTTGAGCGGGAAGCTTCCCTCCTCCGAGATTGTCGCCCCGTGGGCGCGCAGCTCGGAGAGGAGCGGCTCGAGGGGCCGGTCGGCGAGCCTTCCGTGGCCGACGACCTCGACTGGCCCGCCCAGCGCGCAGATGACGGGGACGAGGAAGCGCAGGGTGGACCCGGACTCGCCGCAGTCGACGCGCACCGGGCGCGCGGGGCGACGAGTCGCCTCCGGAACGGGGACGACGCGGTAACCGACCTGCGTCCGGGTCACGCGGGCGCCGAGCGCGCGCAGGCAGCCTGCGGTCGCCTCGATGTCCGCGGACGTCGTCGAGCAGTGTACGTCGGTCGTGCACGAGGAGACGGCCGCGAGGATGAGCAGTCGGTGTGCAATCGACTTGGACGATATCGCGGGGAGCGCTCCTGAGAGGGGCGTGGGATGACAGACGATATCCATGGTCCTCCAACTAGAGTGGGCAGGTGCCGCAGCCGAGGTCGACGAGCTCGCGAAGCTCCCCGAGGGAGGTCTTGCGGATCTCGACCGAGCCGATGCGCCTGGGGACGACGACGTTCACGGAGTCGCCGTGCCGCTTCTTGTCGTGGGTGGCGAAGTGCATGATCAGGTCGTGGTCGAGGTCGGTGTCGAGGGGGAGCCCGTGCGCGGCGACGACCCTCTCGACCGCGCGCGCCGTCTGCTGAGAGCACCAGCCCTTCGCCGCCGCGGCCCTCGACATGCAGCACATGCCGGCCGCGACGCAGGTGCCGTGTCCCAGCCTGAATTCGCTCGCGGCCTCGATGGCGTGGCCGATCGTGTGGCCGAAGTTAAGGGTCTGCCTGAGCCCGTGCTCGCGCTCGTCCGCCACGACGACGTCGCGCTTGATCTCGACGTTGCGCGCGACGACGCGGACGAGCTCGTCTTTGGGGTAGCCGGCCGAGGAGAGCGGGCGGCGCCCCACCTCCTCGAAGAGCGACTCGTCCGCGATGACGCCGTGCTTGATGACCTCGCCGCAGGAGTCTCGGAGCAGCTCGGGCGAGAGGGTGTCGAGGCAGTCCACGTCTGCGACGACGACCGAGGGCTGTAGGAAGGCGCCTGCGAGGTTCTTGCCCGCCTCGAGGTCCACGGCCGTCTTGCCGCCGACCGAGGAGTCGACCATGGCGAGAAGGGAGGTCGGCACCTGCGCGACCTTGCAGCCGCGCTGGTAGAGGGCGGCCGCGAGGCCCGCCATATCGCCGCAGACGCCGCCGCCGAGGGCGACAACCACATCGTCGCGGCCGAGCCCCTCCTCGGCGAGGCTCTCGAGGACGTCCCCGAGCGTGGAGAGCCGCTTGCTCCGCTCTCCCGCCGGGAAGCTCACGAGCGCGGTCCTGTAGCCCGCGGCCGCGAGGGAGGAGAGCGCCCTCTCGGCGTAGAGCGGCCCTACGTTGGAGTCCGTGACGACGGCAGCCACCTCGCCTCCCGCCGACTCGCGCACGAGCCGGCCCACCTCGTCGAGCATCCCGCGCCCTACGTGGACCTCATAGGACCGAGAGGGCGTCCTCACGGGTACGACCGTATCCTTGCGCGTGCTCATCGTCCCTCGACCTCCCTCTTGCGGCGGTCGCCCTCGCGCAGGAGCGCCTCCAGGGCGTTCGCGTCGCGGGCGTCGATCGCGTCCTTGTACTGTTGCAGGTTGTCGATGAGGATGCCGATCTCCCGCGAGAGGTTGTCGGCGTCATCGAGGAAGAGCTCCGTCCACATGGGGGCGTTGAGGCGCGCGACGCGCGTGAGGTCGCGGTAGGAACCGGCCGAGAAGCCCTTGTGCACCTTCGCGGAGGGGCTCTTGACGTAGGCGTTGGAGACCACGTGGGCGAGCTGGGAGGTGAAGGCGATCACCTCGTCGTGCAGCTCCGCCGTGGTCACGGTGTACTGGCCGAAGCCCACGGGCGAAAGCAGTCGCTCGACGCGGTCGAGAAGGTCGAGGCGGGTCAGGTCGTCGAGGCCCGGTGGCGGCACCATCACCATGGGCGCCTTGTGGAACATGTTCGCGCGCGAGTGCGCGTAGCCCGAGTACTGCGTCCCCGCCATGGGATGGCAGCCCACGAAGTACCAGGGACGCCCCTCGGCGATGGCGAAGCATCTCTCGCAGATGACGCGCTTGACGCCGACCGTGTCGATGACGATGGCACCCGGGGAGATCAGGTCCGCCATCTTCTCGAGCCACTCGATGCTCACTGCGGGGTAGCCGCACAGGATGACGAGCTCGCAGGTGGGTATCGCCTCGTCGGTGAGCTCGCCGTCGACGGTGTCGATCATGGCAAGCTCGAGCGTCTGGCGCGTCCGGTTCCAGGCGTACACCTCGCGGCCTCCCTGGTGGAGGGCGCGGGCGAAGGAGCCTCCCATGAGGCCTAGCCCCACGATGCCCACGCGCCCGGGCACGAATGCGGGGTTCTCTGGGATGGTGGGCCCAGAGGCGAGGACGCGGGCGTTTGTCTCCTCTGCCATAGCTACTCCGTCTCCGCGCAGGCGGCCTCGCGGATGAGGGCGAGGCGCCTCATCGCGTCGGCGAACTGGGCGGGCGTCAGGGCCTGGGCACCGTCAGACCACGCCTCGCTCGGCCGGTCGTGGACCTCGATTTCGAGGCCGTCGGCGCCGGCGGCGCAGGCGGCGTAGGCAATCGGGCGCACGTAGCGGGTGTAGCCGGTCGCGTGGCTCGGGTCCCCGACGACGGGCAGGTGGGAGAGGTGATGCAGGACGGGGATGGCGTTGACGTCGAACGTGTTCCTGGTGCGCGTCTCGAAGGTGCGGATTCCGCGCTCGCAGAGGATGACGTTGGGGTTGCCCTCGCTCATCACGTACTCGGCCGCCATGAGGAGCTCGTCGATGGTCATCGCGAAGCCGCGCTTGAGCAGCACCGGCACCCGGGTCTTTCCGACCTCCCTGAGCAGTGCGAAGTTTTGAGAGTTGCGGGCTCCGATCTGCATGACGTCGACGCCCTTGTCGACGAACAGGGCGACGTCGCGCGGGTCCATGACCTCCGTGACGACGGGCATGTCGAGCTCTCCGCCCGCCTCCATGAGCAGGTCGAGCCCATGAGGGCCCATGCCCTGGTAGGAGTAGGGGCTCGTCCGGGGCTTGTAGGCGCCGCCGCGCAGCATGGTGGCGCCGGCGGCCTTGACGGCCCGCGCAATCCGGAGGAGGTTCTCGCCCTCTACGGAGCAGGGCCCTGCGATGACCTGGAAGCTGCCGCCGCCGATGGAGACGCCGTGACCGCAGTCGACGACGGTGTCCTCGGGGTGGAACTTGCGGTTTGCCTTCTTGAAGGGCTCCGTGACGCGCTGCACGCGCTCGACGATGTCCATAGACTCGAGGAGGAAGGGGTCGATCTGGGTCGTGTCGCCGATGATGCCCACGATCGTCTCGTTGTCGCCCTGGGAGACGTTGGTCTTGAACCCACGGCCCTCGATCCAGTCGACGAGGCCGTCGAGCTGGTCCTTCGTTGCGCTCTGCTTGATGACTGCGATCATGTGTCTTAGATGGCCTCCCTCGGCGGACGGCGCGCGTCGCCGGGTTGATGGATAGTTGGTATGTCATACTACAAATCCGCGAGAAGAGCGATATACTCTCCTCTCGGAGTTGCCGGCAGTGCCGTGCTTGCTAAGTGGTCCCGTAGCTCAGCGGATTAGAGCGTTCGCCTCCGGAGCGAAAGGTCGTGGGTTCGAGCCCCACCGGGATCACCATTTCTTTTCCCTTATACTCCAGCTTCTTTTCCAACGTATGTCACGGGCATGGTCCCATTTGGACGGAGGCGCGCTGGCTCCTCTCGCGACTCCGCGTGGGGCTTGTGCCAGAGATGGTAGGTGTCCACAGCCATCCAGGCCTATGGCTTGTAACAAATGGTCTCCCTGTCGTAATCAGCGGTCGGGCGCCTTGCCTACAATGGGTGCCTGTCTTCTTTCGTGGCTGGGACGACGCTTGGTAGGGGGTGGGCGCTTTGGCAGACGGGCGAACCAAGGGCGCGGGCGCCGGCGAAGGCTCCCTTGGGACCCGCGGGCTCACCTCGGAGGAGGTGGAGCGCAGGCGTGCGGCGGGCGAGGTCAACGCGAACACCGACGTCAAGACGGCGTCGGTGGGGCAGATCGTCTCCAAGCACCTGTTCACCCTCTTCAACGGGGTCGTCCTGGCCCTCGCCGCACTGGTGGCGCTCACGGGGTCCTACGAGAACATCACCTTCATGCCGCTCGTCGTCGCCAACTTCCTGATAGGCGTTACCCAGGAGCTGCGTGCCAAGCGCATGGTGGACAAGCTCTCCATCCTGACGGCCGACAAGGTTCGCGTCGTGAGGGACGGGCGGGAGTCGGAGGTCGGCGTCGAGGAACTCGTCCTCGACGACCTCGTCATCCTGAGGCACGGAGACCAGATACCCGCCGACTCCGTCGTCGTGGAAGGGTCGCCGGAGGTCGACGAGGGCCTTCTCACGGGCGAGAGCCGGCTCGTGCAGAAGCGACCGGGCGACCGCCTCCTCTCGGGGAGCTACGTTGCCACCGGCGCCGTGCGCGCGCGTGTGTCGGAGGTCGGCATGGACGGCTTCGCGGCCAAGATCAACGCCGAGGCGCGTGCGGCGAAGGAGGTCGAGTCGGAGATCCTGAGCTCGCTCAGGCTCGTCATCAGGCTGGCGACCTACGCGCTCGTCCCGCTCGGGGTGGCCCTCTTCCTGCGCACGTACCTGCAGGGCCAGGTGGGCGTGAACGGTGCGATCCTCTCGACGGTGGCGGCCGTGCTGGGCATGGTGCCGCAGGGCCTCGTGCTGCTCACGTCCTCCGTGTTCGCGATCGCGACGACCCGGCTCGCACGCCACGAGGTGCTCGTGCAGCAGAGCTACTGCGTGGAGGCGCTCGCAAGGGTCGACATGCTCTGCCTCGACAAGACGGGCACCATCACGAGCGGGCGCATGGAGGTGGCGCGCGAGCTCGGCAGCGACCTGCGTCCGTGCGAAGGCGCCGGCCTGGGCCCGCTCGAGGGTGCGGCGGCGACGGTGTGCGCGGCCAATCGCGCGGACGCGAACCAGACGGCCGTGGCCATCGACTCCTACCTCAGCGGCAAGGGGGTCGAGGCGGACGCCTCGGTACGCGTCGTCCCCTTCAGCTCCGAGAGGAAGTACTCGGGCTGCGTGACCGAGCGCGGTCGCGCCTTCGTGATGGGCGCCGCCCAGTTCGTCCTCGGCAGGGGCTACGAGGGCTACGCGGCGTCCCTCCACGCGCTGGATCCCAACGAGCGCGTCATCTGCGTCTGCGAGGTGTCGGGCTTCGGAGGGTCTGGAGAGATCCTCGGCGAGCCCGAGGTCCTCGGGTTCGTGTGCCTGCGAGACGAGATGCGCCCCACTGCGGCGAGCACAATAGAGTACTTCAAGCGCCAGGGCGTGAGCCTCAAGGTCATCTCGGGCGACGATCCCGCAACGGTCTCCGCGATAGCCGCGCGCGCCGGGATCGAGGGGGCGGAGCGGTCGCAGGACGCGAGCGAGCTCCGCACGATGGAGGACGTCCGGCGGGCGGCGAGGACCTGCAACGTCTTCGGCCGCGTCACGCCCCAGCAGAAGCGCTCGCTCGTCACGGCGCTCCAGGAGCAGGGGCATACGGTCGCCATGACGGGCGACGGCGTCAACGACGTCCTCGCGCTCAGGAGGGCGGACTGCTCGATAGCGATGGCCTCAGGCTCGGCAGCGAGTCGCAACATCGCCGAGATTGTGCTGGTAGACGACGACTTCTCCCACCTGCCGCAGGTAGTCGCCGAGGGGAGGCGCTCCATCAACAACCTGCAGCGCTCGGCGTCGCTCTTCCTCGTGAAGACGGTCTTCTCGGCGCTCCTCGCCCTCGTCTGCCTCTTCCTCGCCCCCTATCCCTTCATCCCCATCCAGATGACGCTGGTCTCGGCCGCGGTGATCGGCTTCCCCTCCTTCGCGCTGGCCCTGGAGCCAAACCACGAGCGGGTCAAGGGGGCCTTCCTGCACAACGTCCTCAGGCGCTCCCTCCCGGCGTCGGCGACCATCGTGCTCGTGGTGGCGGTCACGCTGCTGCTGAGGTGGCTCGGGGTGTTCGGATTTGAGGAGACCTCAACGCTCTGCATGGCCCTCACGGGTCTCGTGGGCCTCGCGCTCATCGTCAAGATCTCGCAGCCGATGGACGCCTACCGCGCGCTGCTCGCCGTCATGGTCGTCGTCATCTTCTTCGGCGGGTGCGTGCTCTTCCCGGACCTTTTCATGATCGCGCGTCCGACCGTTACCATGGGGTTATATCTGGCTGCCATGGGGGTGGGCTCGATCGTCACGTTCAATATCCTGTACGACAACATGGGCGAGGGCGAGGACGGCGTGCTGATGCGCATCGCCCGGAAGCTGGAGGATTTCTCATGACGTATGACAAGACCTTCGAGGACGCCGTCAGGGCAGCCCGCAAGCCCGTGGAGCTCGCCGAAGGCGGCATCAAGCGCACGATGTACGACGTCTCTCGGATCCCCGGCGCGGACAGGTTGCCGCGGGCGCTCGTGGTCCTCCTCGAGAACGTGGTGCGTCGCGCCTCCACGGACGAGGGGGCGGTCGAGGCGGCTTGGCGGGTCGTGAGCGCCGGCACCGCGGGCGAGCAGGGCGAGGAGATCGAGTTCATGCCCGCGCGCGTGCTCTTCCAGGACTTCACCGGGGTTCCCGTCTTCGTGGACTTCGCCGCCATGCGCGACGCCATGGCCGAGCGTGGTGGGGATCCGTCCCTCGTAAACCCCCACATCCCGTGCACCCTGGTCGTCGACCACTCGGTCATCGCCGACTGCGCTGGCGAGGCGGGGGCGCGCGAGAGGAACGAGGAGCTCGAGGCGAGGCGCAACCGCGAGCGCTTCGCCTTCCTGAAATGGGCCTCGAAGTCCTTCCAGAACGTCGAGATCGTCCCTCCCGGGGGCGGCATCTGCCACCAGCTCAACATCGAGCGATTCGCCAAGGTCGTCACGCTCGACGCCATGTCCGAGGGAGCCGAGGTCGCGTGCTTCGACACGCTCGTCGGGACGGACTCCCACACGCCGACCGCCAACGGCCTTGGCGTCCTCGGCTGGGGCGTCGGAGGCATAGAGGCGGAGGCGGCGGCCTTGGGACAGCCCATCACGATGCTGGTTCCGCCCGTCGTCGGGCTCAGGCTCACCGGACGGCTGCGCGACGGGGTCTCCGGGATGGACCTCGCGCTGACGGTGGCGCAGCTCCTGCGCCAGGAGGGCGTAGTCGGGTGCCTCGTCGAGGTGTCAGGACCGGGCGTCTCCAGCCTCACGCCTACGCAGCGCGCCTGCGTCTCAAACATGACGCCCGAATACGGGGCGACCGCGACCCTCTTCCCGGTCGACGAGAGCACCACCTCGTTCCTGCGACTGACCGGCCGTGACGAGGGCGAGGTCGCCTTTGCGGAGGCCTACCTCAGGCGCCAGGGCATCTGGGGCCAGTCCGAGGGGAGGGCGTACTCCCGCGTCGTGGAGCTGGACCTCTCGGACGTCGAATGGAGCCTCGCGGGTCCGTCCAGGCCGCATAACCGTGTGACGCCGGCCGGCCTCAAGGAGCGGCTCCGCACTGCGGCCGCCGCGCGTGAGCGCGACTTCTCGGAGTCCTTCGAGGTGGAGCTGGGAGGGGAGACCTACGAGCTCGGTCACGGCGCGCTCGCCATCGCGGCCATTACGAGCTGCACGACGGCGACCGACCCTGCCATGATGGTGGGTGCGGGCATCCTCGCCAGGAAGGCCGTGGAGCGCGGGCTCGCCCCCAAGCCCTGGGTGAAGAAGATCCTCGCACCCGGAAGCCACGCCACCGAGCTGCTCCTCGAGAGGGCGCACCTCACGGAGCCGCTCTTCCGGCTCGGGTTCTACACCTGCGGGTTCGGGTGCATGTCGTGCATCGGGAACTCCGGAGAGATCGCGCCGGCGCTCAAGGCAGTCGCTGATTGTGCGGAGCTCACGAGCGTGCTCTCCGGCAACCGGAACTTCGACGGCCGCATATCGCCCGACGTCTCGCAGAACTTCCTCTGCCAGCCGGCGCTCGTCGTTGCGTACTCCCTGGTGGGCACCATGGACGTGGACCTCGCCCACGAGCCGGTCGGGTACGGAAGCGACGGGACTCCCGTCATGCTGAGCGAGCTCATGCCGACTGACGCGGAGATCGCTGCCGCGCTCGAGGGCGTCCTTGCGCCCGAGCTGTATCGGGACGGTGCGGAGGGGCTTCTCGAGGGCTCCGAGGCCTGGAGGAGGATCGAAGCGGAGGGCTCCGAGACCTTCCCGTGGGATCCGAACTCCACCTACGTGCGCAAGGCACCATACTTCGAGCTCGCGAGGAAGCAGGAGCGCATCTCCATAGCGGACGCTCGCGCCCTCGTCCTCGCGGGCGACTTCGTGACCACGGACCACATCTCCCCGGCGGGGTCGATCGCGAAGGACTCGCCCGCGGCGCGCTACCTGACCGAGCACGGCACGCGCCCGGAGGACTTCAACACCTACGGGAGCCGGAGGGGCAACCACGAGGTCATGATGAGGGGCACCTTCGCCAACGTGAAGTTCGAGAACAAGCTCGCCCAGGGCAGGGTCGGCGGCTGGACGCGCGACCTCACGACGGGGGAGCTGACCTCCATCTACGACGCCGCAATGGACTACCGCGAGAAGGACGTGCCACTGGTGGTCGTGGCGGGCAAGCTCTACGGATCGGGCTCGAGCCGCGACTGGGCCGGCAAGGGACCGGCACTGCTCGGCGTGCGCGCCGTCATCGCCGAGAGCTTCGAGAGGATCCATCGGTCGAACCTAGTCCAGATGGGCGTGCTGCCCCTGCAGTTCGAGGACGGCCAGGGCGCCGAGTCCCTCGGCCTCGACGGGACGGAGGCCTACACGATCGAGGAGGTGGACCTCACCGGTGGGCTGCCCGCGAAACGCGAGGTCCGTGTGCGGGCCGTGCGCGACGATGGGTCGGCGGTAGACTTCGACTGCGTCGTGCGCGTGGACACGCCCATGGAGGGGCGCTTCTTGGCCGCGGGTGGAATATTGCCGTACGTTCTCAACATTCTCCTCGCGTAGCCGCCAAACGCGACGGCGGAGGCGTACGATTTCAAGCCCACGCACGCCGGGCGCTGTCGCGCGGACCGCAAGCGAAACGAAGCCAGCAACGAACCACACTCGTACCACGGAGGCAATCCTTGAAATGTCCAGTCTGCGGCACGCAGCTGCCGCAGGGCGCAAAGGTGTGCCCGGCTTGCCACGCGAGCATAACCGTCAGCCGTCATGCCGAGGAGAAGCGAGACATCTTCTGCAAGAACTGCGGAGCTCAGGTCCCACCTGGTGAGACGGTCTGTCCGTGCTGCGGTTTTCCGCTCGCGGACGAGGACGTGGAGCTGACGCTCGCCCGGAGCACCAAGGAGCGCGGCGTGGCGCCACGGGCGGTCACCCCCGAGAGCGTGATTCCGGACCAGCCGACCGACGGGTACAGCGCCGCCTCGCGACTCGAGCACATGCCGCACCTGAGGGTGGCCGTCGTGGCGGCGGCCGCGGCGCTCGTCGTCGTCGGCGGGGGGTTCCTGCTCGTCACGAGGCCCTGGAACCCTAACTCCCGCATCACGCACGCAATGGTGGACAGGGACACCTCCTGGGCGGGCTTCCCCGGAGTGCTGGAGACCCTCACCGGCCAGGACAAGAGCAAGCAGGGCGCGGACACATCCGAGAGCGCATCCGGGGACGCGTACTACGACGAGCTTGCGGGCTTCTGGGAGAGTCTCGGATCGCTCTCCCAGAGGCTGGACGGCAACGAGTCGACCTTGAAGGAGCTTGTCGGGGGTGCCGACGGGTCTGCGGAGCAGGGTGCGGCTGACGCACAGGCCATCTCGATCGAGCTCTCGAACAAGATCTCTGAGCTCTCCGGGTATGACATGAGCGACTCGCCCTATTCCGACGAGTATGGGACTCTGACCCAGCTCGGAAGCTACCTCAGGAATCGGGCGGATGCGATCACGCGTGCATGGGATGCCGTAGCGTCGGCGTCCGCGCCCTCCGACGCCGCCCAGGAGGTCACGGGCTACCTCGGCTCGAACTCCAGCGGCAGCGGCTCCGAGACGTGGAAGTCACTCTTCGACGAGGGGTACGAGGCGGCCAAGCCCGTGCGGCAGCAGTAGCGCGGCGCCGTGTATAGTTGATAGCCGCGTCTGCTCAATGTGTGAACGGTTGGGCAGGCTGATAAAATGGCGCACAGCGCAAGGTGTGCGCGCTTGATGCGAAAGGATTGGCATGGGTCTGTTCGGAGAGCCCCTCTACACGCCGGAGTACGAGGTCAAGGGCGACGAGGTCGCAGTCATAGACACGTCCAAGGGCGTGGTGGAGGTCGCCCTCGACGGGGAGGGCGCCCCGATTCACGTGGCGAACTTCTGCGAGCTGGCGCTGTCCGGCTTCTACGACGGACTCAAGTTCCATCGCTACGTGCCCGGCTTCGTCATCCAGGGCGGCGACCCCAACACGCGCGACATGTCCGCGGAGGACGTGGTCGCGGGCCGCAGGGGTCCGGACGGCTATCCCGGTACGGGCGGCCCCGGGTACCGCATCCGCCAGGAGTTCACGACCAACCCGAGGAACCGCCACGACGACGGTGCCCTCGCTATGGCTCGTTCCCAGAACCCCGACTCCGCGGGCTCCCAGTTCTACCTCTGCCTGGGGCCCCAGCACTCCCTTGACTCCGGCTACACGGTGTTCGGCCAGACGGTCGCGGGCAGAGACGTCATCGGCCAGCTCAGGGCCGGTGACCTCATCAGGTCTATCAGGATCGAGCACCGAGAGGCCTAGGCGTCGGCTCACATAGGAGGACAGGTTGAATCAGCAGATGTTTGAGGCGGGGGTCGCCGCCTACCAGAAGGGCAACTGGAGTCTGGCCGCCATGCAGCTCGCCCAGGCCAAGTCGGCGGGGGAGGCCTCCGGCCGCGCGGACCACCTCCGTGGCAACGCCCTGATGAAGCTGCACCGCTTCGAGGACGCGGCCGCAGCCTACGCCGACGCGCTTGCAGATGACTCCTACGGCAAGAAGGGGGCGCTCAGCACCAACCGCGGGCGCGCCCTCATCGCTGCCGGCCGCCTGGACGAGGCGGTCAACAGCCTGTCCGCGGCGACCCAGGACGCCAGCTACAAGACCCCCTACAAGGCCTACCTCGCCCTCGGAGCGGCCTATGCCGCCCTGGGCGACGTCCGCAGCGCGGGCATCGCGTACCGCAACGCCGCGATCGACGAGAGCAACCCAGACCCCTGCGAGGCCTTGCGGAAGCTCGGCGACTGCTTCATGGAGCTCGGGCGCCCGACGGACGCAATCGAGTCGTATCGCACTGCGCTCGACTTCTCCACGATGGTCCAGAATCAGAACGCGATCTACTGCGAGCTGGCGCTCGCCTACGTCGCGGCCAACCGCATGAGCGAGGCGGTGGATGCGTTCACGCACGCTACGGCGGACGGGACCTACGTGCTCGCGCCCGAGGCGCAGGCATCCTTCGACGCCGCGCGCAACGCAGTCGCCGCGAAGGGCGCCAACAGGCCCTCCGACACGGACAACTTCCTCGCGGCCGCCGGCTACGGCCCCGTCTCCTTCGATCCGCTCGACCCGACCGGCGAGACCACGGGCAACCTCATGCCGTCCCCCGAGGACACCGGCTTCTTCTCCGTCACGGAGGAGCAGCTCATGGAGGACGACCGCAAGCGCCGCAAGAGCGAGCGCAAGAAGCGCCATCGCGGCCGCAAGGTCCTCGCCGTGCTGATCATCATCGTGATCGTCGGCGGCGGCATCTGCGGCCTCGCGTACTGGCGTGGCTTCGGCCTGCCCACGCAGGAGACCGTCGTCCAGGAGCTCTTCGCCGCGAAGTCCGACCGTGGTGACGTCGGGGCCTACATTGCCGCCGACGTCTCCGAGGCGGACGCGAGCCAGATAGAGGCGATCCTGCCCATGAACGCGACGCTCACGATCAACGGCGTGAACCGCTCCATGAAGAGCTCCACCGTGATGGTGACCGCCACGCTCTCCCAGGGCGGGACGCAGTCGTACACCGTCGAGCTGACCCGTGACGGCGCCGGCTGGAAGGTCGAGAGCGTCACGCCCAACTTCGCCTCCCAGGACGGCAGCTCCACCACCACGGGGACCGTCTCTTCCAACTAGTCGTAGCAGCTCTTTCTCGGGGCAGGTCCCGCGGTAAGGATAGGGAGCAATGGCGTTTTTCGACACAGTGTTCAGCGAGTACGGGGGAGACCTCGCGATCGACCTCGGTACGGCAAACACGCTCGTCTCCGCCAGGGGGCAGGGCATCGTGCTCAACGAGCCGTCGGTCGTGGCGATCGACAAGAACGAGGACCGCGTGCTCGCGGTCGGTGCCGACGCCAAGCGCATGATCGGCCGGACGCCTGGCTCGATCATCGCGGAGCGCCCGCTCAAGGATGGCGTCATAGCGGACTTCGACGTGACCGAGGTCATGCTCCGCTACTTCATCGAGAAGGCGCGGCCGCACCGCTACCCCTGGTCGCCGCGCCCCCGCGTCGTCATCTGCGTGCCCTCGGGCGTCACCTCGGTCGAGAAGCGCGCGGTCTTCGAGGCGACCATCCAGGCAGGCGCGCGCCAGGCCTACCTCATCGAGGAACCCATGGCCGCCGCCATCGGCGCGGACCTGCCCATCGAGGACCCGACCGGATCCATGGTCGTCGACATCGGCGGTGGCACGACCGAGGTCGCCGTCATCGCCATGGGTGGCATCGTCGTCTCGAAGTCGCTACGGACCGCGGGCGACGAGTTCGACCAGACGATTCTCGAGCACGTCCGTGACGTCTACAACCTCGCCATCGGCGAGCGCACCGCCGAGGACATCAAGATCAAGGTCGGTTCGGCGGCTCCCCTCGCCGAGGAGCTTGACGTCGAGGTGAACGGTCGCGACGTCATGAGCGGCATGCCCAAGACCGTCCGCATCGAGAGCGAGGAGATACGCCGGGCGCTCGACAAGCCGCTGGACGAGGTCACCAAGACGGTGCGCGACGCGCTCGACGCGACTCCGCCCGACCTCGCGAGCGACCTCATGTACTACGGCATCCTCCTGACCGGCGGCGGTGGGCTCCTCCGCGGGCTCGACCAGAGACTGAGGGACGAGACGGGCGTGCCCGTCAACGTGAGCCCCACAGCCCTCGAGAACGTCGTCAACGGCTGCGCGAAGGTCCTTGAGGCCAACGCCCTCTCGGGTGGCTTCGTCCAGAGCGCGGGCCTGTAGGACAGAGGGTCGCCTATGCCTAGGATGGGGGGCTCGAAGCCCCGCAGCACCAGCGGCTTCAGGAGGGCCGAGACGAACAGCGGAGCCGGTCTCACGACCGTGCTGCTCGTTGTGGTGTCGCTCTTCATGTTCACGCTCAGCAGCCAGGAGGCGGGCTCGGGCTTTTTCACGGGCGTGAGGAGCGTCTTCGGTGTTGTGACGACGCCCGTTCGCTACGTCGGCGCGGTCACGAGCCTGCCGTTCAACGGGATGGCGAACGTCTTTCACAACCTGACGGCCGACGAGCGGACGCTCTCCGACCTCGAGGCGGAGAACGCCAGCCTCAAGTCGAAGAACGCTGAGCTGGAGGAGGCCCAGCAGACCGCGAGCAGGCTCGAGCAGCTCCTGAACGTACAGAGCAGCTACAACCTCACGTCGGTCGCAGCCTCTGTCATAGGGTCCTCAGCGGACTCCTGGAGCGACACCGTCACGATCGACAAGGGCTCGACGGCGGGGCTGGCGGTCGGCATGTGCGTCGTCGACGCCAACGGTGCCGTCGGCCAGATCTCGGAGTGCTCGCCGACCTCCTCTACCGTCCGGCTCCTGAGCGACGAGAACTCGTCCATCTCGGCCATGGTCCAGTCCAGCCGAGCCCAGGGCATGATCGAAGGCTCACCCGACGGGACGGTCAGGCTCTCCCTCATCAGGCTCGACCAGACGGTGAACGTCGGCGACACGGTCGTGACAAGCGGCCTCGGCGGCGTCTTCCCCAAGGGGCTTCCGGTCGGAGAGGTGACGAGCGTCTCCAAGGCGGCAGGCGCCCTCTACTACACGATCGAGGTCAAGCTCTTCGCGAACCCCGAGAACCTGGAGGAGGTGCTCGTCATTACGTCGCTCTCGAGCGACCAGCAGGCCACGGCGGGCGACATCGCGGACGCGGACGCCCAAGAGTCGGGCACGAGCACGAAGCAGGGCTCCTCGACGGCAGGCTCTACTTCCTCGTCCGCAACGACCGCCACGTCGAAGGGCGCCTCGGACGGCTCCGCGGCGGACGGCTCCACGAAGGGCACGTCCACGACGGCCTCGGGCACCTCGGACCAGGGATAGGGGGGGACAATGCAGAAGAAGGACGCCAACAGGAGCAGGTACGGCAACGTCGCGCTGGCCGCCCTCTGCTTCGTCCTGCAGCTGGCCCTCGCCCCAAACCTCGCCTTCGGGTCGGGGCGGTTCAACTTCGCGGTGATCTTCGCGTTCTGCATTTCGCTGCTCGTCGGCGGCCGCAGGGGGGTCGTCTACAGCTTCTTCGCCGGGCTCGTCTTCGACCTCTCCACGACAGGCCCCGTCGGGCTAGTGGCGCTGCTCCTGACGCTGACCTCCTACGTGTTGGGCCTCGAGGAGCGCAACCGCTTCTCGGACGGCGCGGCGGCATGCCTCTCGAGCTTCGCCATATCGTCGCTCGTCGTGATCTTCGTCTACCACCTTGCGATGCTCGCCATGGGCCAGGCCGGTTCGCTCTTCGACGTCGTCGTGCTGAGGACGCTTCCCTCCTATGCCCTGACGTTCGTGGCGTACCTACCCTTCAACCACCACTTCACGAAGGACGCGGCCGGCGGCGTGAGCGCTCGGCCGCGCCGCGGGTCCCACTACAGCGTAAAGGGACTCTAGCGTGATGGCGCTCAGGGTCCTCCTCGTCGTCGTGGTCGTCTGCCTCGTCGTGGCGGGCGTGCTCGCCTTCGTCTTCCACAGCAAGGGCGACGCGCGCTTCACCTTCGACATCGGCGGGGCCGCGCCGAAGGCTGCCGGCGGTACGGACGGGTCCGGCGGCTCCAGCATCAAGGGGCGTCTCGTGGGCCTCGCCGGCGTCATCGCCGGGGTCTTCGTCGTCCTTATCGGCAGAATCTGGTCGATGCAGCTCCTCTCGGGCGACGAGTACACGAGCCAGGCGGAGTCCAACCGCACGAGGACCATATCGCTCTCGGCGCCGCGTGGTCGCATCCTCGATCGCAACGGCGTGGAGATCGTGTCCAACCGTCCCAGCCTCACGGTGGTGGCGGACCCGGACGTGGCGAACGACGACGTGGAGCTGCAGCTGCTGGGCAACCTCATCGGCATGCCCTACATGGCTGTCAAGCGCAGCATCGAGGACCAGACCCAGGGCGCCCAGGCCTCGAGGACGGTGGCGCGCGACGTCTCGCGGCGCGTCGTCGCCTACATCGGCGAGCACCCCGACCTCTTCCAGGGCGTCTCGGTCGAGGAGCGGACGGTGCGCTACTACCCGCTCGGAAGCCTCGCCTCCCACGTGGTGGGCTACACCGGTACGGTCACGACCGAGCAGCTCAAGGCCTCGCAGGAGAACGAGGACGAGGGCGCGATCAAGTACCAGACGGGAGACACGGTCGGCCAGTCGGGTGTGGAGTACCAGTACGAGAGCGTGCTGCAGGGCGTGCGGGGCGAGCAGGTGGTATACGTCGACGCGAAGGGCAACGTCCTCGACTACTCCTCCACGGTCGCGCCCAGGAGCGGCTCCGACGTCGTGCTCACGCTCGACGCGAACCTCCAGAAGGCCGCGGAGGCCGCCCTCGACTCCGTGATCAAGGCGCTCCGGAGCTCGGTGAGCGCCGAGTGCAAGTCCGGCTCCGTCGTGGTCCTGGACGCGACCAACGGGGAGGTGCTCGCGATGGCGAGCCGCCCGAACTTCTCGCCCAACATCTTCGTGGGCGGGATCTCCAACGACGACTGGGAGAGCCTCGGGTCGGAGGAGAACGACTACCCGCTGGTCAACCGTGCGATATCGGGCACCTACCCCGCCGGCTCGACCATCAAGCCCCTGACGACCTTCGCCGCGCTCGACGACGGGATCGCGACGCCGTCCTCCACCTACTACTGCGCGGGCTGGTGGACCGGCCTGGGGCAGGCGTCGGGCAAGTGGTGCTGGCAGAAGACGGGGCACGGCACGATGACCCTCCAGACGGGCATCACCTACTCCTGCGACGTCGTCTTCTACGAGATCGGCAAGGGCTACTACCTCGCCTCCTCCAATAACGACGGCATGCAGGAGAAGTTCCGCGAATACGGGCTCGGCTCGCTGGAGGGGATCGACCTGCCGGGGGAGAGCGCGGGCCGCGTGCCTGACGCTGCCTGGAAGTACGACTACTACAGCTCGTTCCCGGAGGAGGACCGCCAGTGGAAGGGCGGCGACTACGTCAACCTCTCCATCGGCCAGGGCGACCTGCTCGTCACGCCGCTGCAGATGGCGTGCGTCTACGCCTCGATCGCCAACGGGGGAGACGTGTGGACGCCCCACGTCCTCAAGTGCGTCAAGTCGCAGACCGGTACGGGCTCTGTGATGGAGTACAAGCCCAGCGTCCTCAGGAGCTGCGAGGAGAGCGAGGCCTACCGCAAGCTCGTAGAGGGAGGCCTCGTCGGCGTCATCACCGAGGAGTCGGAGTACCAGACCAAGCACTTCGCGGGCCTGCCCGTCTCCGTCGCGGGCAAGTCGGGCACCGCAGAGAGGAGCGGGCACCAGCCGACCGGCTGGTTCGTGGTGTACGCCCCCGCGGACGACCCCAAGTACGTAATTGCGAGCGCGCTCGAGAACGCGACCTGGGGCGGGTACTCCGCCATGTACGTGGTCAGGGACGTCCTCGGCGCCATATACAACGCCCCCGACGACGAGCTCCAGGTCATGGCGGGCATCACGTCGGGCGACTAGGAGGCAGGAGTGGCAGACAACTCGGCCGTGAGGGACCTCGGGTCGGCCCTCGGCTCGATCGCGTCGGCGCTCGAGTCCGCGCTCACCAGGTTCGGCACGCAGGGCACCAGGCTCCAGAGGCGCGGGCGGCTCGGCGGCCTCTACCTCGCGGAGCTCGTCCCCAACCTGCTCGTCGTGGCGTTCGGCGCCGTGGTCATCTGGTCCGCGTCGCTCACCATCAGCGAGGCGTCCTTCCCGCGCCACGTCCTGGGCGTCGCGATGGGCCTCGTCGTCGCCGCGCTCGTCTGGCGCTACGACTACCGGCAGTTCGCTGGCATGACCAGGGCGCTCTTCGTGCTCGACGTGGCGCTGATGCTGATGCCCTCCATCCCGGGCCTCGGATACAGCGCGCTCGGCATGACGGGCTGGGTCTCTCTGCCCGTCATCGGGCTCAGGTTCCAGCCCTCGGAGATAGCGAAGCCGGTGACCATCCTGCTCATGGCCTCGCTTACCTCCGAGTACAACGGCAGGATCGACACGCTCGCCGACTACCTCAAGCTCTGCGGCGCCCTGCTCGTACCGTTCCTGCTGATCCTCACCCAGCCCGACCTCGGCACGGGCCTGATCGTCCTCGTGACGGGGGCCGCTATCATCATCTGCGGCGGGGCGAAGAGGAGCTGGGTGCTCGTCACGATAGCGCTGATCGTGGTGGGCGCCGCCCTGGTCGTAGTGACGTCGATGACGGACGGCCTTCCGCACGTGCTGAAGCAGTACCAGATAAACCGCCTCGTGGTCTTCATGGACCCCTCGGTGGACCCGACGGGCGACGGTTACAACCTGCAGCAGGCCAAGATAGCCGTCGGCTCGGGGGGCCTTCTCGGCAAGGGGGTCGGCAACGCGAGCCAGGCGGGGAGCGGCTTCTTGCCAGAGGCGCACACCGACTTCGTGTTCGCGTTGCTCTCCGAGGAGTTCGGCTTCGTGGGCGCCCTCGTCCTGCTGCTCCTCTTCGCCTGCATGCTCTTCTCCACCATCGGCCTCGCGATGCGGCTCGACAACGTCTTCGGGAGGCTCGTGCTCGTGGGCGTCGTGGCGATGTGGGGCTTCCAGGTCCTGCAGAACGTGGGGATGTGCATCGGCATCATGCCCATCACGGGCATCCCCCTGCCGTTCGTGAGCTTCGGCTCGTCGTCGATGATCTCGCAGCTTGCCTCGATGGGGCTCATCCAGTCGGTCTGGAGGTACCGTACGAAGGCCGGCTAGGCGGCGGCGCGCGCCCGGTGGCGCCTCTCGCGGCCGTTGCGCTAGAGTAGTGGACTCGGGTCATCCTCTTTCATTGCGAGGTGTGCGATGGCAAGAAACGTCTCCTTCGGTCGCGTGGCCGAGCTCGTCAGCAGCGCCCTGAAGGCACAGGGCAGCGTCTCCGGCGACCTCTCCGTCTCCGTTCTTGTGGCGGACGACGCGCCCGCCTGGCTGGCGCGCGCGGTGCGCGACAGCCTCCTCCCCGAGCAGGAGGGCGCCCAGGTCCGTGTGGCGAGGCTCGCCGTCGGGACCGAGCTCGCCCAGGCGGACCTCGCGCTCGTCTGCGTGGGGCCCGCGGAGGCGGGGGAGGACGAGGCCGTGCGGGCCTACGCCTCCTCGGGCATCCCGGTCTGCGTCGTCGCCGAGTCGTCCCTCGACGCGCCGGGGCTCGAGCTGCCGGAGGCGCTCGCGCCCTATGCCTCGCTCGTAGCCGCCTCCGAAGCGCCGGCCCTTCTCGAGAAGCTCGCGGACTGGCTGCTCGACAACGTCTCGGACCCGATCTGCGCCGCGGCGAACTTCCCCTTCTGCCGCGACGCCGAGGTGGCCCGCCTCACCAACCGCTGCGCCCTGGAGAACGCCGTGGTTGGTGCGGTCGACCTCGTGCGCGGCGCGGACCTTCCGATTATGGCCTCCAACCAGGCCAAGCTCGCGCTCGACGTCGCGGCCGCCAGGGGCCGCACCCAGGATGCGCTCACCGCGGCCGGGCTCGCGGGCGTCGTCGCGGCGGCCTTTGCCTACCGCGGGGTCGCGCGCGTGGCCTGCAGGGGAGCGGGGCCGCTCGCGTTCCTCGTGAGGGCCGCGGTCGCCTACGGCGGCACGGCGCTCACGGGCCTTGTCGCCTCCGAGCTCTCGGAGGGCGGCGTGGGAGGCCTCGCCGAGTCTGCGGCCGCGGCAGCCCGCGAGGTCGCGCTCAGGGCGGCCGAGGCGGCCGGGGCGCGCACGAAGGCCGCGGAGGCCGGCGCGAGCGGTGCCAGACGGGCGCTACCGGGCCGCGAGGATGGCTCCGACTACGTTACCTACGAGCGAGGCGAGAAATGAGGGCGGCGAGAGAGGACCTCTTTCACAGGATCGAGCCGTTGCTCACGCGCGTCGACAAGCCCGCCCGCTACCTGGACCACGAGTGGGGCGCCACCGAGGAGCAGGACGGTCCCTTCCACGTATGCATGGTCTACCCCGACGTGTACGAGGTCGGCCAGCCCAACCTCGCCATAGCCATCCTCTACGACGTGCTGAACCGCCAGGAGGGCGTCTCCTGCGAGCGCGCCTACCTGCCCTGGGTGGACATGGCGGACCTCATGCGCGAGGAGGGGATACCGCTGCTCGCCCTGGAGAGCTCGGCGCCCCTCGCGAGCTTCGACGTCGTGGGGTTCACGCTCGCCCACGAGATGGCCTGCACCAACGTGGTCGAGGCGCTCGACCTCGCGGGGATTCCCGTCAGGGCGGAGGAGCGCGCGGAGGACGACCCCTTCGTGTTCGGCGGCGGCCCCTCGGTATGGAACTGCGAGCCGGTGGCGCCCGCCTTCGACGCGATCCTGCTGGGCGACGGCGAGGAGGCCATCGTGGAGATGGTCGACTGCGTGCGTCGGGGCCGCGACCGCGGCGACTCGAGGGAGCAGGTCCTTCTCGACCTCGCGCGCGTGCAGGGCGTCTACGTGCCCTCGCTCTACGAGGTCGTCGTTGACGAGGGGTCGACGCGCTGGGGCTACGCGCGGCCCAAGGAGGGTACGGGCGCGCCTGGGCGGGTGCTCAAGAGGACCCTGCAGGACCTCTCCGCCACCGACCCCAGCTATCAGAGGATCGTGCCCTACATGGGCCTCATCCAGGACCGGCTTGCCGTGGAGGTCCTTCGGGGCTGCGCCCGCGGGTGTCGCTTCTGCCAGGCGGGCATGACCTACCGCCCCGTGCGCGAGCGTCCGGCCGACCAGGTGGTCGATGCCTGCGAGAGGGGCCTCGAGCGGACGGGCTTCGACGAGTGCTCTCTCTCATCGCTCTCGACGACCGACCACTCGCAGTGCCGCGAGATGCTCCAGGAGCTCGACCGGGACCTTGCGGGCACGGGCGTCAGGGTCTCGATCCCCTCGCAGCGCATGGACTCCTTCGGCGTGGAGATGGCGGCCGCCGTCGGCGCGTCGCGCAAGGCCGGCCTCACCTTCGCTCCCGAGGCGGGCTCGCAGCGCCTGCGCGACGTGATCAACAAGAACGTGACCGAGCGAGACATCGAGCAGGCGGCGCGCAACGCCTTCTCCGCCGGCTGGCGTCGCATGAAGCTCTACTTCATGATGGGCCTGCCGACGGAGACGGACGAGGACATCATCAAGATATCCGAGTGCGCCGAGCGCGTCTGCGGCATCGGCCGGGAGGTGCTCGGGCGGCGTGCGGGCGTCTCGGTCAGCATCTCCGTCGCCGTCTTCGTGCCCAAGGCGCACACGCCCTTCCAGTGGGTCGGGCAGCTTCCGCTCGACGAGGTCGTCAGGCGCCAGCAGCTACTTCTCCACTCGACGCCGGACCGCGCGGTGAGGATCTCCTACCACGACGCGCGCACCTCCCAGGTGGAGGCCGCCCTCTCCAAGATGGGGCGGCGCGGCTTCGACCTCGTGATGGAGGCGTGGCGGCTGGGCTGCCGCTTCGACGCCTGGTCCGACCAGTTCTCCTACGAGCGCTGGTGCGAGGCGGCGCGGAACGTGGGCGTGGACCTCGCCGAGACCGCCTCGGAGTCCTTCGACCACTCGCTCAGGCTGCCCTGGGAGCACACGTCCCCCGGCGTCTCGAGGGGCTTCCTCGAGCGGGAGTGGAGAAGGGCCGCGCGCGGCGTGACCACCGAGGACTGCACCAGGGCGAGCTGCGTCGGCTGCGGCGTCTGCCCGACCCTGTCGGTCCACAACGACCTGGCGGGTGATCGATCGTGACCGATGACGGGCTCGTGCTCTGGAGGCTGCGGGTGCGCTACCGCAAGGACGGGAGGCTGGCGTTCCTCGGGCACCTCGAGGTGATGAACACGATCATGCGCAGCGTGAGGCGCTCCGGGCTGCCCTTCTCTGTGGGCAACGGGTTCGCGCGGCGCATGAGGGTGCAGTTCTCGCAGGCGCTGCCCGTGGGGGCCTCCTCCCAGGCGGAGTACTTCGACCTCATGCTCACGAGGAGGGTGGAGCCGGCCCTCGCGCTTGAGGCGCTCGGGGCCGCCACCCCCGCAGGCCTCGCCCCCGAGGCCGTGGCCTACCTGCCGCGCAAGGTGCCCGCGCTCGAGGCCTGGGCCACGATCTCGCGCTGGTCCTGCGACCTCATGGGAGAGGGCCTCGACGCGGGCGACCTCGAGCGCGCGGTCGCCCGCATGAGGGACAGGGGCGCCCTGGAGTACCGGCGGGGCGAGAAGACGAAGCGCGTCGACCTCACGGAGACCCTCGTCTCGATCGCGGTGGATGAGGCCCCCGACGGGCTTCGCGTCGACCTCATGACGCGCTCGACCAACGAGGCCTCCCTGAGGCCGGCCGTCCTCTTCGACAAGGCGATGGGGGAGGAGCCGCTCCTGGGCGCGCGGCTCGACTATGCGCGCGTCACGAGGCTCGGCCAGTGGCACGCGACGGAAGATGGGCGTCTTGTGGAGCCGCTCGAGATGACCTTCGGGGAGGGCGAGCAGGGCTATTCTGGGTCTGCGCATACCGAACAGTAGAAACGTGCCCCGTGTGCCCAGCTACGGTCTCCTACACCACGGCCACGGGGATTTTTGTTGACTACTCGCTATACGCACGTATAATTGTTAGCTGTTGCACTCAGACCAGCAATGAGGAGTTACCAAATGTACGCTATCGTTACTACTGGTGGCAAGCAGTACAAGGTTGCCAAGGGCGACGTCATCGACGTCGAGAAGCTCGACGCGCAGCCTGGCGACAAGGTGAGCCTTGACGTCCTGATGCTCAATGACGGCAAGAACACCGTCGTGGATGCCGCCGCACTCGCCGAGAAGAAGGTCACCGCCGAGGTCGTCGACCAGCACAAGGGTGAGAAGCAGGTCATCTTCAAGTTCAAGAAGCGCAAGCGCTACAGCCGCACCCGCGGCCATCGCCAGAACCTCACCAGGCTTCAGATCGCAGAGCTTCCCATCGAGGAGGCCGCCGAGGCCGCCTCGACCGAGGCCTAACGTCCCGTTCTCCAAGACTAGATAAGAGGTAATGACATGGCACACAAGAAGGGCCTTGGCTCCTCGCGCAACGGTCGCGACTCCAACTCCCAGCGCCTCGGCACCAAGATCTATGGTGGCCAGGCAATCAAGACCGGCCAGATTATCGTCCGCCAGCGTGGCACGCACATCACGCCGGGTGAGAACGTCGGTCGTGGCAAGGACGACACCCTCTTCGCGCTCGCCGACGGTACGGTCGAGTTCGTGAAGGGCGCTAAGCACTACGTGCACGTTCGCACCGCCTAGGCTGCGTAACAATCGCGATGGGGCCTCGTCTTTGCGGCGGGGCCCTTTTATTATGTGAAGTCGGAGTCGGTCCCGGGCTAGCCGGGGCGGACTCGCGGTGGAGTACACTAGAGAAAGGACCACCTCGTGGCGAGCTTTACCGATCTCTCTAAGATCAACGTCAAGGGCGGTGACGGCGGGGCGGGCTGCATGTCCTTCAGGCGCGAGGCCTTCGTCCCCAAGGGCGGCCCGGATGGCGGCGACGGCGGGAACGGCGGCGACGTCATCGTGGAGGCCGACCCGCAGCTCTCCTCCCTCATCGACTACCGCTACAAGCACCACTTCAGGGCGGAGCGTGGCACGCACGGCCAGGGAGCGCGCCGCCACGGCAAGGACGGGGCCGACCTCGTCCTCAAGGTCCCGCTCGGCACCGTCATCCATGAGCTCGACCCGAGGACGCAGGAGCCCGTCTACCAGATCGCGGACCTCACCCAGCCCGGGGAGCGCGTGGTCGTGGCGCCCGGTGGCATCGGCGGCCGTGGCAACATCCACTTCGTGACCTCAGTGAGGCGAGCGCCCGCCTTCGCGGAGAAGGGTGAGCCCGCCCAGGAGCACTGGATCGAGCTGGAGATGAAGCTCATGGCGGACGCCGCCCTCGTGGGCATGCCGAGCGTGGGGAAGAGCTCGATCATCGCGCGCATCTCCGCCGCTCGTCCCAAGATCGCGGACTACCCCTTCACGACCCTCGTCCCCAACCTCGGCGTCGTGAGGACCAAGGACGGCTCGCGCTCCTTCGTCGCCGCCGACGTCCCCGGCCTCATCGAGGGCGCGAGCGAGGGCAGGGGGCTTGGCCACCAGTTCCTGCGCCACATCGAGCGCACGGCCCTCATCCTGCACGTCGTCGACGTGACGGGCGGCTTCGAGCAGCGCGACCCGGTCGCGGACTACCACGCCATCAACGCCGAGCTCGCGGCCTACGCGACCGAGCTCGCGGAGCGCCCGCAGCTCGTGGTCGCCAACAAGTGCGACATGCCGGGGTGCGAGGAGACCGTGGCGCGGCTCAGGCAGGCGGCGGAGGAGGACGGCAGGGAGCTCTTCTGCGTCTCGGCCGTCACCGGCGCCGGCCTCGACGACCTCGTGGAGCGCTGCGCCACCATGGTCTCCGAGCTCAGGAGCCAGATCAGCGCGACGGAGGCCCCCGACGCCTTCAACGCGGCGTGGGAGCGCAAGCGCCAGCGCAGGGACCGCACGATTACGGTCAGGCAGGAGTCGCGCGGCATCTGGCGCGTCTCCGGCGGCGCCATCGAGCGCATGGTCATCCAGACGGACTGGGAGAACCCCGAGGCGCTCGCCTACCTCGAGCACCGCTTCGAGCGCATCCACCTCGAGGAGAAGCTCCTCAAGGAGGGCTGCCGGGACGGCGACGAGGTCCGCATCCTCGGGTTCGCGTTCACCTTCGAGACGAACCATGGCACGGACGAGTACGCGGAGCTGCGAGACGCCGACGACGAGGTCGTCAGCGAGTTCGACGAGGAGGGGTAGGGGATGTACCTGCCGCAGGAGATGGACGGGCTCGTGGTGGTGAAGGTCGGGTCCTCGACCCTCGTCGACGCCTCGGGCAGGCCGGACGCGGCCTTCATCGCGCGCCTGATCGACCAGATCGCGCAGCTGAGGCACGGCGGCCGGCCCGTAGTCCTCGTCTCCTCGGGCGCAGCCGCCGCCGGCAGGGAGCGCCTGGGCTTCTCGGCCAAGCCGACGGACATCCCGAGCCTGCAGGCGTGCGCTGCGGCCGGCCAGGCCGCGCTCACCGAGGCCTACGCGAAGGAGCTCGCCTCGCGCGGCGTAGCCTGCGGCCAGGTGCTCCTCACGAGGAGGGACGTGACCGACCGCGAGGGCTACCTCAACGCGCGGAACACCTTCTTCCGCCTGCTCGAGCTCGGCGCGGTGCCGGTCGTGAACGAGAACGACACGGTGAGCGTCTCCGAGTTCACCTTCAGCGACAACGACATGCTCGGCGCGATCGTCTCGGCGCTGCTCGGAGCGAGCCTGTACGTGATCCTCTCCGACGTCGCGGGCCTCTACACGGCAAACCCCCAGACCGACCCCGCCGCGCGCCTCGTGAGGCGCGTCACCAGCGTGAACGACGAGGTGCTGGCCATGGCGGGCGGCGCGGGAAGCTCGGTCGGCACGGGAGGCATGCGCTCCAAGCTCCGCGCCGCCCGGGCGATGATCGCCGCGGGCATCCCGACCGTCATCTGCGAGGGGCGCGCGGACAACATCCTCGTGCGCGTCGCGGGCGGCGAGCTGGTCGGCACGCGCTTCGAGGCGGACGAGGGCTCCTCGCACGAGAGCGGCCGCAAGCTCTGGATCGGCCTCGCCGAGGTGACACACGGCCGCCTCACGGTGGACGAGGGAGCGAAGAGGGCTATCGTGGAGAGGGGGGCGTCGCTGCTGCCGGTGGGCGTCACCAAGACGGAGGGCACCTACGAGGAGGGCGACGTCGTCGACGTGGTCGACGCGTCCGGCTTCCTCATCGCGCGCGGCGTCGTGCGCTACTCGTCCGAGGACATGGTGCGCGTGCGCGGCCTCCAGCTCGACGTGATCGGCCGGTTCATGCCGGACAAGGCGACGCAGCCGGCCATCCACAGAGACGAGCTCCTGGTCTTCTAGGGACGGGGCGCAGGCGGGCCGAGCGGGGCGCTGGAGGATGCGATGGGCGGAAGTGAGGCGAGCATGGGACTGGATCCCCTGGAGGTCGAGCGGGTGGCCGAGGGCGTCATCGAGAGGAGCGACCTGCCGCTGCTCGGCCAAGACCCGAGCAAGACCTACCGGCTCGGGATCATGGGCGGGACCTTCGACCCCATCCACAACGGCCACCTCGTGGCCGCCGAGCAGGCCTTCGACGACCTCAACCTGGACGTGGTCGTCTTCATGCCGGCCGGCAGCCCCGCCTTCAAGCAGGACAAGCGCGTCTCCTCGGGCGAGGACCGCTACGCCATGACCCTGCTCGCGACCTCCGACAACCCGCACTTCCTCGCAAGCCGCTTCGAGATCGACCGCAAGGGGATCACCTACACCGTCGAGACGCTCTCCCTGCTGCGCGAGATCTACGCGCCCAACGTCGAGCTCTACTTCATCACCGGCGCTGACGCGATCCAGGAGATCGTGACCTGGAGGCACGCCGAGCGCATCGGCCGCCTGGCGACGCTCGTGGGCGCAACGAGGCCTGGCTACGACCTCGAGCGCGCGCGGGAGAGCATCGCCTCGTCCGGCTACGACCTCGACGTGATCTACCTCGAGGTCCCGGCGCTCGCCATCTCGTCGAGCTACCTGAGGCAGCGCGTGGCGGACAACCAGAGCCTGCGCTACCTCACGCCGGACCCCGTGACGGGATACATCCACAAGCACAAGCTGTACGGGGCGCGAACGACCCGCTACGGCTCCACGCGCGTGACGCGCGCCAACGAGTACTAGGGAGAAGAACGTGGGAAAGCCCCATGACGGGAAGAGGGAGGGCTCGCGCGAGCCGGGGGCGTGGCTCCCGGTCGCCGGCGAGGCGAGCTTCGACGAGGGCCAGCTCGCCCTCATGGACGAGATCGAGCGCGACCTGAGGGCGCGCCTGGCCGCGAGGCCCCGGCGCCTCGCGCACTCCCTCTCCGTCGCCGATACCGCCTGCCACCTCGCGCTCCTCTACGGCGCGGACCCCTTCGACGCGCGGGTGGCTGGACTCTTGCACGACTGGGACAAGGCGCTCGAGCCCGAGGAGCTCCTGCGTCGCGCGCGCGAGGAGGGGCTGGACCTGGGGGTGGACCTCGAGCTCGTCGAGCCGCTCCTCCACGGCATCCTCGCCGCCCGCGAGCTGCCCGAGCGCTACCCCATGCTCGCGGCCCCCGTCTTCCAGGCCATAGCGCGGCACACGACGGCGGCCGAGGACATGTCCCCCCTCGACGAGGTGGTCTTCGTCGCCGACGGCATAGAGCCGCTCAGAAGGGAGAGCGCCGGAATCGCGCGCACGAGGTCGCTCGTCGGCCGCGCCTCCCTCGACGACGTCTTCTGGGAGTCCTTCACCGGCGGTATCGTCTACGTGATCGAGGGCGCCCGCTACCTCTACCCGGGTACCATTGACGTGTACAACGCCATCGCCGCGCGCCGGGCGCGCGGCGCGGCTGCAGGAAACGCACTCAAGTGAAGAGAAGGCAGGAGTACATGAGCATAACCCCCCTGGAGCTCGCTAAGGTCGCCGCCATCGCCGCGGACGAGAAGAAGGCGCAGGACATCGTCCTGCTCGACCTCACGGAGCTGTCCGACGTCTGCGACTACTTCCTGATCGCAAGCGCCGGCAACGCGCACCTGATGGACGCCGTTGTCGACGGCATCGAGGAGCGCGTCTGGAAGAACGCGCAGGTGAAGCCCCTTGCGAGAGAGGGACAGAACGGCACCAGGTGGGTCCTTCTGGACTACGGGTCGCTCGTCGTCCACGTCTTCGACCCCGAGGTGCGCGAGTACTACCGCCTCGAGCGGCTGTGGGGCGAGGCCCCGCGCGTGCCGCTCGACCTCGAGGGCGCGCTTGGCCTGGAGGAGGTCGCGCCCACGGCGGCGGTCGCGGAGGGTGCGGCCGAGAAGGACGGGCCGGCTGGGGAGGAATAGCGGGACACGAATCGCGGGGCGCCGGAGCGGGCGCCCCGAACTAGTCGTCGTCCTTGTCCATGGGCGCCGTGTCGGAGGATGCGTCCCTCATCCTGAGGTCGCGTCCGAACGACACGGCGTTCTTGCCGAAGCGCTCCCGCAGCCGGTCCGCGGTGACGCTCAGCTCGCGCATGCGCTCGTCGCGATCGGCGCGCTCGAGGCTCCTCGCGGCGCGTGTGCGGGGGCTCGCGCCCCTCTCGGTCCGCGTCTCGTGCGGGTCGGGTGCGCTTGCGGGCTCGTCGGAGGGCGCGTCGTCGAAGAGCCTGAGCTGGGTCGGCCTCGCGGAGAAGTCCGACACGGCGACGCCCACAAGCCTGACGGGGGTGCCCGGGCTCCAGGCGACGCGAAGGAGCCCCCGGGCGGCGCGCCCGAAGACGGCCTCGTTGTCGGTCGCGTCCTCGAGCTGGCACTGGGCCGTGTGGGTCGTGGTCGCGTCGAACTTGAGCTTCAGGGTCACGCGCCGACCGCTGAGGCCCTTCCTCCTCAGGCGTGCGCCGACGAGGGAGCTCACGTGCGCTATGGCCGCGAGCACGTCGGCCTCCTCCGTGAGGTCGTGCGAGAAGGTCCGCTCGTTCGAGACGGACCTTGGCGCCTCGCGCTCGCTCGAGAGCCTAACGACGCTGCGCTCGCGGCCCAGGGCGCGCTCGCGGAGCCTGGGGCCGGAGACGCCGAGCAGGGCCTCGAGCTCCACGGGGTCGGCGCGGCCGAGCTCCCCCAGGGTCCGTATCCCCGCCCCTGCGAGCTTGGCCTGGGTGGCGGCGCCGATGCCGCTCATCGCGCGGACCGGCAGGGGTGCGAGGAAGGAGGCCTCCATGCCCGGCATGACGATGGTGAGGCCCCGCGGCTTGTCGCGCTCCGAGGCGACCTTGGCGATGGTCTTGCTCGTCCCGAGCCCGATGGAGCAGGTCACCCCGAGGGCGCTCACCTCCTCCTGCAGCTCCCTGCAGACGAGGATGGGGTCGCGCCCGGCGCGTCCCGGAGTGACGTCGAAGAAGGCCTCGTCGATGGAGACCTGCTCGACGCGGGGCGTCCGGTTGCGGATGAGGCCCATGACCTCGTCGCTCACCTGTCGGTAGCGGTCGAAGTGCCCGGTCGTCCAGACGGCGTCGGGGCAGAGGCGGAGCGCCTGGGCCGAGGGCATGGCGGAATGGACGCCGAACGCCCTTGCCTCGTAGGAGGCGCAGGAGACGACGCCCCTGTGCTCCGTCGAGCCACCGACGATGAGGGGGCGCCCGGCGAGCTCTGGGTGGTCGAGGCGCTCGACGGAGGCGAAGAAGGCGTCGAGGTCGAGGAGGCCGATCGCGGGCCCCTCCCACGCGAGGCCGCCTGCGAGCGGAGACCTCGGGCGCCGCGCCCCCTCGCCGCGTCTGCGCCCCTCCAGGGGGCCCCGCGCGCTGGCCTCCTCGTGCAGAGGCCCTTCTCCGCCCATGGCTAGGCCTGCCCGCGGAGCTGCGAGGGCTGCCTCAGGGGGAGGGTCACCGAGAGCGTCGTGCCCGCCTCCTCGCTGCTCGTGGCGTGGATGTCGCCCCCGGAGGAGATGGCGACGGACTTGGCGATGGCGAGCCCGAGCCCGAAGCCGCCCGCCCTGGGGTCCCTCGAGCGGGCCTGGTCCGTGCGGTAGAAGCGGTCGAAGATGTGCTTGAGGTCTTCGGGCGCGATGACGTCCCCCACGTTCGTGACAGAAAGGACGCAGCTGCGGCCCTGCCGCCTGAGGGAGACCGTGACCGTGGTGCCCGCGTAGGCGTACTTGCAGGCGTTGTCGAGCAGGATCCTCACCAGCCGCGAGAGCCACACCTCGTCTCCGGTGACGTGGACGTCGCCCTCGATCGAGTCCTCGATGACCGAGCCGCGCTCGAAGGCCACGGCGTCGAACTCGAGGGAGGCGCTCTCGACCACCTCGGAGAGGTCCACGTCGTCCTTGCGCGAGATGCCGCCCGCCCCGAGCTGGTCCTCGTCGGCGCGTGCAAGCTCGAGCAGCTCCTCGACGAGCCCCTTCATGTGGGACGACTCGTCGGCGGTGCTCTCGATCCAGCGGCGGCTGCCGGCGGGGAGCCCCTCCTCCCTGAGGAGGATCTCGGTGTTGGCGATGATCACGGAGAGCGGCGTCTTGAGTTCGTGGGAGGCGTCGGCGATGAAGCGGTGCTGCTGCTCCCAGGCGTCCTCGACCGGCTGCAGGATCCAGCCGGAGAGCCACCAGGATATGGCGGCGAGCGCGGCGAGGCCCATGATGACGATCGCCACGTCCTGGAGCAGCTGCGCGCGAAGGGAGTAGTAGGACCCGTAGGTGTCGACCATCGCCACGCGCAGGGCGCCGTCGGAGAGGAGGGCCTTGCGCCAGGCGACGTGCGCCGTGGCGTCGTAGCCCTCGGAGGACTCGGAGCGGGAGGCCGTCTCGAGGATCTTCCTGAAGACGTCCTTGTCGATGACGACGGAGCTGTAGTTGGACTCGAGGACCACGCCGCTCTGGTCCACGTCGACCGTGATGGCGAGCACCTTGGGGGCGCGCGCCTCCGAGCTGCCCGCGGGGTACTCGGAGATGCTGCGGACGTTGCCGCTCAGGCCGAGCTCGAGCGCCTCCGAGATGACCCCCTGCTGCGTGTGGTACAGCGAGAAGAACGAGGTGGAGAACGCCAGGACGAGGACGGACCCGACCATGACCAGGATGACGGCGACGAGCTTTCGCCTGAGCCTCTTCAGCATGTGCCACTCCTAGCGGACGCGGCGCGCCTACTGGTCCAGCACCTCCAGGCGGTAGCCGAGCATCCTCAGCGTCGTGATGAGCACCTTAGAGTGTAGGTGGTTGATCTTCTTGCGGAGGAACGAGATGTAGGCCTCGACGGAATTCTCCGACGCCTCGCCGTCCATGCCCCAGACGCGGGTCAGGAGGTCCTGCTTGGAGACGACGCGCGAGTTGGAGCTCATGAGCATCCGCATGACCTCGAACTCCTTGCCGGACAGGTGGACGCTCCTGGACTCGCAGGACAGGTCGTGCGTGTTGAGGTCGAGCTTGAGGTCACCGAAGGTCGCGACGTCGAGGATCACGTCCCCCTTGCGCCTGGTGAGGGCGCGCAGGCGCGCGAGGAGCTCGGGGGCCTCGAAGGGCTTGGTCATGTAGTCGTCCGCGCCCGCGTCGAGGCCCTCGACCTTGTCCGTCGTGGCGGTGCGCGCCGTGAGCATGAGGACGGGGATGGCGTTGCCCGTGCGGCGCAGCTCGTGCACCAGGTCGAAGCCGTTCATGCCCGGGAGCATGACGTCGAGTACGATCGCGTCGTAGAGGCCGCTCTGAGCGCTCGCGAGCCCGGCTTTGCCGTCGTAGGCCGCCTCTGCGTTGAACGAGGCGTCCTCGAGGATGTGGCAGATGGCGTCTGCGAGATTGCGCTCGTCTTCGACAACGAGAATGTTCATGTGGCCCCCTTCGGTAGCAGTGCCACGCACTGCATACTCTTTTACAAGGCGAAGCTTGAGAGGATATTACGCCCTGACACTCAAAGCTTTCTGAATGCCCGCCAGTCTGGGAACGTATTCAGGGGCGATTCGACGCCAATTCACAGAAACTGCACTTTGCAGACTCTGGGCCATGTCGTATCATTACCTACTGCTTGTATGGCTTAGCGGTGCGGCCTACACCACACACCCCAGCGCCGCTCGTCTGAAGGAGTTTTCATTGGCAGTCAAGATTCGTATGGCACGCCACGGTGCCAAGAAGCGCCCCTACTACCGCGTCGTCGTCGCAGACGGCCGCATGCCGCGTGACGGCCGCTACATCGAGCAGGTCGGCCGCTACAACCCGCTGACCAACCCCAAGACCATCGAGCTCGACCTCGAGAAGATCGACGAGTGGATCTCCAAGGGCGCCCAGCCCTCCAACACCGTCGCCCACCTGATCGACATCGTGCGCACCGGTGCCACTGCTCCCGAGAAGAAGCAGAAGGTCTCCAAGAAGCAGGCTGCCAAGGCCGCCAGCTCCGAAGAGTAAATCGTGGCTGCACAGGACATGGTCGACGAGGAGGCTCTCGATGACGCCTCTGAGGAGATGCCCTCGGACAAGGTAGCTGACCTCGTTGAGTACATCGTATGCGGCCTTGTCGACGATGAGGATGCGGTCTCCCTCGACGTCACCGACGGCGAGGAGGGCTCCCTCATCGAGGTGAGCTGCGCCGAGGAGGACGCGGGGAGGATTATCGGTCGCCGTGGTCGCACGATCAAGGCGATCAGGACCCTCGCCCGCGCGCTCGGCCAGCGCGTGGGGACCTCGGTCGAGGTCGAGGTGTTGGGTTAGGTCATCTTGATCAGCGACTACAAGCTCATAGCCCACATAGAGAAGGCCCATGGCAAGAGGGGGGAGTTCGTGGCGGCGTCCGTCCACGGGCTTCCCCCTCTCATGCACGAGGGCATGCGCGTGGCGGTCGTCCCGCCGCGGCTCAAGGGAGACCGCTTCCACGTGGTCGAGCGCGCGGACTCGGGAGGGGCGCGCGCGAGCCAGCTCGTGGCGCTCTCCGGCGTGTCGGACCTCGACGCGGCGGAGGGCCTGCGCGGCCGCTACCTGCTCGCGCGGCGCGAGGACCTCCCGGCGGACGTGGAGCTCATGGACGCGGAGACGATGGTCGGACGCACGGTGACGGACGCCTCGGCGGGGGAGCTCGGCAGGGTCGCCGAGGTCATCCGCACCCCCGCGCACGACGTCTGGGCGATCGACACGGGCGCAGGCGAGCTGCTCCTGCCCGTGGTGGACGCCATAGGCGCGACGCTCGCGGCAGACGGCGAGGTGGCCGTGAGCGTCCCCGCGCATCTATTGGAAGAGCTTCGCAGGGGAGACTCCGAGGGGGACGAGGCATGAGGTTCGAGACCCTGTCGGTCTTCCCGCAGGTGTTCGCCCCCTACCTCGACGAGTCGATCATGGGGCGCGCCCAGAGGCGGGGAATCTTCGAGTTCTGTGCCTACGACCTGCGAGACTGGACGCATGACAGGCACCGTACCGTGGACGACGCGCCCTTCGGCGGCGGCCAGGGGATGCTCATGAAGCCCGCCCCCATCTTCGAGGCGGTGCGGGCCATATCGGCTATGCACGAGGAGCGCCCGCACGTCGTGTTCTTCTCGCCCTGCGGCGAGCGCTACGACGAGTCCGCGGCGAGGCGGCTGGCCGCCATGGACCGGGTGCTGCTGGTCTGCGGGCGCTACGAGGGGATGGACGAGCGGGCCTACGAGCTCGCGGACGAGACGCTCTCGCTGGGCGACTACGTGCTCACCGGTGGGGAGCTCGCCGCCCTCGTCGTCATCGACTCGGTCGTGAGGCTCCTTCCCGGCGCCCTCGGAGACGAGAAGAGCGCGGAGGACGAGAGCTTCTCGGACGGCCTCCTCGAATACGCCCAGTACACGAGGCCGGCGAACTTCGAGGGCCTCGAGGTCCCGCCCGTGCTACTATCCGGGGACCACGCCGCAGTGCGCGCCTGGCGCAGGAGGAGCTCGGTGGAGCGGACGGCACTCTGGCGTCCGGACCTCCTCGAGGGCGCCGAGCTCACCGAGGAGGAGCGTGCCTGGGCGCGCGAGGCCGCGAAGGGGCCCCTTGGGGAAGGCGAAGCCGAGAAGGCGGATTAGGGAGGCCGGGATGGGCCGCAGGGGAGCAGGAAGGGCGGCCCTGGACTGGGTCGTCACGATCGCAGTGGCGCTCGTGATAGCGGTGCTGCTCAGGACCTTCGTCTTCGAGGTGTACATCGTCCCGTCGGGCTCGATGCTCGAGACCATCCAGGAGGGCGACAGGCTGGTGGGAGAGAAGGTCAGCTACCGGTTGGCGGGACCCAGGGCAGGCGACGTCGTCACCTTCAACGACCCGCAGGACCCCTCGGTCACCCTCATCAAGCGCGTGGTCGCCGTCGGCGGGCAGACTGTCGACATGCACGACGGCGTCCTCTACATCGACGGCTTGCCCCAGCAGGAGAGCTACACCGAGGGCAAGCCGACCGAGCCCCTGCCTACCAACGTGGTGGACGGTGGGCTAAGCTATCCGTATACCGTGCCCGAGGGCTGCCTCTGGGTCATGGGCGACAACAGGACGAACTCTCTCGACTCGCGCTACTTCGGTCCCATCAGCGTGAGCGACGTGACGTCCCACGCCGCGTTCATATTCTGGCCCCTCCCCGATGCTGGGGGCCTCTAGGAGGCGAGGGCGCGCGGTTGGGGGGCCGCGCGAAGGCATCGCACCTCAAGTAAGCGTATGGAGCGCCAACGAGCGGGAAAGGACGGGGTATGAGAGACAACTCGCTTACCTTCCAGGACATGATCTTGAAGCTCACACACTATTGGGCGGAGCTCGGCTGCACCGTCATGCAGCCCTACGACAGCGAGGTCGGCGCGGGTACCTTCCACACCGCGACGACCCTGCGCTCCCTCGGCCCCGCCGCGTGGCGCACGGCCTACCCGCAGCCTTGCCGCCGGCCCGCGGACGGGCGCTATGGCGAGAACCCCAACCGCATGCAGCACTACTACCAGTATCAGGTCCTCATCAAGCCGTCGCCGGTCGACTCGCAGGACCTCTTCTTGGGCTCGCTCGCGGCCATCGGCCTCGACCCCAAGGACCACGACGTCCGCTTCGTCGAGGACGACTGGGAGAGCCCGACCCTCGGCGCCTGGGGCTTGGGCTGGGAGGTCTGGATCGACGGGATGGAGTGCACGCAGTTCACCTACTTCCAGCAGGTGGGCGGCATCGACGTTGACCCCGTGCCGGTCGAGATAACCTATGGCCTCGAGAGGATCGCCATGTACATCCAGGGCGTGGACTCCGTCTACGACCTCGTCTGGAGCTATCTGCCCGGCGGCAAGCCCATGACCTACGGCGACGTCTTCCTCGAGAACGAGCGCGAGTTCTCCGCCTACAACTTCGAGATCGCCAACGTCGAGATGATGCGCAACAAGTTCGACGACTACGAGGAGGAGTGCCACTCCTGCCTGAGGGCGCACCTGCCGCTGCCCGCCTACGACTGCGTCCTCAAGTGCAGCCACGCGTTCAACCTGCTGGACTCCCGCGGCGCCATCTCCGCTACCGAGCGCGCCAACTACATCCTGCGCGTGCGCGAGGTCGCGAAGCTCTGCTGCGAGGCGTACCTCGCCGAGGTCGCCGGAAAAGACGATGACGCCCAGAAGGGGGAGGTGGCCTAGATGGCAGACACCAGGGATTTCCTACTCGAGATAGGCACCGAGGAGATGCCCTCGGCACCGCTCATGAACGCCCAGCGCCAGCTCTCCAAGCTGGTCGCCGGCAAGCTCGACGAGGCCGGGCTCGCGCACGGAGAGGTCCGCACCTGCTCGTCGCCGCGCAGGCTTACCGTGATCGTCTCCGGCGTAGCCGAGTCCACGTCCGAGGTCAACGAGGTCAAGCAGGGCCCTGCGGCCGACATCGCCTTCGACGCCGAGGGCAGGCCGACCAAGGCCGCCGAGGGATTCGCGCGCAAGGCGGGCCTCACGGCCGACCAGCTCGTCCGCCGCGAGGGCGCGGACGGCCGCGAGCACGTCTTCGCCGAGCTGCACGTCGACTCCAAGCCGGCCCTGCCGATCCTCTCGGAGATCTCCGAGACGACGATCGCGGGACTGCAGTGGCCCAACTATCGCAGCCAGCGCTGGGGCTCCGAGCACGCGACCTTCGTGCGTCCGATCCGCTGGATCTGCTGCCTGTTCGGCTCCGAGGTCGTCCCGGTGACCTACGCGGACGTCACGAGCTCCAACACCACCCGTGGCCACAGGGTCCTCGGCCCGGGCGAGCACGTGGTGAGCGAGCCGAGCGCCTACGAGGCCGTGCTCGAGTCCGCGCACGTGCTCACCGAGAGGCGCCGCGACGAGGTGATCCGCCAGGGCATCGAGAAGATCGAGTCCGAGATGGACGGCTGCCACGTCGAGACCCCCAAGGGCACCTACGAGGAGGTCGTGAACCTCTGCGAGTGGCCGACGGTACTCGTGGGCGAGTTCGACGAGGAGTTCCTCAAGGTCCCGCACGAGATCATCTGCGATTCCATGCTCTCCAACCAGCGCTACTTCCCGATCTACGACAAGGACGGCAGGCTGACGCGCAAGTTCGTCATCGTCTCCAACGCCGACCCGCGCTGCAACGAGACGGTCATCGCCGGTAACGAGCGCGTCGTGCGCCCGCGCCTCGACGACGCGAAGTTCTTCTACGAGGAGGACCTCAAGGTTCCGATGGACGAGTTCGTGGAGAGGCTCGGCAAGGTCGCCTTCCAGGAGAAGCTCGGCACGATGCTCCAGAAGGCGCACCGCATGGAGGCCCTCGCGCCCGAGGTCTGCACCGAGGCCGGCGACGCCGCCGAGGCCAAGCTCGCCGCGCGCGCGGCGCTTCTCGCCAAGGCAGACCTCGTCAGCCAGGCCGTCGTCGAGTTCACCAACCAGCAGGGCGTCATGGGCGGCTACTACGCGGCCGCAGCCGGGGAGCCCGAGGTCGTCTCGCGCGCCATCACCGAGCACTACCGCCCCCGCTTCGCGGGCGACGAGCTCCCGGGCGACACCGTCGGCAAGGCCGTTGCCATCGCCGACAAGCTCGATACGATCTGCGGCCTCTTCGCTATCGACGAGCCGCCCACCGGCTCCTCGGACCCCTTCGCGGTGCGCCGCTCCGCGATCGGCGTCATCGCGATGCTGAGGACCCTCGAGGGCGTCGACCTCAAGGGGCTCATCGCCAAGGCGCTTCGGTCCTACGCCGAGCAGGGCCTCGAGTTCGACGCGGAGAAGGTCGCCGCCGACGTGGAGTCCTTCTTCGCCGGCCGCCTCGCCTCCATCGCCAAGGACGAGGGCGTCTCGCCCGACACGATCGAGGCCGTCTCCTCGGTCGGCGTCATCGATCCGACGCAGTTCCTCGCGCGCGCCCACGCCCTCGAGGACGCCCGTGCCGGCGAGACCGAGGTCTTCGATGACCTCGCCACCGCCTTCGCGCGAGCCTCTCACCTGACCGACGCCACGCTCGGTGACGACGTCGACGAGTCGGCCCTGACGGAGCCGGAGCGCGCGCTCCTCGCTGCCTGCAAGAAGGGGGCCGAGAAGGTGGCCTCGACCATCGCGGAGGCTGACTTCACCAGCGCCTGCGCCGCTCTCGCCGATTTGAGGGAGCCAATCGACCAATTCTTTGATGACGTCCTTGTCATGGACGATGACACTAAGGTAAGGGAGAACCGTCTGCGTCTGCTGAACAAGTTCGTCGGCGTCTTCCGTGACGTCGCCGACTTCGCGGTCCTCTCCCGTAAGTAGCAGTCATTGTCCCCGGTGGTCTGATTCCGGGTTGGGAGGAGAGACATGGGCATCCTCGATCTTGACGAGGGCGTAGTACTCGAGAACGTGAAGCCGTTGATCTTCGTCATGTCGGACGCGCGAGGCGAGACGGCCAACGTGGTCGTGATGGCCGCGGCGGCCCAGTTCGGACCGGACTCCGTGGACATCGTCCGCCTTCACGACGCGAAGGACCTGGCGACGGTGGAGAAGTTCCTCGACGAGAACGTCCAGCCGGACCGTCCGATGGCCGTCTTCCACACCTTCAGCGACAAGAACATGCGCCGCGAGGTGCGCGGGCTGCTCGAGAGCAGGGGCATCCCCTCGATCGACCTGCTCGGGCCTGCCATCTCGGTGATCGCCACGCTCTCCGGCGAGGAGCCCAACAACAAGGTCGGCGCCCTGAGGGACCAGCTCGCCAAGTAGGGGCCGCGGACGCCTGCTGGGCAGATAGGTAGTACACAGAAGGGAGAAACTCTACATGCTAGGGTTTCTCCCTTCTTCTTGCCGGAGATACTGCCGAACGGTTGGCATGCGGCCGCGAAGTGCTTGTGTCGGAGCTATGAAATCGAAGCGATTAAAATCATTTTGTTCTGCATCCACATCCTTGCGTAGGTGCGGGGCGAGGGTCGCTTAGACGCGGCAAGGCAATCGAGCAAGAGAAGGAGCAACATGGCTGAGAAGCACGTATATCGCTTCGGTCACGACGAAGCCGGCAACAACGTCACCGAGGTTGCCGGTAAGACCGTCGACGAGGCCAAGTGGATCACTGGCGGCAAGGGCGCCAACCTTGCCGAGATGGCTAACATCGGCCTTCCCGTTCCTCCGGGATTCACCATCACCTGCCAGACCTGCGTCGCCTACTCCGGCGCGGGCAACGTCTGGCCCGAGGGCGTTCTCGACGAGATCGACGAATATCGCAAGGACCTCGAGAAGCGCATGGGCAAGAAGCTCGGCGACGAGAACGACCCGCTCCTGGTCTCCGTCCGCTCCGGCGCGCCCTTCTCCATGCCCGGCATGATGGACACGGTCCTGAACCTCGGCCTGAACGACCGCTCCGTCCTCGGCCTCATCAAGAAGACAAACAACGAGCGCTTCGGCTGGGACTCCTACCGCCGCTTCATCCAGATGTTCTCCGACGTCGTCATGGGCGTCGACGGCCAGCTCTTCGAGGACGCCATCAACGAGAAGAAGGCCGAGAAGGGCGTGAAGCTCGACACCGAGCTCGACGCGGCCGACCTGAAGGACCTCACCGAGACCTTCAAGGGCATCTTTGCCAAGAACGTCGACTCCCAGGCTCACCCCGAGGTCGCGCCCGACGGCATCGCCTCCTTCCCGCAGGACCCGCTGCTGCAGCTGCGCCTTGCCGAGCAGGCCGTCTTCGGCTCCTGGAACACCCCGCGCGCGATCCTGTACCGCAAGCAGAACAAGATCGACGACACGCTCGGCACCGCCGTCAACGTCCAGGTCATGGTCTTCGGCAACATGGGCGAGACCTCCGCGACCGGCGTCGCCTTCACGCGCAACCCCGCCGACGGCACCAACGAGCGCTACGGTGACTTCCTGGTCAACGCCCAGGGCGAGGACGTCGTCGCCGGCATCCGCAACACCGAGCCGATCGCCGACCTCCCCAAGACCCCCGGCCTTGAGCAGGCGGGCAAGGACCTCTATCACGTCTTCGAGATCCTCGAGGACCACTACGCGGACATGATGGACCTCGAGTTCACCATCCAGGAGGGCAAGCTCTGGATGCTGCAGACCCGCGTGGGCAAGCGCACCGCGCTCTCCGCACTCAAGGTCGCCATGCAGATGGTCGAGGAGGGCCGCATCACCAAGGAGCAGGCCATCATGCGCGTCGCTCCTGAGCAGCTCGACCAGCTCCTGCACCCGCAGTTCGACCCGAAGGCAAAGTACGACGTCATCGCCAAGGGCATGAACGCCTCGCCCGGTGCCGCGGTCGGCGCCGTCGTCTTCTCCTCCGACGCCGCCGTCTCCTACAAGAACCGCGAGAAGCCCTGCATCCTGGTCCGCTGGGAGACCACGCCTGACGACCTCAAGGGCATGGTCGCGGCCGAGGGCATCCTCACGTCCCACGGCGGCAAGACCTCGCACGCCGCCGTCATCGCCCGCGGCATGGGCGCGCCGTGCGTCTGCGGCGCCGAGGCGCTGAAGATCGACGCCAAGGCCAAGGAGGTCGTCGTCTCCGGCACCGACGTGGTCCTGCACGAGGGCGACATCATCTCCATCAACGGCACCACGGGCGACATCATCAAGGGCGCCGTGCCCCTGACGCGCCCGTCTCTGACCGGCGACCTCGAGACCATCCTCACCTGGGCGGACGACGTCCGTCACGACGCCTCCCGCGGCCGCATCTTCGGCGTGCGCACCAACGCCGACAACCCCGCGGACGCGCAGCTCTCCGTCGACTTCGGCGCCGAGGGCATCGGCCTCGACCGCACCGAGCACATGTTCCTGGGCGACCGCAAGCAGATCATCCAGTCCTTCATCCTCGCCGACAACGACGGCCAGAAGCAGCAGGCCCTGGGCCAGCTCCTGACGGCGCAGACCGGCGACTTCGAGGGCATGTTCAAGGCCATGGACGGCAAGACGGTCATCGTCCGCCTGCTCGATCCGCCCCTGCACGAGTTCCTCGACAACCCGCGCGACCTCGCGGTCGAGATCGCCCGCGCCGAGGGCCGTGGTGAGACCGAGTCCCAGCTCAAGGCCATGCGCGACCGCCTGGCCCGCCTGGACTCCTTCCAGGAGGCAAACCCCATGCTCGGCCTGCGCGGCTGCCGCCTTGGCATCGTCTACCCCGAGCTCAACGACATGCAGGTCCGCGCCATCGCGAGCGCCGCTGCCCACCTCATCAAGCAGGGCCTCAACCCGAAGCCGGAGATCATGGTCCCGCTCATCTCCACGGTCGAGGAGCTCAAGCTCGTCCGCGAGCAGGTCGAGGCCGGCGTCAAGGCGGTCGCCGAGGCCGAGGGCGTCGAGCTCGACATCCCGATCGGCTGCATGATCGAGCTGCCGCGCGCTGCCGTCACCGCAGACGAGATCGGCCAGTACGCCGACTTCTTCTCCTTCGGCACCAACGACCTCACGCAGACCACCTTCGGGTTCTCGCGCGACGATGTCGAGTCCGCCTTCATCCCGCAGTACCTCTCCAAGAAGATCCTCAAGACCAACCCGTTCGAGACGCTGGACTACGGCGTCGCGAAGATGGTCAAGATGGGCGTCGAGGGCGGCCACAAGGCCAACCCGACCATCGTCTGCGGCGTCTGCGGCGAGACCGGCGGCGACCCCGACTCCATCCACATGTACTACGACCTCGGGCTCGACTACGTGTCCTGCTCGCCCTATCGCGTGCCCGTCGCCCGCCTCGCCTGCGCCCAGGCGAAGATCGAGTCGAACGGCGGCCCCAAGAAGCTCGAGAAGTAGCCTCGACGCGATAACGAGGCCGGCTGGCTAGATCGGCTCAGGCAGCCTGAGGGCCGGGAGGAGCAAGTCCTCCCGGCCCTCTTTGCGTGGACGTCGCGCGAACGCAGGACCGGTGGAGGGCACAGGGGAGAGCGGCGTGCTCGACGCGCGTGACGAAGGAAGGGTCGCCTATGGCAAAACGCCCTCCGCACGAGGCGAAGGGCGATTGGGGGGACAACGCATTGCGGGAATAAGGAATCCCGCGCGCTTGTAGGAACAAAATACGGGCGTCACGTCAGAAGGTCAAACGTCGCCATGTCCATCGAAAGGCGGTTTGGGTAATCGGGATTCATAGAGCGGCGTCGCGACCGCACGGGGGCGGGCGGTCGGACAGGCGGCGCATGCTACGATGCCTACGGACCGAGGAGCGAAGAGAGGGGTCTGGCATGTCATCTGGGAGCGGCAGGGCGAGGGCGGCGGCACGGGTGGTCGCGGGCTTGGCGGCGCTCGCCGCCTGCGCGTGCGTGCTCTACCTCGCCGCATCGGCCAAGGGGCTCCTCCCCTGGGCGCAGGGCGCTCAACCCGCCCTGGACGAGGCCCAGGAGCAGCCGCGGCCCACGGCGGGCCCCGCGCAGGCGCGGCTATCCGACCTCTCGTGGGCTGCCCTCAGGGAGGCCGCAGACAGGATCGAGGCGGCGGCGGACGGGGTTGCCGCGCGGGAGGTCGCGCGATCCTATGGCATCGTCGAGGAGGACGGCAGCCTCACCCAGGACACCATCCGGGCCGACCTCACGAACGGCTACTCGATCGACGTCCGCGTGATCGACGTCCTCCACGACGATAAGGCGGACGGCTCGGGCAAGGCGGGGCTCACGCTCATGTCGGTCGGCGCGCTCGCTCGCGGCCCGATGAACGAGGGGCCCACCGCGGAAGGCGGCTGGGAGTCGAGCCACGCACGGGCCTGGCTCGCGAGCGACGGGCTCGCCCTCCTGCCGGATGACCTGCGGCAGGCGATCGTGCCGGTGACCAAGCTCACGAACAACGTGGGCGACACGAACGCGCCGGAGGAGGTTTCGGCGACGACTGACGAGCTGTGGCTCTTCTCGCCCAAGGAGGTGTGCGGGACCGTCACCTGGGAGACGGACACGTACGGCGACGACGGCTGGGGGATCGACGAGTCCCTCAACCAGGAGGGCTACCAGTACCTGGCCTTCGCCGAGCACGGGGTCACCGCGACGAGCGCCGGGGACGGCTTCTTGAGGCTCGACGGGAGCACCGGGAGGTCCACTTGGTGGTACCGGACGCCGCAGGGGGCCAACTGGGCCCACTCGGGCGCGAACGACCTCTTCTACCAGGTGATGAACTCGGGCGTCCCGAAGGGGTACGGCAACCCCGACGAGAGCTCCGCCTACGTCGTCGGCTTCTGCCTGTAGAGACGCCGGCGGACGTCCGCCGCTTCCGTCCGCGCGCCACGCTGCCGGCCGCGAGGGTGTGGCACGGATGTCCAGAGCTTGTGGAAATCGCCTGTGCGTTGCCCGAGCAGGCGCCTTGCCCTATACTTTCCTCTTGTGTGCAAGCCTATGTGCCGTTCGCCTGGCGTCGGCACCTCTAGAGATGAGGACAAGATGGACTACATCGCTGCAATCGAGAGCAAGCAGATCCGCAAGGACCTGCCCGAGCTTCGCGTTGGTGACAACGTGAAGGTGCACTACCGCATCAAGGAGGGCGACCGCGAGCGCGAGCAGGTCTTCCAGGGTGACGTCATCCGCATGAGCGGTGCGGGCGCCCGCGAGACCTTCACCGTCCGCAAGATCTCCTTCGGCATTGGCGTCGAGCGCACCTTCCCCGTGCACAGCCCCAAGATCGCCAAGCTCGAGGTCCTGCGCCACGGCCGCGTCCGTCGCGCGAAGCTCTACTACCTCCGCGACCGCGTCGGCAAGGCCGCGCGTCTTCGCGAGAAGCGCTAGCAGGAGCACTTGCACAGGTTGGAGGGGCCGCCTTCGGGCGGCCCCTCTCTTTTTCAACAGGGATCACGCCCGCGCGGTCCCGGACGCAACGGGGCGCCCGGGGCGAGGGGTGGCCCGTAGCGTGCGCGTGGGAGGCGGTTCACATGGAGGGCGGACGGAGGCCGACTGCAGGCGAGGTCGCTCGTCAGGTCAGGGGTGCGGCCTTCGAGGACCTGGACGAGCTCGTGGAGAGGTACTCCGAGGACGACAGGAGGCAGGTCCAGCAGGCCGTCGCGTCGGCTCGCAGGCGGCTCGAGCGGGAGCGCGCGGAGCGCGAGCGCGTCATCGCCATGTACGAGCTGCAGCGCGAGCTCGGCGGGGAGGGCCTCGTGGTGGGCGTCGACGAGGTGGGGAGGGGCTCGATCGCGGGACCGCTCACCGTGGGGGCAGTCGTTCTGCCGCCCGAGCCCGTCGTCTGGGGCCTCAACGACTCCAAGCAGCTCACGCCCACGCGCCGCGAGGAGGTGGCGGCGCGGATCGCAGAGGTCGCCGTCGCGATCGGCATCGCGCACGTCCCGCCCGAGTCGATCGACGCGCTCGGCATGCGCGTGGCCCTCAGGGTGGCCATGTCGCAGGCGATAGAGGACACCGGTGTGGAGCCGGACTGCGTCCTCATAGACGGCAACCCCGTCCACGTGCACCCAAAGGAGAAGACCCTCGTCAAGGGGGACGCGCGCGTCGCGTGCATCGCCGCCGCCTCCATCGTCGCCAAGGTGACGCGAGACGCGATCATGGTCGGCCTGGACTCGGAGTACCCCGGATACCACCTCGCCGAGTGCAAGGGCTACGGGTCGAGGGCCCACATCGAGGCGATTCGCGAGCTCGGTCTCACGCCCGTGCACCGGGTGACCTTCTGTGGAAACTTCTTGTAGGCACAAATCCGCACTAGTACGACAAGTGATGTGAACGAGCCCCGGGCGCCCAGGGCCACCGTCCAGAGCGGCTATGCCGTGGCGGCCGGGGCCGCGCGTGAGAGACCGGTGCCAGCTTCCTGCGAGGGTGCGACAAGGCACCGCGCGGGGCGACCTGTCATGCTCTTGGGTCCGAAACGGACGAGGGAGGCAGGCATGGCGAAGACGGTCCCTGAGGTGATGGAGGTGCTGGAGGGCTCGAAGGGCGTTCCAGGACGGCGGTCGCGAGCGGGCGTCCGTGCGGACCCCGCGAGGAAGGCCCTCCCGGACGTGGCCGCGGTCGGGCGCGAGGACGAATGCGAGCCCCTGGACTTCTCCGTTGTGCCGAGGGACAAGCCGGTGAGCAGCTACAGCACGAGGGAGGTCGGGCTCGAGGGCGAGGCGATCGCGGCGAGCTACCTCGTGCGTCGCGGGTACGAGGTCGTGGACCGCAACTGGCGCTGCGTCTGCGGCGAGGCGGACGTCGTCGCCCGCGACGGCGACGAGACCGTCCTCGTGGAGGTCAAGACGAGGGTCGACAGGGGAGGCGACCCCCTGGCGCCCGAGCTTGCCGTCGGGGTGCGCAAGCGGAAAACCTACACGCGCCTCGCCCTCATGTACGTCTCCCTTCACCCCGAGGTGACGAACGTGCGCTTCGACGTCATCGCCGTGACGCTCAGGGAGAACCGCTCCGCGCTCCTCCGGCACCTCGTGGGCGCCTACTGCTGGGACGAGCAATGAGCGCGCCGGAGACGTGCTCCGTCCACGCGGCCCTGCTGCGTGGCGTCGAGGCGCTCGGGGTGACGGTCGAGGCCAGCATGAGCGCGGGCATCCCGGGACTCACGGTCGTCGGCCGTCCGGACGCGGCCGTCCTGGAGGCGAGGTCGCGCGTGCGCTGCGCGCTCACCGCGTGCGGCTACACCATGGCGAGGAGGCACGTCACGATCAACCTCTCCCCGAGCGAGGTCCGCAAGTCGGGGACCTCGTTCGACCTTCCCATCGCCGTCGCGATCCTCGCGATGACGGGGCAGATACCGAGGGCCGGGCTCGATGGCTGCCTGTTCGTGGGCGAGCTCGGGCTCGACGGCCAGGTCTGCCCCGTGAGGGGCGCGGTCGCCTACGAGGCGCTCGCGCGGCAGAGCGGCCTCGTGCTCGTCGGAGCCGGCGGGCCGTGGTTTCCCGAGGACGCCTCGCGCGTGAGGTGCGTGTCGACCCTCGCGGACCTCAGACGCGGCGTTGGCTCGCTCCCGGAGGCGGCCCCAGGTCCTGAGCCCCTTCCGCGCGCGTGCGCCCCCGCGGCGCTCGACTACGCCGACGTGATGGACCAGGAGCTCGCGAAGCGCGCCTTCGTCATCGCCGCGGTGGGGAAGCACGGCCTGCTCATGGTCGGTCCTCCCGGCGCCGGAAAGACCATGCTCGCCCGGCGGATGCCGACGATCCTCCCCGCCCTCTCGGAGGACGAGACGCGCGAGGCCCTCCTCATCCACTCCGTCGCGGGGCAGTCGCTCGAGGAGATCGCCGCGGGCGGAAGGCCCTTCCGCGCCCCGCACCACTCGGTCTCGCTCGCGGGGCTCATCGGCGGCGGCAGACCGGTCCTGCCGGGGGAGGTCTCGCTCGCGCACAAGGGGGTGCTCTTCCTCGACGAGCTTCCCGAGTTCGCCACGAACGTCCTGCAGAGCCTGAGGCAGCCCATGGAGGAGCACGTCGTCAGGCTCGTGCGGGCGGACGGGGCCTATGTCTTCCCCTGCGACTTCCAGCTGGTCGCCGCCGCCAACCCCTGCCCCTGCGGGCACCTCGGGGACGAGGGGCACCCCTGTCGCTGCACGCCCTCGCAGATCACGGGCTACCAGGCGCGCATCGGCGGACCCCTCATGGACCGAATCGACATCCTCGTGGACGTGGCGCGCCCGGACTCGCACCGCGTCATGGCCGAGGAGGCGGGCGCGTCCTCGGCGCAGATGCGGGAGCAGGTGCTCGCCGCCACGGAGTTCCGTCGCTGGCGCGTCTCCAGGAGCGGCGGGGGGACGGGGGAGCCCCAGAGGAGATGGGAGGGGTTCGAGCCCGGCGCCCGCGCCGCGCTGGAGGGCGCCGCCCGGCGCAGGGCCCTCGGAGGCAGGGCGATAACGCGCATAGCGGGCGTGGCGCGCACGATCGCGGACCTCGCGGCCCACGAGCGCGTGGGTGCGGATGACATAGTGGAGGCCTGCGTCTACAGGTCGAGGGGCAGCATCTAGGAGGCGCTACATGGGGGCTCGGTGGGAGGTCGCAAGGGGCGAGGAGGGCTACCCCGAGGGGGTGCTCGAGCTCGGTGACGACGCCCCGGAGAGGATCTACGGCGTGGGGAGCAGGGAGGCGCTGGGGCTGCCCTGCATCTCGGTCATCGGTGCGAGAAGGGCCACGCCCTACGGAATCGCCGTGGCGGAGATGGCTGGCAGGGTGGCAGCGGAGTGCGGGATCGTGGTCGTCTCGGGCGGGGCCCTGGGGTGCGACCACGCTGCGAGCCGGGCGGCGCTGGACGCCGGTGGCAGGACCGTCGTCGTGTCCGGCTGCGGGGCGGACGTCGTCTACCCGCGCTCCTCGCTCGACGTCTTCCACGACGCGGTGCGCCAGGGCGGTGCGGTAATCTCGCTCAGGGCCTGGGGCAAGGGCCCGCGCCGGGTTCGCGTTCCTGCAGCGGAACGCCGTCATAGCGGCCCTGTCTCGGTGCCTCTTCGTCACCGAGGCGGGCATGAGGTCGGGGACCATGAGCACCGCCGAGACGGCAAACGCTCTCGGACGGCCGATCTACGCCATACCAGGGTCCATCTTCAGCCCCAACTCGATGGGGACCAACCAGCTCATCTCGGACGGGGCCTGCATAATAGCGAGCGAGATGGACCTCGAGACGAAGATCGCGCTGGACTACGGATCCCTCCGGCTCGTGGGCGAGCAGGGGTTCCAGAGCTCGAGCCGCGTCGTGTCCGCGCTCGTGGCGTCGCCCATGAGGCCGGACGAGCTTGCGACGCGTCTGGGGGAGCCGGTGCTCACCCTCGTGCGGACGCTGTCCGACTACGAGACGAGAGGTGTGGTAGAAAGACTTCCAGACGGAAGCTACACGGTGTCGCAGGCCGCCTACCGGGACTACCAGCGGAGGGCGGAAGCGGCGGGGGCGAGGGGGGAGAAGACCCCCGGCCCCAGGGACCCAGGTGGAGGAAGCAGCTGATGGAAACGCAAGTCACGGTCGTCGGGGGCGGTCTCGCCGGGAGCGAGTGCGCGCTGCAGCTCGCCCGGAGGGGGGTGCGCGTGCGGCTCGTAGAGCAGAGGCCCAAGGCCACGACGCCAGCCCACCACACGGACGGCCTCGCAGAGCTCGTGTGCTCGAACTCCCTGAAGTCGCTTCGCGAGGACAGCGCGGCGGGCCTTCTGAAGTGGGAGCTCACGAGGATGGGAAGCGTCCTCGTCGAGCTGGCTAAGCGTGCCGCCGTGCCGGCCGGCGGTGCCCTCGCCGTCGACAGGAGGGAGTTCTCCAGGCTCGTGACCGAGCGGGTGGAGGGGGAACCGCTCGTGGAGCTCGTGCGCGAGGAGGCGACGTCCATCCCCGAGGGCCCTGCCGTCATAGCGGCGGGGCCGCTGTGCTCCGACGCCCTCTTTCGGCGCGTGACCGACCTCGTCGGCGAGGGGCACTCCGCCTTCTTCGACGCCGCGGCGCCGATCGTGGACGCCGAGTCCCTGGACATGGGCGTCGTGTTCGCCCAGTCGCGCTACGGGGAGCCCGGCGGAGACTACCTCAACTGCCCCATGGACAAGGAGGAGTACGACGCCTTCTACGAGGAGCTCATGGGTGCGGAGCGGGTCATCTCGCGCGAGTTCGAGCAGTCCGACCTGTTCTGCGCCTGCCAGCCGGTGGAGGAGGTCGGAAGGACGGGGCACGACTCCCTGAGGTTCGGCGCCCTGAAGCCTGTCGGGCTCACCGACCCGAGGACGGGGAGGAGGCCCTGGGCTGCCGTGCAGCTCAGGACCGAGAACGAGGGACGGACGGCCTACAACATGGTGGGGTTCCAGACGAACCTCACCTGGGGCGAGCAGAAGCGCGTGTTCAGGATGATCCCCGGCCTCGAGCACGCCGAGTTCTTCCGCTACGGCGTGATGCACAGGAACTCGTTCGTGGACTCCCCGCACGTCCTCGACCGCACGTTCAAGATCCCCGGCACGTCATGCAGGCTCGCCGGGCAGATCTGCGGGACCGAGGGCTACACCGAGGCCATAGCCTCCGGCTACCTCGCCGCGCTCAACACCTTCGCCGACCTCCGCTCCCTCCCCGAGGTCTCGCTCCCCGCCACGGGGGCCTTCGGCTCGCTCGTCGCCTACGCGACCGACCCGGAAACCAAAGACTACCAGCCCATGCACGTGAACTTCGGGCTCGTGCCCCCCATCGAGGGCCGGCGCCTGCGCAAGAAGGAGCGCTATGCCGCCTACTCCGAGCGCGCCAAGGCGGACGTAGGCGCCTACGTGGACGCACGACCCGATCTCTTCCGCGTCGAGGGGAAGGCGTAAGGGCATGTCCGACGGCACGCCGTCCGAAGGGGGCCCCGCCGTTCTCGAAGAGGGCGGGTCAGGTTCCGACCGCACCAGGTCGGACGGGTTCGAGCGGGACATCGAGCGATTCGTGTCCCAGCTCACCCAGGTGCGCGGGCTCTCGGGGAACACCGCGAAGGCCTATGCCTCGGACCTCGCCCAGTACGCGCTCTGGGCCAGGAGGGAGGGCGTGCGGCCCCTCGAGGTGACCCACAAGCAGCTGAGGCGCTACCTCGCCGAGCTCGTCTCGGCGGGCTACGGCGCGAAGACGGTCAACAGGCACCTGTCCTCGATCAAGGGGCTCTACCGCTGGCTCGTCGCCGAGGGCGTCTGCGAGACCGACGCGGCCGACGCCATCTCGGGAAGGAGGCTCGCCAGGGGCCTTCCGAAGACCCTGTCGGACGCCGAGGTGGGGCGGATCCTCGACACCTGCGACGAGGGGAGCGACCTCGGCCTCAGGGACCGGGCGTTCCTCGAGCTGCTCTACGCGTCCGGCGCGCGCATCTCGGAGGTCTCCGCCCTCGACGTGGGTGACGTGGACTTCGCCCAGGAGCAGGTGACGCTCTTCGGCAAGGGTTCGAAGGAGAGGATCGTGCCGCTCTACCCCGTAGCGCTCGAGCGCCTCTCCGCCTACCTCGAGGGCCCGCGAGGGCGCCTGGTGGCCCGCCGGCGCGACGGGACGGGGCAGGCCGGAGACGAGCGCGCGCTCTTCGTGTCGACGCGGGGGAGGCGCATGTCTGCGGACGCCCTGAGGAGGTGCTTCGAGGGGCACGCCCGCCAGGCGGGCCTCGCCGGCGTGACGCCGCACGCGATGAGGCACACCTTCGCGACCGAGCTCCTCGACGGGGGCGCGGACCTCAGGAGCGTCCAGGAGCTTCTCGGCCACGAGAGCCTCGCGACGACGCAGGTCTACACCCATCTCTCGGTGGCGCGGCTCAAGGACGCGGCCCGGCGGGCGCACCCGCGCGGCTGAGCGGGCGCCCGAGCGCCGAGGGGCCAATGTGAAGTTATGGTGAGTCATTGAAGGGAGCCTGGGTCTGGCGCGCCCTCCTCCGTGCTGATATACTTGAGAATCGCCGTGCGACCGCATGGCACATTTCACACGCGTGACGACTCATGCGCCGTGGTGCCCCTCCCCATAAGCCAGGGCAGGGGTGGCGCTATGGGGTTGACCTCACGCGGAGGACAAACCACAGGAGGTTTAGTACATGGCTGCAAAGATCAACATCCAGACCCTTCTCGATGCGGGCTGCCACTACGGTCACCAGACCCGCCGTTGGAACCCCAAGATGAAGCCCTACATCTTCGGCGAGCGCAACGGCATCTACATCCTCGACCTCAAGCAGACCATCATCGACGCCGACAAGGCCTACACCTTCCTCAAGGAGACCGCTGCCAAGGGCGGCACCGTGCTGTTCGTGGGCACCAAGAAGCAGGCCCAGGAGCCCATCCAGACCCAGGCCGAGCGTGCCAACATGCCCTTCATCAACCAGCGCTGGCTCGGCGGCATGCTGACCAACTTCGTCACCATGCGCTCCCGCATCGAGCGCATGGAGGAGCTCGAGACCATGGCCGAGGACGGCAGCCTCGCCGCCCGTGGCAAGAAGGAGCAGGCCGTCCTGACCAAGGAGCTCGAGAAGCTCCAGCGCAACCTCGGCGGCGTCCGTGAGCTCAAGGCCCTCCCGCAGGCCCTCTTCGTCGTCGACACCAAGCGCGAGGAGATCGCGGTCCGCGAGGCCAACCGCCTCCACATCCCGGTCGTCGGCCTTCTCGACACCAACTCCGACCCCGACGTCATCGACTACGGCATCCCCGCGAACGACGACGCCATCCGCTCCGTCGACCTCATGTGCGAACTCGTGGCCGACGCCGTCCTGGCCGGCTCCGGCAAGGAGCAGATCTCCGCTGAGGAGATGGCCAAGGGCGAGACGACGCCTGCCGTCGAGACCCCCGCGGCCGAGGCGCCCGCCGCAGAGTAGCGCTTTGGCGCGGCACGTCCGCCAAGCGTCGTCCGATACGAGAACGAACACCCCAAGGAGGGGAAGCATGGCAACCAAGATTACTGCCGCTATGGTCAAGCAGCTTCGCGAGATGACCGACTCGCCGATGATGGAGTGCAAGAAGGCCCTCGTCGAGGCTGACGGCGACATCGAGAAGGCCGTCGACGTCCTGCGCACCATGGGCATGGCGAAGGCCGTCAAGCGAGCGGGCCGCGACACCAACGAGGGCTGCGTGGCGGCCTACGTGTCCGAGGACGGCAAGACCGGCGCCCTCCTCGAGCTCACCTGCGAGACCGACTTCGTGAGCTCCAACCCCAAGTTCGAGGGCTTCGCCGCCGACGTGGCGAAGGTCGTCGCCGAGAACGACCCGGCGGACCTCGAGGCGCTCAAGGCGTGCCCGATGAACGGGGGCACCGTCGACTCCGAGCTCACCGAGATGATTCACGTCATCGGCGAGAACATGAAGATCAACCGCTTCGCGCGCATCACCTCCGAGGGCACCCTCGCGAGCTACATCCACCTCGGTGCCCACCTCGGCGACATCGTGAACTTCAAGTTCGCCAAGCCCGAGACCGCGCAGAACGAGGACTTCAAGTCCTTCGCGCACGACGTCGCGATGCAGGTCGCGGCCTCCGCGCCCGTCTCCGCGCGCCGCGACGACGTCCCGCAGGAGATCATCGAGCACGAGAAGAGCATTTACACCGCCCAGGCAAAGGACTCTGGCCGTCCGGAGAAGTTCTGGGACGGCATCGTCCAGGGCCGCCTGAAGAAGTTCTACAAGGAGAACGTCCTCACCGAGCAGGAGTTCATCAAGAACCCCGAGACCACCATCTCCCAGCTCGCAGACGAGGTCTCCAAGAAGGCTGACGACAAGATCGAGATCGTCAACTTCGTCCGCTTCAACTTCGGCGAGTAACTCCTCGGTTCAAGCGTCTGACGGGCCGGTCCGCGAGAGCGGGCCGGCCTTTTCGTTTGCCGGTCCCACCGAGCGAGGCGATGCCTGGCGCTTCCGTGAGGGCACGGGCTCTGACCTCTGTTAGAATCACAGGGGACTGAACGGCAAGCAAGCCCGTTGTCCCGTCCCCACCGTTGGCGCGGGGGCGGGATTCGTCGACAAGAAGTGGAGGACCCACTTGACTGACTACAAATACCACCGCGTCCTTCTCAAGCTTTCGGGCGAGGCCCTGATGGGCGAGAAGAGCTTCGGCATCGACCCCGCAGTCCTCCAGTCCATCACGGACAGCGTCAAGCCCGTGTGGGAGGCCGGCATCCAGATCGCGATCGTCGTGGGCGGCGGCAACATCTTCCGCGGCCTGTCGGGCGCCGCGAGCGGCATGGACCGCGCCCAGGCGGACAACATGGGCATGCTTGCCACGGTCATCAACTCCCTGGCCCTCCAGGACTGCTTCGAGCGCAACGGCATGGACGTGCGCGTCATGAGCGCGATCGAGATGCACTCGGTCTCAGAGACCTACATCAGGCGCCGCGCGATACGCCACCTCGAGAAGGGCCGCATCACCATCTTCGCGGCGGGCACGGGCAACCCCTACTTCACGACCGACACCGCAGCGGCCCTGAGGGCGTGCGAGATCGACGCCGAGGTGCTCATGAAGGCGACCAAGGTCAGTGGCATCTACGACATGGACCCGGTCGTGCACCCGGAGGCCAGGAAGTTCGACGAGATCACCTACATGGACGTCCTGACCAGGGACCTCAAGGTCATGGACGCCACGGCGACCGCCCTGTGCCATGACAACCACATGCCCATCATCGTCTTCAAGATGGAGGAGCAGGGCGCGTTCGAGAAGGCCCTCAAGGGGGAGCCTGTCGGGACCACCGTAGTCGACGAGGAGAGCGAGTAGACATGAGCCAGCACACCGACAACGCCAAGAAGCACATGGACAAGTCCATCCAGGCGCTGAGGAACAACTTCGCGAAGGTCCGCACGGGCCGCGCCAACCCGCACATCCTCGACGAGATCAAGGTCGACTACTACGGCCAGCCCACACCGATCACCCAGCTCGCCGGCGTGAAGGTCCCCGAGGCCTCCATGCTCGTGGTCGAGCCGTGGGACAAGACCTCCCTCAGGAGCATCGAGAAGGCCATCGAGCAGTCCGACCTCGGCATCACCCCATCCAACGACGGCGTCTCGATCCGCCTCCCGTTCCCCGCCCCCACCGAGGAGCGCCGCAAGGAGCTCGCGAAGGAGTGCAAGCAGCTCGCCGAGGAGGGCAGGGTCGCCGTGCGCAACGCGCGCAAGGAGGCCAACAAGGCCATCGACCGCGACGAGGAGCTCTCCGAGGACGAGCAGAAGGCGGAGAAGAAGCGGGTCCAGAAGCTGACCGACAACGCCATCGAGGAGATCGACTCCCTCCTGAAGACCAAGACGGCCGAGGTCATGGAGATCTAGGTGCAACGAGACGAGGCGAAGCTGCGGGAGTACTACGCAGGCGCGCCCGATGACATCAGCCTGTCGGACGTCGACCTCGAGAGGATCCCCAGCCACATATCGATCATCATGGACGGCAACGGGCGCTGGGCGCAGGCCCGGGGGCTCGACCGGAGCGAGGGGCACGTCGCGGGCGTGGACGCCCTCAGGGAGGCGGTCACCACGAGCGTGAGGCTCGGGGTGGACGTGCTGTCCGTCTACGCGTTCTCGACCGAGAACTGGAGACGGCCGCAGCACGAGGTGAACCTCCTGATGCACCTGTTCGCAACGACGCTCGTGAAGGAGCTCCCGCTCTTCGCACAGGAGAACGTCAGGCTGCTCTTCCTGGGGGACATCGACGCGCTGCCCAAGGTCACGCGCGACGTCTTCGAGAAGGGCCTCGAGGAGACCCGGGGCAACACCGGCATGGTGTTCGCCCTCGCGGTCAACTACGGCTCGAGGGCGGAGATCGCGAGGGCCGCGCGCGCCCTCGCGCGGGACGTGGCGGCGGGTAGGGTCGACGCAGACGAGGTCGACGAGGCCTCCGTCGCGGCCCGTCTCTACACGGCGGGCCTGCCGGACCCGGAGCTCCTCATCCGGACCTCCGGCGAGAACCGCCTGTCCAACTTCCTCCTCTGGCAGATCGCCTACACGGAGTTCTACGTAACCGACACGCTCTGGCCGGACTTCACGCGCTGGGACTACCTCAGGGCCGTCCGGGACTTCCAGGGCCGCAAGCGCCGCTTCGGGGGAGTGGTCAACAAGTGAGCGAAACCGGTCATCCCTCGGGCGCGGGCGCCGGAGGCGAGGAGAGGCCGCTTCCGGCGGACGTCGACGGCCGCGAGGCGAGGGCCCACATCTCGCTGGACAGCGCCATCGAGAGGATCGAGAGCCACCGCCACTCCAAGGAGGGGCTGCGCGCCGTCGGCGGCCTCAAGGGCCAGGTCGTGCGCGGCTGGACCGAGAAGCTCCTCACGCGGACCACGTCGGGCGCGATATACACCATCGTCATCCTCCTCTGCCTCTTCGGTGGCGTCGTGCCGACGACTGCCTGCATCACGGCGATGGCATGGCTGTGCTGCTCGGAGTTCTTCCGCATCTCGCGTATGGGCGGCAGGATGCCGAACGAGATCCTGGGGCTCACGGGCGCCATCGCCTACCCGGTCTCGATGTACCTCTGGGGCTTCGGCACCATCCACGTCGTGACCTTCGCCCTCGTCCTTTCGCTTGCGGTCTGGTACGTGCTCACGCCCCGCGCGAACCTGGCCGACGTCGCCATCACGGTGTTCGGCCCCGTCTACACCTCGCTGATGTTCTCCTGCATCGTCCTCATCCGCAAGGTCGACGCGGGCTGCGACGGCGCGCTCCTCACGCTGGGGGTGATGGGCTCGATGTGGGCCAACGACGCAATCGCCTACTTCGTCGGCTCTCGCTTCGGCGCGCACAAGCTCGCGCCGAAGATCTCGCCCCACAAGAGCTGGGAGGGATTCTATGGAGGGCTCGCCGGGTCCGTCCTCGTCTGGATGATCGTGGGTATCCTTGGCCTTGAGGGCATCGGGATGGGTCTCGCGCTCGTCTGCGGCGTGGTGGTGGGCATCTCCGCCGTCATCGGAGACCTCTTCGAGTCCCGCATCAAGCGCGGGGTCGGTGTGAAGGACTCCGGCAACCTGATGCCCGGGCACGGAGGCCTGCTCGACCGCTCGGACTCCATGCTCTTCGGATGCACGGTCGCCTACTTCCTACTGCACATCGGGGGAATTCTGTGAGCATATTCGAGGATACGGCACCACGTTCGCCACGCCCGAGGCCGCTTCGAGTTGCGGTCCTCGGGTGTTCTGGTTCCATAGGGCGGCAGACGCTCGACGTCTGCCGCCAGCACTCAGACAAGCTGCGGGTCGTGGCGCTCGCCTGCGACACCTCGACCGAGGCCCTCGCGAGCGCCGCGCGCGAGTTCTCCGCGGACCACGTCGCGGTCGCGAGCGCCGGGCACGCCCGGGACGCCGCACTCGAGGGGCTCCCCTCGGGCTGCGCCCTCGGGGTGGGGCCCGAGGCGGTCGTCGAGCTCACGCAGCTCGACGAGGTCGACTGCGTCGTCAACGCCATGGTCGGCTTCGCCGGGATCGAAGCGGGCTTCGCCGCCCTCAGGGCGGACAAGGTGCTCGCCTACGCCAATAAGGAGTCCATCGTCGTCGCCGGCGACCTGCTCGTGCCGCTCGTCCGGCCGGGGAGGCTCATCCCTGTGGACTCCGAGCACAGCGCGATCTACCAGTGCCTCGTGGGGGAGCGCGCAAGCGACGTCCACTGCCTGTGGCTGACCTGCTCGGGCGGCCCCTTCTACGGCATGGGCCGAGAAGAGCTCGCGCACGTGAGCGCCGCCGACGCCCTTGCTCACCCAACCTGGACGATGGGCCCCAAGATCACCGTCGACTCCTCGACCCTCATGAACAAGGGGCTCGAGGTCCTCGAGGCGCACCAGCTCTTCGGGGTCCCCATCGATCGCATCCGGGTCCTCGTGCAGCGCCAGAGCCGCGTCCACTCGATGGTCGAGTTCGCCGACGGCTCGGTCAAGGCGCAGATCGGGCCCTCCGACATGCGCATCCCCATCCAGTACGCGCTGAGCTATCCCGAGCGCTGGGAGACGCCGTCCCCGCGCGTCGAGTGGCGCCAGGAGCCCGCGATCACCTTCGGCGAGGCGGACGAGGAGGCCTTCGGCTGCCTCGCCCTCGCGCGCGAGGCGGGGCGTGCCGGCGGCACCCTCCCCTGCGTCATGAACGCCGCGAACGAGGTGGCAAACGCCGCCTTCCGAGCAGGCGCCTGCGGCTTCCTCGACATAGAGCGCGTTGTGCGGCAGACGATGGGGGAGGCTCGGCCCGAGGAGGTCGAGTCCGTGGCGCAGCTCGAGGAGGTGGACGCCCGCTCGCGCGAGGTCGCGCGGGGCTTCCTCGAGGGGGTGCGCCGATGAGCGCGGCCGGCGTCCTCTCGGCCGTGTTCTGGGGCGTCGTCACCCTCTCGCTCCTCGTGTTCGTGCACGAGGGCGGCCACTACCTCGCGGCGCGCGCCTTCGGGGTGCGCGTGACCGAGTTCTTCCTCGGCATGCCCTGCCGCGCCAGGCTCTCGCGCAAGCTCGAGCGCTACGGCACTGAGGTCGGCGTCACGCCGATACTCCTCGGCGGCTACACGCGCATCTGCGGCATGGAGGGGGAGCAGGACGAGCTTCTCGCACGGGCCTTCTCCGTGGTACAGCGCGAGGGGCGCGTGAGCGCGGCGGCGCTGGCAGACGAGCTCGGCTGCGACGTCGACCGCTCCTACGGCCTCCTCGCCACCCTGTCGGACTGGGCCGCGATCAGGCCCTACTACGACGCCTCGAAGGGCGAGCGGGAGTCGCAGGGGGCCTATCCCGAGCAGTTCGAGACGCTCAGGCGCGACGCCGCCTTCCTGACCGAGTACGACCGCGCCCACGACTTCTCGCAGCCTGGGACGACGGGGGCGGGCGATCCGCGCCCGCTCGACTGCGACGCGGAGGCGGCGCTCGAGCGCGAGAGGGCCCGCACCTACCTCGGCTGCGGTTTCTGGAAGCGCGTCTGCATGCTCGTAGCCGGCCCCCTTGTCAACGTCGCGCTCGCCTTCGTCCTCGCGGTCTCAGCCTTCTGCGTCGTGGGCCAGCAGGTCGTCGTCGACTCCAACGTCATCGCCTCGGTGACCGAGGGCTCGCTCGCCGACGAGGCGGGCCTCGAGGCGGGCGACGCGATCGTGCGCATCGGCGACGCCGAGGTCACGGACTGGAGCGACCTCGTCGACGCCGTTCGGCAGTACCTGACGCCGGGCTCCTCGGTCGAGGTGGGCTTCGTCCGCGACGGTGAGGCGATGACCACCACGATCGAGGTCTCGGAGGGGGAGGGGCAGCTCCTGGGCGTCAACGCGCAGACGACGACCTACCGCCCCGGCGTGCTCGAGGCCTCCCGCTGGGCCGTCGACTATGCCGGCCTCGTCGCCACCTTCGCCGCTAGGCTGATCGTGCCCACCCAGACCATGCAGGTGCTCGACTCCTCCACCTCGATCGTGGGCATCTCGGTGATGGCGTCGCAGGCCGCCTCGCAGGGCCCCATGAGCGTGGTGTCGCTGCTGGCCGCGATCTCCATGTCGCTCGGGTTCATGAACCTCCTGCCGATCCCGCCGCTCGACGGCGGCAAGATCCTCATCGAGGTCATCCAGGCGGCGATGAGGCGGCCGCTCTCGGTGAGGGCGCAGAGCGTCGTCTCCTACGTGGGGATCGCCTTCTTCGCCTTCGTGTTCGTGGTGGTGCTCAGAAACGACGTGAGCAGACTGCTGATTGGATGGTGAGCTGATGCTGAGCGAGATTGGCGGCGGCGTGGTTGCGAGCTCCGGTGCGCCGCGGCTCCCCAGGGAGCGCACGAGGCGCGTGAGCGTGGGCGGCGTCGCCGTCGGGGGCGGTGCGCCCGTCTCCGTGCAGTCGATGTGCACCACGCCCACCTCGGACGTGGACGCCACCCTCGCGCAGGTGGGACGTCTCTCGGACGCGGGCTGCGAGCTCGTGCGCGTGACCCTGCCGTCAGCGGCCGACGTCGACCCCTTCCACGCGATCTGCGCGCAGAGCCCGATTCCCGTGATCGCGGACGTCCACTTCGACCACAGGCTCGCCGTCGCCGCGGTCAGGAACGGCGCTGCGGGCGTGCGCATCAACCCGGGCAACATAGGCTCCTGGGACAGGGTCGACGCGGTGATCGACGCGGCGGGCGAGGCAGGCGTCCCCATCCGCATCGGCGTCAACATGGGATCGCTCGACAAGGACGTCGACGCCCGCGAGGACCTCGACGGGCCCCAGAAGCTCGTCGCCTCCGCGGAGTCCTTCGTCCGCCACTTCGAGGGGCGCGGCTTTCACGACGTCGTCCTATCGGCGAAGGCCCACTCGGTCCCCGTGACGCTCGCGACCTACCGTGAGCTCTCGCGCCGGCTCCCGGAGGTGGCGCTGCACGTCGGCGTGACCGAGGCAGGCACCCTGCTCCAGGGGACGGTCAAGAACTGCGTGGGCGTGGGGGTCCTGCTCGAGGAGGGCATCGGCGACACGATTCGCCTGTCGCTCACCGCTGACCCCGTCGAGGAGGTCAGGGTGGCGTGGGAGCTGCTCGGCGCCCTCGGCATGAGGCGCCTGCACCCCGAGCTGGTGAGCTGCCCCACCTGCGGCAGGACAAAGGTGGACCTCATTCCGATCGCGGAGGAGGTCGAGCGCAGGCTCCAGGGGGTCCGCGCGCCCATCTCGGTCGCCGTGATGGGCTGCGTCGTGAACGGCCCGGGCGAGGCGGCGGGCTGCGACATCGGAGTCGCCTGCGGCCAGGGCCAGGGGCTCATATTCGCCGAAGGCAAGCCTCTGCGCAAGGTCGCGGAGGCAGACATCGTGGACGAGCTCTTCAAGGAGATCGAGGCGCGCTTCTCGTAGGGCGCGCTGCCGATTGTCCTACAATTAGAAGGTCCGTACGGGTCGCGCCCGAGCCTCCGGTGGGGGCCGGCGCGACCGAGCTTACTGGAAGGATTCCCGTGAAGTCTTACGCGAAGATGTCGTCCCTCTACGCACCAACCCTCAAGGAGGACCCCGCCGAGGCCGAGCTGGCAAGCCACCGCCTGCTGCTCCGCGCCGGTATGATCCGCAGGGAGGCCGCCGGCCTCTACAGCTACCTGCCGCTCGCGTGGCGCTCGCTCATGAAGATCGAGGGCGTCATCCGCGAGGAGATGGAGGACATCGGCGCCCAGGAGATGCTCACCCCGATCCTCACCGACGCGGAGCTCTGGCACCAGAGCGGCCGCTGGGACGCCTACGGCCCCGAGCTCATGCGCATCAAGGACCGCCACGACCACGAGTACGCGCTCGGCCCCACCCACGAGGAGACCTACACCGACCTCGTGCGCAACGAGCTCAGCAGCTACAAGCAGCTTCCCGTCACCCTCTACCACATCCAGGACAAGTTCCGCGACGAGAGGCGACCGCGCTTCGGCCTCATGCGCTCGCGCGAGTTCATCATGAAGGACGGCTACTCCTTCAGCGCGGACCAGGAGAGCCTGCAGCGCTGCTACGACGACGAGAGCCGCGCCTACGCGAACGTGATGCGCCGCTGCGGCCTGTGGTGCCTGCCCGTCGCGGCGGACACGGGCCAGATCGGCGGCAGCACCTCCATCGAGTTCATGGCGATCGCCGACGCCGGCGAGGCCGAGCTCGTCTACTGCGACAAGTGCGGCTACGCGGCGGACACCGAGGCCGCGACGGCACCGATCAGCCTCGAGGACGGTGAGCCGGGCGAGCTCGAGAAGGTCGAGACCCCCGGTTGCTCCACGATCGCCGACCTCGCCGCCTTCCTCGGCGTCCCCGAGGGCGCAACCCGCAAGGCGCTCGCGCTCATGGACGGCGACGGCAGGCCCGTCGTGGTCTTCGTCCCGGGCGACCACGAGATGAACGACGTGAAGGCGTCCCACGCCTTCGGCGACTACCACCTGATGAGCGACGAGGAGCTCGAGCAGACGGGCCTCGTGAAGGGCTTCATCGGGCCGATCGGCCTGCCGGAGGGCGTGCGCGCCTGCTTCGACCAGTCGCTCAAGGGGTCCGTGTGGTGGGCAGTCGGCGCCAACGAGGCGGGCTACCACTACGTGCACGCAAAGCTCGGCCGCGACCTCACGATCGCCGACGACGCGTGGGTCGACGTCATCTCCGCCAAGGCGGGCGACCTGTGCCCCACGTGCGGCGAGCCCCTCAAGCTCGCGCGCGGCATCGAGTGCGGCCAGGTCTTCCAGCTCGGCACCAAGTACTCCGAGCCCATGGGCGCCACCTTCATGGACGTGGACGGCAAGGAGAAGCCCCTGGTGATGGGCTGCTACGGCATCGGCGTCTCGCGCATGCTCGCCGCCATCGTCGAGCAGCACCACGACGAGCACGGCATAACCTGGCCCGTCTGCGTCGCGCCCTACGAGGTCGAGGTCGTGCCCCTGACGGTGGGCGACGAGGTCGTCTGGCCCGTCGCGGACAGGGTGGCCCGAGAGCTCGTTGCCGCCGGCGTGGAGGTCGTGGTGGACGACCGCAAGGAGCGCCCGGGCGTCAAGTTCAACGACGCCGACCTCATGGGCTTCCCGTACCAGGTCGTCTGCGGCAAGAAGGCCATCGCAAACGGCAAGGTCGAGGTCAAGGTGCGCGCCACAGGCGAGCGCGAGGAGGTCGCGATCGAGGAGGTCGCGAAGTTCCTGGCGGAGAAGGTCGTCCCGCAGAGGGCGTAGGCGCGACGCAAGGTCGAAAGATCGCAAAGACAGCCAGGTGGTCCGGGGCGCCCCACGGGGCGCCCCTTCGCAAGGGGGGAGAGCCATGCTGTACAGGGAGCTCGCGGAGAGGGCGAGGGGCAAGACGGGGGCGTGGTGCAAGGCCTGTCCCGTCTGCGACGGGAGGGCGTGCGGCGCGCACGTCCCAGGCCCGGGCGCCAAGGGGACGGGCACGGTCGCCGTCCGCAACTACCAGGCCTGGGAGGAGTGGCGCGTCAACCTCGACACGATCCGTCCCTACGCGGAGGCGGACACCTCGCTCGAGCTCTTCGGCCGCACCCTCTCGCTGCCCGTCATGGTCGGTCCCGTCGGCGACGTGAGGCGCCACTACGGCGAGCTCTTCGACGACGTCTCCTACAACCGCTGCGTGCTCTCGGCAGCCGCGGCCCAGGGAACGGTCGCGTGGACCGGCGACGGCCTGGAGGGCAGCATCGTGGCCAACGCCACGCAGGTGATCGCCTCGCTCGGCGGCTGCGGCGTCGAGACGATCAAGCCCTGGGCAATGGACGTCGTGCGCGAGCGCGTCGGGGTGGCCCTGGGTGCCCATCCGCTCGCCATCGCCATGGACATCGACGCGGCGGGCCTGCCATTCCTCAAGGGCCAGAACCCGCCCGCGGGGTCCAAGACGGTCGACCAGCTCGCAAAGGTTGCCGAGCAGTGCCACGAGGCCGGGACGCCCTTCGTGCTCAAGGGCATCATGACCGCGCGCGGCGCGCTCAAGGCGCTCGACGCGGGCGCGGACGCCATCGTGGTCTCCAACCACGGCGGCCGCGTGCTCGACGGCGTCCCGGCGACGGCCGAGGTGCTCCCCGGCATCGCGGAGGCGGTGGCGGGCAGGATGTCCGTCCTCGTCGACGGCGGGATCCGCTCTGGCGTGGACGTCTTCCGGGCGCTCGCGCTCGGCGCGGACGCGGCCCTCGTCTGCAGGCCCGTGGTGGTGGCGGCCCACGGCGGCGGCCAGCAGGGCGTCGAGGACTACCTCGCGCAGCTGCGCTCGGAGCTCGCCGACACCATGGAGATGTGCGGCGCGGCCACCCTGGCAGACGTCGGGCGCGAGATGCTCTTCTCCTAAGGGGCCAGGGCCCCAGGTCTTGGGATCAGTCCCAGGGGAGCTCTTCGGTGGTGCCGGCCTCTTCGGTCGAGCTCGGCTGGTCCGTGGGGTCCGGGATGTCGTTGTCGGGGTCTATCCTGCCCTCCCAGAGGTCCTCGTCGAGCCTCTGCTCGAGTTTGGACTCGAGGCTCCTGACGCCGAGGCCGGCGGAGGCGGCGAACTCGGCCAGCTCCTGGCACTCTTGGTCGGTGAGCGTGACCGAGGTCCCGTACTGGCGCGCGATGCGCACGGCGGGGGAGCGGGCGGGGTCCCTCAGCAGGCGAGCGTAGTCGTCGACCGTGAGCTTGGAGACCCGCGACACGATGTTGATCCTACCTGCGATCTCGCGGCGCACGCCACCGTAGCGCACGAGGTCCTCGATCGAGGGGAGCCTGGTCTCGGCCGCGTCGATCGCGCTGTTGTCGGCGGAGAAGCCGGCCAGCCGCGTCTCGTGGGACATGCCTTCGAGCATGTGCTCGAAGGTACCCATGAGCAGGAAGCTCACGCTCTCCATGGAGAGCGATTCGGGGACTGCCTTGGGGTCCGACCCGAGGATGGACTTCGTGTGCCCCCCGTCCATGAGCTTGAGGAGCTCGGTCTGCACCCACGCGGAGCTGTTCTCTCCCGAGCTGGTGGTCTTCGGCTCGAACATCTTGTCGGCCTCGTCGATTACCACGATGGCATGTTCGGCGTCGACCTTGTCCATCCCACGGAACATGTTGGAGAACTTGACGTCACCCTTCCACCCCTCGGTGGTGACCTGGCTGCCGTCGACCCAGGCCACGTGAGGCCAGAACCTTGCGACGCCGTTGGCGAGCAGGGTCTTGCCCGAGCCGGTGGGCCCCATGAGCAGGGTGACCCGGCGGTCTCCACGCACATGGTGCCAGAGCATGAGGGCGAGGTCGCGAATGGCATCCTCCTGCCCCCAGACGTCTCGCGAGAGCTCCTTGGCGATCTGCCGCGGGCTCAGCTGGAGGAGGCCCGTCACCTCGGCACTGTCGAGGGCGCCGCCGCGCGACCGCTCGCGGTCGAGGTATCGGACGGGGGTCTTGAAGTAGTGGTCCTCCAGGGGGTTTCCGTGCTTGCGGACCCATGCGCGCCCGAGCACCTCGGCTACCACCGAAAGCTCAGCCTCGGTGAGGCTGCAGTCGGAGAGTGCCCTGCGCGCGACCTCGGAAAGGGTGGTGGTGGGGCGCTTCTGCCAGAGGACGGCGATCTCGTTCACGGCGTGGAGGCAGGCGTTGTACTCGGCGTCCGAGAGCTCGTCGAACTCTCCCGCCTTGGCGTGCTCGTTGAACGTAATTGCCGGGTTCGTCTCCGGGGTGCCGCCATCGGCGCAGGCGAGCGCGCCGACAAGCTCGACAAAGAAGTCCTGGGCCATGCGGAAATTCATGCCCGACGTCCTTTCGGGGCCGCAGGTACTTGCGTCCCCTTCTCCGCCCCGCTCCGGAGGCGATGGGCAGGGCTATTGCACTGCGTGAATTAATGTCCCCTCATACTATAGTATGGCGTGTGACAAGGGTCATCGGACCTGACACGGGAGAAGGGACTTCGAGATGGCGAATGACCTCAAGGCGGAGAATGGCGTCGTCTACTTCGACAGCGGGGCGTCGCTGCAGTCTGGCAGGGCCACCCAGTGCCGTGTGGCGAACGAGGCGAAGGAGTCGCTGCTGCCGCTCGTCCTCGACGCGGGGGAGCTCGACGAGGACGGGAACCTGACATTGGCTGGCCGGACCAACAACTATGGCGAGCTGCGGGCGCTCTCCCTGGCTCTCGAGGTGGCAAGGGGCCTTGGCGCCAAGGAGATCTGCGGGGACTCCGAGCTGGTGATCGACTACTGGTCCAAGGGAATCTGCAAGAGCAAGGACGCAGATACGCGGGAGCTCTCCAAGGAGGTGACGGCCGCCCGTAGCGCGTTCGAGGCGGGCGGCGGCACCGTCAAGTGGATCTCGGGAGACCTGAACCCGGCGGACCTCGGCTACCACAAGGCCTAGACGTGGCTTCGTGGGGCTAGACCGTAGGCACGGGTGGGCCTCGGGCTTTGGGGCGGCCTCTGCCATGCCTGAAACCGGGGCGTGCAAAAAAACGCAGGCCAACGGTAAGCATCCGTTGGCCTGCGCATTCCTTTTGGTGGGCCCTGAGGGATTCGAACCCCCAACCCAGGGATTATGAGTCCCCTGCGCTAACCGTTGCGCCAAGGGCCCGGTGCACTGCCTACTCTACCGCATCGTGCCCCGTGCAACGGCGGCGCCAGGGCTAAAGCGGTATAAAAAACTCCGCACCGGAGTGCGGAGCCGAGTTTACCTGGTGGAGAATAGGGGATTCGAACCCCTGACCTCATGACTGCCAGTCATGCGCTCTCCCAGCTGAGCTAATTCCCCAAACGCAACGGTGGATACCTTACTCCTGCCGACGCGTCTGGTCAAGGGCGAGTTGGCCTAGACTGGAGAGAACGTGGACGCGCGGGCGCCGTCTCTGCCCCGCGCGACGCGTGGGTACGAACAAAGCTGCAGGTTGGTCGGGCCCGGAAGGGCCGAAGTCTCGTCCCAGGAGGTTCTCGTGTCCCCCGAAAGCAAGCGGATCAAGGTATTCACCCTTATCAGTCTCGTGTACGGCCTCGTCTCCCTGTTCTGCGGCATCTTCATGGTCTCCGCGCTTGGCGAGCAGACGCCCGTCGGCGCCGCCGAGGCCGGAGGCGGCGTGGTCTCCTTCGTCCTCGGGATCCGTGGGTCGCTGCTCGCAAACGTCCCCAACAAGGCAGGCGGGCTCATGAGGCTCTCGGGAGTCCTGCTTCTCGTGCAGGTCGCCCTGATCGCGGCCGTCGTCGTGCTCGTGGGCCCGGCAGCCGCCCAGGCTCACGCCCCCGCGCTCGCCCTCATGTGCGCGGGCGCCGTCGTGACCCTCGTCGTGTTCTGCCTCTCCCGAGCCCTCCACAGGAGGAACCTCGCGAAGTAGGCCCAACGCGAAGGGGGCCTCTTGCCCCGCAGGCTGGCGCGCCGGGCACAGGAATTTCTCGGACAGGGGAAAATTCTCGTGCGCTTGCGGGGAGAGTCTGGTAATATAACCCGTGCGTTGCGGGCGATTAGCTCAGGGGTAGAGCGCTTCCTTCACACGGAAGAGGTCGCTGGTTCGAAACCAGCATCGCCCACCATAGGATGAGAGGGCCGGAGTTCGCTCCGGCCTTTTTGCTATGCGGAGGTGGAGCATGGACGCGAAGGGCGAGAACCCGGTCGAGAAGTTCGGCATGTACATCGCGCACATCGGCGTCAACGCCGAGGCGGACGAGGACACCATGAGGATCGTGGACGAGTTCTCGGGCCTCCTCGGCCTCGAGCACATGACCGTCGCCCCGGTCTCGGAGTTCGCCGGGGACTTCGTCGAGGTCATGAAGCCCGGGCACGGCAGCGGCGAGCGGGGCCACATCGGCTTCCACGTGAACGACGTCGAAGCCGCGGCGAAGTGGTTCGACGAGCACGGCTCCAAGATCGACTGGGACCACTGCGCCAAGAACCCGGACGGCTCGCTCTTCCTCGTCTACTTCGAGAAGGAGATCGCTGGCTTCGCGATCCACCTGACCGCGCAGAAGTAGCGGGCGCCCGGGCGCTTCGTGGTACTTGTTTGCAGAGGCGCGCCGCCATGCAGGCGCGGCGGTCCCTGGGGTACCCTTGAGTGCGTAAGCCAGGAGAGCGTCGGGAGGACGCACTTGATAGCTCTTGCAGACAAGATTACCAAGTCCTTTGGCGGCCGCGTCCTGTACGCGGCCGCTACGCTTCAGCTCAACGCCGGCGAGCGCTGGGGCCTCGTGGGCCCCAACGGCGCGGGCAAGACGACCCTGCTCAAGATCATCATGGGCAAGGAGTCGCCGGACGAGGGCACGGTCTCGTTCGCCAAGGACACGACCGTCGGCTACCTCGAGCAGGAGACCAAGCTCGCGGGCGACAAGACCGCCCTGGCCGAGGTCGTGGATTCCGCGACCGAGGTCAAGCGCCTCCAGGCGCGCATCCGCGAGATGGAAGAGAGGATCTCGGACCCAGCGGCGGACATCGACAGCCCTGAGTACCAGCGCCTGCTCGAGAGCTACGGCTCCACGCAGGACCGCTTCGAGCGCCTGGGCGGCTACGAGGTCGAGGCGCGCGCCAAGCAGATCCTCGCCGGCCTCGGCTTCCCGACCGAGGACTTCGACAAGCCCGCCAAGGAGTTCTCGGGCGGCTGGCAGATGCGCATCTCGCTCTCCAAGCTCCTGCTGCGCCACCCCGACCTCCTCCTGCTCGACGAGCCGACGAACCACCTCGACCTCGAGAGCGTCAAGTGGCTCGAGTCGTTCCTCGCCTCCTACGACGGGGCGGTCCTGCTCGTGAGCCACGACCGCGCCTTCATGGACGCCTGCGTGAGCCACATCGCCTCGCTCGAGAACAAGCGCCTCATGACCTACACCGGCAACTACTCGAGCTACCTCAGCCAGCGCGAGGACAACCTGGAGCAGCTCCGCGCCAAGCGCGCCAAGCAGGAGAAGGACATCCAGCACATAGAGACCTTCATCGAGCGCTTCCGCTACAAGCCCACGAAGGCCAAGCAGGTCCAGGAGCGCGTGCGGAAGCTCGAGAAGATCAAGGAGGAGCTCGTCGTCCTGCCGGAGCAGTCCAAGCGGGTGCACTTCTCCTTCCCGGCGCCCCCGCGCACGGGCGACATGGTGGTCAGCGTCGAGGACGTCTCCAAGCACTACGGCGACAACGACGTCTACGACGACGTCTCCCTCACGCTCTACCGTGGCGACCACGTCGCCCTCGTGGGTCCCAACGGCGCGGGCAAGTCGACCCTCATGAAGCTCATCAACGGCCACGAGGAGCCGACCTCCGGCACCGTCACGCTCGGCCAGAACGTGACGCAGGCCTACTACGCCCAGCACCAGCTCGAGGAGCTGACCGCCTCCAACACGGTGATGCAGGAGATGGACGAGGCGGCCCCCGGCTGGACGAGCTCGGAGGAGCGACGCCTCCTCGGCGCCTTCCTCTTCCACGGCGACGACGTCAACAAGCTCGTGGACGTCCTCTCCGGCGGCGAGAAGGCCCGCCTCGCCCTGGCGAAGATGCTCGTCGCCCCCGACCCGCTGCTGTGCCTCGACGAGCCCACCAACCACCTCGACATCGACTCGGTCGACGTGCTCGAGCGAGCGCTCGTCGAGTTCCCGGGGACCATCGTCCTCATCAGCCACGACGAGCACCTCGTGCGCGCGGTGGCCAACAAGGTGGTCGACGTGCGCGACCACAAGGTGACGCTCTACGACGGGGACTACGACTACTACGAGTTCAAGCGCGCTGAGCTCGAGGCGCGCTCGGCGGGAGCCGAGGCCCCGGCCCAGGCCGCGCCGGCCGCCGCGCAGGCGAGGCCGGAGGACGCTCGCCCCAAGGGCAGGAACGTCAAGACGCGCGAGCAGCGCCGCGCCGAGGCGGACGCGAGGAACGCCGCCAACCGCGCGCTCAAGGCGGAGCGCAGGCGCCTCAAGGAGGTCGAGGGCGCGCTCGGGCCCGCGCACGCCCGCTACGAGGAGCTCATGGGCCTCATGGCCTCCGAGGAGCTCTACAACGACTCGGCGAGGTTCGACAAGGCCATGAAGGAGTATGAGTCCCTCTCGAAGAAGATCCCCAGGCTCGAGGAGGAGTGGCTGGAGCTCACCGAGAAGATCGAGGCGGGCGTCTGATGGCGAGCCACTTCAGGGACGGGGCAGCCGTGCCGGACGACCCCGGCACGAGAGCGACCGTCGCCCAGGCGGCCGGGCGCACCCGCGTGATGGGGGCGCAGCCCCCGACGACGCGCCTCGCCCGCGACCTCGACGACACCCTGCCCAGCATCCCCGTGGGTGCCGCCTCGGGTCGCGCGTACGCTCCCGAGCCGGAGCCGGTTCGCGTCGACGCCGTGCCGTCCCCCGCGCAGTACCGCTACGGAGAGGAGCCCGGCGCCGCGTCGCCCGCCCGTCGCCGGCGCCACCTGCCGGCCCGGGGCCTCCTCGCCCTTCTCGCCTGGGCGTGCCGGCTCGCCGCCATCACGCTGAGCGTCGTCGCGGTCCTCGACTGCTTCTCCAACCTCAGCTCCAGGACGGCCCTCTTCAACCTCACGGCCGCCCTGGCCTCCGCGCTCCCGGCCCGGGTGTCGGGCCTCTACGTCATCAACACGCCCTTCGGGGGCGCCTTCCGCGGGGACTTCGCCCTCTCCGCGCTCGCCCTCTTCGTCGCCGACTGGCTCCTGTGCCGCGTCCGCGGCTCGCTGAGGAGATAGGGGGATACGTGCTCGGATACAGCGCACTCGACATCCTGAACCTGGCGCTCTCCCTCGCGCTCGTGATCTTCTCGGCCATGGTGCACGAGGTCGCGCACGGCTGGGTCGCCTACAGGCTTGGCGACGCGACCGCCAAGCGGGCGGGCAGGCTCACCCTCAACCCGGCCAGGCACCTGGACCCGTTCGGCTCAGTCGTGCTGCCGCTCTTGATGGCCGTCGCGGGCTGGCCCGTCTTCGCCTACGCCAAGCCCGTCCCCTACAACCCCAACAACCTGCGCAACCCGCGCACCGACGAGGTCCTTGTCGCCCTCGCCGGCCCCGCGTCAAACCTCCTGCAGGCGCTCGCGGGGGCGGCCGTCTACCAGCTCGTCCTCTCCCGCCTGCTCGCCGACGGGGGCTCCCTGGTCGTCGGCGGCGCCTCCTTCTGGGTGCTGAGGGCGCTTGCCCTCTACGTCTACGTCAACCTCGTCCTCATGTTCTTCAACCTGATCCCGCTCCCGCCGCTCGACGGCTCGAAGCTCGTCATGCCGCTGCTGCATGGAAGCGCGCGCGAGCGCTACTACCACATCCAGTCGTACAGCCTCCCGATCCTCGTCGCCGTGCTCTACCTCGTCCCCATGGTCGTGCACTTTGACCCCCTGAGCCTCTACCTCGACGCGACGGCGGGGAACCTCCTCGAGCTCCTGCTCGCCTAGGTGGGAGCCCATGTCCTACCGCGTCCGCACACAGGTCTTCTCGGGCCCCTTCGACCTCCTGCTCTCCCTGGTGAGCAGGCAGAAGGTAGCCATCGGCTCCATCTCCATCTCGGAGGTGGCCGACCAGTACCTCGCCGAGGTCGAGCGCATGGGGGAGCTCGACCTGGACGTGGCGAGCGACTTCGTGCTCGTTGCCTCGACGCTGCTCGACATGAAGGCCGCCTCGCTCGTCCCCGACGAGGGCGTGCGCCTGGTCTCCGACGACGAGGACGAGCTCGGCGACGAGTTCGCGGGCATGAGCCCCGACGAGGCCCGCGAGGCCCTGGTCGGGCGCCTCGTCACCTACAAGCAGTTCAGGGGGGCGGCCGCGGCCCTCGCGAGCCGCGAGCTCGTCGAGTCGCTCATGGTGCCGCGCACGGCCGGGCCCGACCCCGAGTTCCTGGGCCTCATTCCCGACTACCTCGAGGGCGTGACCCTGCGCAGCCTCGCCGTCATCTGCGCCGACCTCGACTCGAGGAGGGGTCGCTTCCTGCTGGAGGACGAGCACATCGCCCCGCACCGCCTGCCGGTCATCCTGACCGTGGCCTCCGTCGACCGCGTCACGCGCAGCCGCGGCTCGGTCACGTTCCGGGAGCTCATAGACGGCGACACGAGGCCGGAGGTCGTGGTCGCGACCTTCCTCGCCATGCTCGAGCTCTTCAAGCGCGGCTCGGTCAGGGTGACCCAGGACGAGGTCTTCGGGGACATCAGGATCGACCGCGTCGAGGGGGCGCCGGCCTTCGAGCTCGACGAGGAGGACCTTACCAGCATCGGAGAGGATGACCTGTGATGCAGCAGCTCCAGCAACTCGAGCCCGACTCGATGGCCCCGGCCGTCGAGGCCCTGCTCCTCGTGTCGACGGACGCCGTCTCTGCGCAGGAGCTCGCCCGCGCGCTCGGGCTGGCGCCGGCGGAGGTGGAGGACGTCCTGAGGGCGCTCTCGGAGGAGTACGCCCGCGCCAACCGCGGCTTCCAGCTGAGGGAGCTCGCGGGAGGCTGGCGGCTGTGCACGCACCCGGCCTTCCACGAGCAGGTGGAGGGCTACGTCCTGTCGTGGGACAAGCACACGCTCTCCCAGGCCGCCCTCGAGACGCTCGCCGTCATCGCCTACCACCAGCCGGTCTCGCGCGAGGGGGTGCGCGAGGTCCGCGGCGTCAACTCGGACGGCGTCATCGGGTCCCTGCGCCAGAAGGGGCTGGTCCGCGAGGTCGGCAAGGACGACCGCCAGGCCGCGCTCTTCGGCACGACCCGCGCCTTCCTCGAGCACTTCGGCCTGAGGTCGCTCAAGGACCTGCCGCCCCTCGAGGACTTCGCGCCCGACGAGCAGTCGAGGCGCTTCATCCGCGAGCGGCTCTCCGGGGCGCACGTGGAGTCGACGCTCGAGGACGCGGCGGACGAGATCGAGGAGGAGAAGGACCTCTTCGAGGACGGCGAAGCGGAGGGCCCGGAGGACGGGCCGGAGGGGGACGTGGAGTAGGATGGACGAGATGGGGGAGGCGGGTCCCGTGCAGGAGGGCTCCGGGCGCATCGTGCCCATGAGGCTCCAGAAGTTCCTCGCCCGGGCGGGGGCCGCGAGCAGGAGGGGATCGGAGAACCTCATGACGGCGGGCAGGGTCCGCGTCAACGGCGAGGTGGTCCGCGAGCTGGGCAGCAAGGTGGACCCGCTGCGCGACCGCGTGACCGTCGACGGGGTCGAGTTCCGGATCGCGGACGGCCCCACCTACCTCATGCTCAACAAGCCCGCGGGCTACGTGACCACCATGAGCGACCCGCAGGGGCGCCCGTGCGTGGCGGACCTCGTCCCCTGCGGGCGCTACCCGGGGCTCTTCGCGGTCGGCAGGCTCGACAGGGACACCACGGGCCTTCTGCTCTTCACGACGGACGGCGAGGCGGCCCACCAGCTCCTGCACCCCTCGCATCACGTCTCCAAGCACTACGTGGCGCTCGTGGAGGGCAGGCCCACGGCCGCCCAGCTCGACCGGCTCCGCCATGGGATCCGCCTGCGCGACGGCATGGCGCAGCCCGCGGAGGCGGAGGTCATCGGCCCTGGCGACGCGCTCTTCGGCGCGGTGGCCCCGGAGGGGGCGCGCGGCGACGTGAGCGTCGTGGGGATAAGGATCCAGGAGGGCAGGAAGCACCAGGTCAAGCGCATGCTCGGCGCCATCGGCCACAAGGTGCTGCGCCTGCACCGCGACGAGTTCGGCCCGCTCAGGCTCACGGGGGTCGCCGAGGGCCGCTGGCGCCTCCTCACGGACGGCGAGGTCGCGGCGATCAGGCGCGTCGTCGGCGAGGCAAGGGAGGCCGGCGCGGGCGCCGGCGCGCGCGAGGGCGAGAGGGAGGACTAGGCTTGGCAGCACGTCACAGGATACTGGTCATGAGGCACCCGGAGACGGTGGCGAACACCCGCCGCTTCCTCTCGGGGCGCGAGGACGTCGAGCTCACGGAGAGGGGGGAGCGCGAGCGCCTCGAGGCCATCGAGGCCGTCTGCGCTTGGGGGCCCGACCGCGTCTGGTCGTCGCCGTTGTCGCGCTGCACGACCATAGCCGAGGCCGCCGCCGAGCGTCTCCACGTCCCCTTCGAGGTGCACGAGAACCTCGTGGAGCTCGAGTTCGGCTCCGTCCAGAACGTCCCCTACGACGAGGTCGCCGAGCTCGGCTACCCCTTCCCGTGGCACCTCGACGAGCGCGGACGCTCCATCGCGGCGCCCGGCGCGGAGGACTTCGAGCACCTCAGGGCGCGCGCCAAGGCGCTCCTCGCGGAGCTTCTCCCCCTTGAGGGCAGGACGGCCTGCGTGACGCACGGCGGACTCACGAGGGGCCTTCTCGGCGCCGTCTTCGACACGCCGCTCGAGACCTTCTGGAACGTCTCGATCTCCAACGTCTCGTCGCAGGTCCTGACTTGCGACGGCACCACCTTCCGCCTCGCCGCCCTCGGGCTCGCCCCGCGCGAGGTGGTGGCCCGCGCCAAGGACCCCTCCCTCATGGGCAACGACACGACACAGACCATCTCCGGGGTGATTGAGCATGAAGATCGCAATTGATGGGCCGGCCGGATCGGGCAAGTCGACCATAGCGCGCGCCCTCGCGGAGCGCTGCGGCATGACCTACCTGGACACCGGGGCGATGTACCGCTCGGTCACCTGGGCCTGCCTGCGCGACGGCGTGGACCCCTCGGACCTCGCCGCCGTCGCAGACACGGCGGCGAGGTCCGACGTCCGCTTCGTGCGCGAGAAGGACGGGTCCCAGCGCGTGCTCCTCGACGGCGAGGACGTCACGGCCCAGATCAGGACCCCGGAGGTCGACCGGAGCGTCTCAATCGTCTCCGCCGTGCCCGCCGTCCGCGCCCTCATGGTCGAACGCCAGCGCGCCCTCGCCGGCGAGGGCGACGTGGTCGCCGAGGGGCGCGACATCGGCACCGTGGTCTTCCCCGACGCGGAGGTGAAGGTCTTCCTGACCGCCGACCCCAGGGCCCGCGCGCACCGGCGCGCCGTCCAGCGCGCGGGAGGGGACGCCGCCGCGGGCGTCGCGGCGGAGGTCGACCCCGAGCAGGAGCGGGCCATCCTCGAGGGCATCGAGCGCAGGGACCGGATCGACTCCACGCGCGAGACAACGCCCCTCAGGCGCGCGGACGACGCGCACCTCCTCGACTCCTCGGACCTGACGGTCGAGCAGGAGCTCGAGCAGATCATGGGCCTCATCGCCGCCGCCAGGGAGGCGGGCGGCCCGACGGGGCAGGCCGCGCCGTCCGGGCCGACGGCGCCCGCCCCGGACGCGATCGCGAAGCCGGCTTCCGACGCTCCCGCGCCCGCAAGGCCCGCGGCCCCCAAGCCCGCCCCCGCGGAGGGCCGGATGCGCGCCTTCGCCGGCAACTCCATCGACGACTACTACGACCACGCGATGCGCGACTACCCCTGGACGGCCAAGGTCCTCCTCGGCTTCCTCGTCGGCGTGGTGGGCGCCGCGACCAAGGTGCTCTGGCCGTGGCGCATCGAGGGCGCGGAGAGGCTCTGGGACGCCTCGGCGGAGGGCGGCAAGGGCCGCGTAATCGTCATGAACCACGTCTCCATGCTCGACCCGGTCGTGGTCTACGTCTCCGAGTGGGTCCACGGCAGGCGCGTGCGCTGCGTCTACAAGAGCGAGTTCGACAAGGTGAAGGTGGCGACCTGGCTCTTCGCGCGCGCCGGCGCCGTCCCCGTGCGCCGCGGCACCGCAGACATCAAGGTCGTGCGCCGCGCGCAGAGGGCGCTCGAGCGCGGGGAGGACGTCCTTATCTTCCCCGAGGGCACCAGGGTGAAGGCCGACGACGAGGAGGTGGAGCTGCACGGCGGCTTCGCCCTCATGGCGCAGCTCGCCAAGGCGCGCGTCCTCCCCGTCGCCATCGTCGGCGCGCGCGACATCACGACGCGCACCCGCAAGGTCCCGCACTTCCACCGGGTCTTCCTCAAGGCCGGCGAGCCCATCGGCTTCGGCGGGATCGAGGCCAAGGGGCGCAAGCGCCAGGCGGCCGAGATGGAGCGGGTGGCCATGGAGCGGGTCTATGCCCTGCGCGACGAGCTGCGCGCGGAGCACCCGGGGAAGCTCTAACGAGAGGGGCGATGAGGACATGAGGCCACGGATAGTCGTCGCGTCCGAGGCGGGGGCCTGCTACGGGGTCGAGCGCGCGCTCGAGCTCGTGAGGGAGGCCGCGCGCGGGAGCGAGGGGCCCCTCTACACGCTCGGGCCCCTCATCCACAACCCGCAGGTCGTCGCCAGCCTCGAGGAGGACGGCGTCGGCGTCGTCGAGGACCCCGGGCAGGCGGCGGGCGCGACGCTCGTGCTCAGGACCCACGGCGTGACCCCCGCGACCGAGCGGGCGGCGAGGGAGGCCGGAGCCGCGGTCATAGACGCGACCTGCCCCTACGTCAAGAAGGCACACCTGGCCGCCGAGCGGCTCAGCGAGGAGGGCTACCAAGTCGTGATCGTGGGCGAGAAGGGCCACCCGGAGGTCGAGGGCACGCTCGGCCACGCCCCGGGCGCCCTCGTGGTCGCCGACGCGGCCGAGCTCGATGGCGCGAGGGTCGGGCGCAGGGTCGGGGTGGTCGTGCAGACCACGCAGACGCGCGCCTGCCTGCGCGCGGTGGTGGACCGCCTGCTCGACCTCGCCGAGGAGGTCCGCGTCGTCAACACCATCTGCGACGCCACGACCGAGCGCCAGAGGGCGGCCGCCAAGCTCGCCCTAGAGGCGGACGTCGTCATCGTGATCGGCGGGCGCATCTCGGCCAACACGACCCACCTCGCCGAGATCTGCTCCGAGCGCTGCCCGGCGACCCACCACATAGAGACGCCCGAGGAGCTCGAGGCCGGCTGGTTCGAGGGCGCCTCCCTCGTCGGCGTCACGGCCGGCGCGTCGACGCCCCACGAGCAGATCGAGGCCGTGGCCTCCGCCATCGCCCGCCTCTGCGACGGGGTGGGGGAGTAGGCCATGGCGAGGGAAGGGGAGAAGGACGTGCGGCCCGCGCCCGGCGCGCAGGGGGACGTCGGCGCCTCCCCGCGCCGCGCCGACTACGCGAGCACCCGCGAGCGCAGGGTGGGGGCCTGGGTGGCCGCCGTCGAGGAGGGCAGCCCCGCGTGGGAGGCGGGCCTCGAGCCCAGCATGCGCATCGACTCGGTGGGCGGCGCCCCCCTGCGCGACATCATCGACTGGCGCTGGGAGGCCTCCGACGCCGTCGCCGAGCTCGCCGTCTTCGACCCCGCCACGGGTGAGGAGTGCGCCTGCACCCTCGAGCGCGAGCCCGGCGAGGACTGGGGCGTCGAGTTCGAGGACGTGCTCTTCGACGGCATCCGCACCTGCGTGAACGCCTGCCAGTTCTGCTTCATGAGGATGCTCCCGGAGGACGCGCGCGCCTCGCTCACGCTCCGCGACGACGACTACCGCCTCTCCTTCACCCAGGGCAACTTCGTCACGCTGACCAACATGACCGACGAGGACGTCGAGCGCGTCATCGCCTACCGCCTGGAGCCGATGAACGTCTCCATCCACGCCGTCACCCCCGAGGTGCGCCGCTCGCTCATCGGGCCCAGGGCCATGCGCGGGATCGAGGTCCTGGAGCGGCTCTGCGAGGCGGGCATCGAGGTGCACGGCCAGATCGTTCTCTGCGCCGGCATCAACGACGGCGCGGAGCTCGTCCGCACGCTCGACTGGGTCGAGGCGCGCAGGCAGATCACCTCGCTCGCCATCGTGCCGATGGGCTACACCAAGTACTCAAAGGTCTTCTCGCGCTCCTTCTCCGAGGACGTGGAGGCGAGCCGCGCCGTCGTGCGGCTGCTCGAGCCCTACCAGGCGCGCGCCCGCGCCGAGCTCGGCATCACGCGCTTCCAGCTCTCCGACGAGTTCTACGTCGACGCCCGCCTGCCCGTGCCCGCGGCCGAGACCTACGACGGCTACCCGCAGTTCTACGACGGCATCGGGATGCTCAGGAGCTTCCTCGACGAGGCGGCCGCGCTCGCCGCGGACGACGCGGCGGAACTCGCGCGCGTGGCGCGCGACCTGGGCTCCGGAGGGGGCAGGGCGCTCCTCGTGGTGGGGGAGGCCGCCCTCGGTGCAGCGCGGGACCTCTGCGCCCTCTGGGCGCGGGCGCTCGCGGCCGAGCCCTGCGGAGACGGGGCGCAGGGGGCCGAGAAGGACGGCGGTCACCGCGCGCTTCCCGTGGAGCCGCTCGCGATCCGCAACGACTACTACGGCGGAGACGTCAACGTCACCGGGCTCATCGTCTCGCGTGACCTCCTGGCTCAGCTGCCGGCCTCGCTCGACGGCACCCTGGTCGTGCTCCCGGAGGCCATGTTCAACTTCGACCGGCTCACCCTGGACGGCGACTCCGAGGGGCACATAGCGGAGGAGGTGGCGCGGCGCGGGGGCGTGGCCTGCGTCTCGGAGACCTCGCCGCGCGCCCTCGTGGCGGCCGTGGCGGCCCACGCGGACGGCCTTGGCCCATGTGCGCAAACTCTGTAACCGGAGGGCGGGGTTTCCCGTCGGCCGCGCTTCTCGGCTAGTATCAGACCCAACTACCGAGAGCAAGGAGAGCCATGCCCAAACCCATCGTCGCCGTCGTGGGCCGCCCCAACGTCGGCAAGTCCACGCTCGTGAACAGGCTCGCCGAGCGTCGCGAGGCCATCGTGCACGAGTCGCGCGGCGTCACGCGCGACCGCTCCTACCACGACACCGACTGGAACGGCCGCGAGTTCACCCTGGTGGACACCGGCGGCATCGAGTCCGTCAAGAGCAAGGACGCCTTTGCCCCGCGCATCCGCGAGCAGGCGCTCGCCGCCTGCGACGAGGCGGACGTCATCGTCTTCGTCGTGGACGGCACCTGCGGCATCACGGACGAGGACGAGGAGGTCGCGCGCGTCGTGCGCAAGGCTGACAAGCCCGTCTTCCTCATCGTCAACAAGCAGGACAACCCCGATTCGGAGTCCGACCTCTGGCCGTTCTACTCGCTCGGCGTCGGCGAGCCGAGGTCCATCTCGGCCACGCACGGCTACGGCACGGGGGACCTGCTTGACGACATCGTCGCGGCCTTCCCCGAGGAGCACGAGGAGGAAGAGGTGGAGGACGACGGCTGCCTGAGCGTCGCGATCATCGGCCGGCCCAACGTCGGCAAGTCCTCGCTCACCAACCGCCTCGTGGGCAAGAAGCGCTCGATCGTCTCTGACGTGGCGGGGACCACGCGCGACGCCATCGACACCGTGATCGAGTTCGAGGGCCGGCGCATCCGCCTCGTCGACACGGCGGGCATGCGAAAGAAGAACCAGGTCCACGAGGACGTGGAGTACTACAGCCTCGTGAGGGGGCTCGCCGCCATCGACCGCGCGGACGTCTGCGTGCTCGTCGTGGACTCCACGGTCGGCGTGACCGAGCAGGACCAGAAGCTCGCGGCGACGGCCATCGACCGCGGCTGCGCCCTCGTGCTGTGCCTCAACAAGTGGGACCTCGTGGACACCGAGCAGGCGCGCGACCGCGTCGTCGCCTCCATCGACCGCAGGATGGCCTTCGCCTCCTGGGCGCCCTACGTCAACGCCTCCGCCCTGACCGGGCGCGCCTGCGCGAAGGTGATGCAGGTCGCCTGCAAGGCGGCCGAGGCGCGCGCCATCCGCATGAGGACCTCCCAGATCAACGCCGTGCTCGACGCCATCAGGGAGACGGGTCACACCGTCGTGCGCAAGAACCGCCGCCTCAAGATCAACTACGCGACGCAGACGGGCGAGAGGCCCCCGGTCATCACCTTCTTCTGCAACGCCCCCGACCTCGTGGACGACAACTTCGAGCGCTTCCTCGAGAACCGCATCCGCGCGGCCTTCGACCTTGCGGGTACGCCCATCCGCTTCAAGTTCAAGAGGAAGGACCAGTAGGATGGCAAGGCTCGCCCTGGTGACGGCCGCCTGCATGGCGGTCGCCTACTTCGTGTGCGGGATCCCCTTCGGCCTCGTGGCCACCAGGGGGGACGGCGTCGACGTCCGCAAGGCGGGCTCGGGCAACATCGGCATGACCAACGTCGCGCGCACCGTGGGCGGCAAGGCCGCCGCGGCCACCTTCGCGGGCGACATGGGCAAGGGCCTCGTCTGCATGCTGCTCGCACGCGCCGTCGTGGCCGGCGCGTGCTTCGGCGGGGACTGGTCGATGCTCGTGCCCTCCTCGCCCTTCGCCCTCTCCATGACGCTGGTCTTCTCGTGCTGCGTGCTCGGCCACGTCTTCAGCCCCTACCTGCGCTTCCACGGCGGCAAGGGGATATCGGTGGGCTTCGGCGCCGGCCTCGGCCTCTTCTGGCCGATTGGCCTGGGCATGCTCGCCGTGTTCGTGGCCTTCGCCGTGCCCTCGCGCTACGTCTCGCTCGGCTCCGTCACGGCGGCAATCTCGCTGCCCGTCCAGTGCGCGCTCTGGGGCATGGGCCCGGCGGCGCTCGCGCCGGTGACCGTCGTGGCCTGCGTCGTGATCTGGGCGCACCGCAACAACATCAGGAAGCTCGCGAGTCACCAGGAGAGCAGGTTCTCCGTCCGCCACCGCGACGGCGCCGACGAGGGTGCCGACGGGGGCGAGCGCAGGTGAGCGCGCGGGAGGAGGGCTCGCCCCGCCTCGCGCGCGTCTCGGTCGTCGGGACGGGCTCCTGGGGCACGGCGGCGACGGGCCTCGTCGCGCCCAAGGCCGAGAAGGTCGTCCTCTGGGGGCGCTCCCCTGAGGCCTGCGAGGCCATCAACCGGACCCGCCACAACCCGCGCCACCTCACGGGCTACGAGCTCGCGCGTAACGTGTCGGCCACGGCCGACCTCGCGGAGGCGGCGTCGGGCGCGGACGCCCTCGTCCTCGCCCTGCCCTCGGCCTACCTGCGCGCCACGGCGCGCTCGCTCGCGCCCTACGCCGGCGCCACGACCCCGGTCCTCGTGCTGACCAAGGGCGTCGAGCCCGGGACGGGCGACCTCATGTCCGACGTCGTGGCCGAAGAGCTGGGGCGCCCCGGGCGCGTCGCGGCCCTGAGCGGCCCCAACCACGCCGAGGAGATCTGCCAGGGGTCCTACGCGGCGGCGGTCGTCGCGAGCGCGGAGGCGGGGTGCGCCACCTTCTTCCAGCGCCTCATGGGCTCGCACGACTTCCGCGTGTACGCGAGCGCGGACCTCACCGGCGTCGAGGTCTCAGGCGCGGTCAAGAACGTCGTCGCCATCGCCTGCGGCGTGGCCGCGGGGCTGGGCGCCGGCGACAACACGCTCGCGGCGCTCATGACGCGCGGCATCGCCGAGATGAGCCGCGTGGTCGCGGCCCTCGGCGGCGACCCCATGACCTGCATGGGGCTCGCGGGCATGGGCGACCTCGTCGCGACCTGCACCTCGCGCCACTCGAGGAACCGCACCTTCGGCGAGGCCTTCGCCGCGGGCGAGTCGCTCGAGTCCTACCAGAGCAGGACCCACATGGTCGTGGAGGGGGCCGCCGCGGCGCGGAGCGTCTATGAGCTTGCGCAGAAACATGCCATAGAGGCGCCCATCACGTGCGTGGTTCACGCTATCCTTTACGAGGGCCTGCCCCTCGCCGAGGCGATCGAGTCGCTCCTGCAGAGGAGGGTCCGCGAGGAGTTCTACGGGCTCGGGACAAACGAATAGGGCCACCCGGAAGCGGTGCGGGCGAGGCGCCATGAAGGCGCCGCCGTCGGCCTCCGCCGGCAGGCGCGGGGGCGAGAGAGGGCAGGAACGTGACAGAAGACTTCGTGTATCTCGACTATGCGGCCTCGGCGCCCATGCGGCCGGAGGCGCTCGCCGCCGAGCGAGCCTACGAGGAGGCGCCCTACGCCGGCGCCAACCCCAACTCGCTGCACACGACGGGCAGGATGGCCGCCCGCGCCCTCGACGGCGCCCGCGCCGACCTCGTGCGCGTCATGGGAGGGCGCTTCCGCCCCTCCGACGTCGTCTTCACGTCCTCGGGCACCGAGAGCAACAACCTCGCCCTCTACGGCCTCGCCGAGGGGATACGCTCGCGCGACCGCTCGCGCTCGCGCGTCGTCGTCTCGGCGATCGAGCACGACTCCGAGGAGGAGGTCATCCCCTCGCTCAGGGAGCGCGGGTTCGAGGTGACCTCCGTGCGGCCGGGGCGCGACGGCGTCGTCACGCCCGAGGCCCTCTCGGAGGCGATGGGCCGAGACGTCGCCCTCGTCTCAGTGATGAGCGCCAACAACGAGACCGGCGTCATACAGCCCGTAGGCGCGCTCGCCCGCGTCGCGCACGCCTCGGGCGCCCTCTTCCACACCGACGCCGCCCAGGCGTTCTGCAAGGTGCCGCTCGACGTGGCCGAGGCGGACGCAGTCACGCTCTCCGCGCACAAGGTCGGGGGTCCCGTGGGCATCGCCGCGCTCGTGGTGAGGGGGAGGTGCCCGCTGCGCCCGCAGTGCTTCGGCGGCGGGCAGGAGCAGGGCAAGCGCCCCGGCACCCAGCCCGTGCGCGCCGCGCTCGCCTTCGCGGCCGCGGCTAGGGCCGCCTCCTCGGACCTCGAGGGGCGCCGTCGCCTCGTGGCCGCCCGCGCCCAGGCGCTCTACGACGCCGTCTGCGCTGAGGGCACGGGCATCGTCCCCACGACGACGGCGGAGATGGGCCCCGGGAGGCTGCCCGGCATGGTGAGCGTCATGGCGCCGGGGCTCGACTCCGAGTCGCTCGTGCTGCAGCTCGACGCCGCGGGCTTCGAGGTCTCCGCGGCCTCCGCCTGCGCGAGCGCCTCACTCGAGCCGAGCCACGTGCTCTCCGCCATGGGGATCCCCCGCGACGAGGCCCTGGGGTCGCTGCGCATCTCGTTCGACGAGCGCGTCGACCCCGCCGACCTCGAGCGCTTCGGCGAGGAGCTCGTGGGGGTCGTGAGGCGGCTCTCGCGAAGGCGCGGATAGCGGGAAGGCCCGGGCGCGCGCCCTGCGCGGCGCCGGGCGAGGAGGGCCGCGCACGCGCGGCGGGACACGAGTACCTTCCGGACGACGGACTAGGGAGTTTGGAGACGATATGAAGGAGACGGAGGCCCTGCTGAGGCTCCAGGAGATCGACCTCGAGCTCATGAGGCACAAGGCGACCCTGGCGGAGATGCCCCAGGCCAAGAAGGTCGCCGCGGTCAAGGCCGCCAAGCGCAAGCTGGCGCAGGACTACAAGCGCCTCTTCGGGCAGCTCAAGGACTGCCGGATGGAGCTCGAGGAGAACGAGGCCAAGCAGCGCGACTGCGAGGAGAAGATCGAGCGCGTGAAGGCCGAGTACTCCTCCGGCGATGCCGGCTTCAGGGCCGCCAAGGACGCAGAGGCGCACCTCACGGCCCTGGCCAAGGGCCACGAGAAGCTCGTCTATCGCCACGGGGAGCTCGCGAAGGAGCAGGGTCGCCTCGAGCGTGCCGAGAGGAACGCGCGCGACCTCGACGCGCGCCTGACCGAGGAGGGCAAGGCCCAGATTGCCTCCTACCAGGAGGAGACCAGGGAGCTGCACGAGACGATCGAGGGGCTCGGACAGGAGCGCGAGCACTGCCTGCGCAACATGACCGAGGACGTGCGCAAGCGCTACGCCGCGGCGAGCGAGCGCTTCGGCGGGCTCGCGGTCGAGCGGCTCCGCGGGAACGTCCCCTCGGTCTGCCGCGTCAAGCTCCAGCCTGCAGCCTACAGCGACCTCGTGCACGGCCCCGCCATCACCGAGTGCCCCTACTGCCACCGCCTGCTCGTGACCGAGGGGGCGCTCGACGATGTCGAGTAGGGAGGGGGCGCCCGAGCCATACCACGCCCTGCTCGTGGTCTGCGGAGGCATCGCGGCCTACAAGGCGGCCGAGGTGACGCGGGGCCTGCAGAAGGAGGGCGTCGAGGTGCGCTGCGTCCTCACCGAGGCGGCCGAGCGCTTCGTCGGGCGCGCGACCTTCGAGGGCCTCACGCGCCAGCCGGTGGGCACCGACGAGTTCTCCTACCCCGACCCCGCCATGCGGATCCCCCACGTCGACCTCGCCGACTGGGCGGACGTGGTCGTGGTCGTTCCCGCCACGGCGAACGTGATGGCCAAGATGGCCGCCGGCATCGCGGATGACCTCGCCACCTCGGCGCTGCTCGCCACACCGGCCGCGACCCCCATCGTCGTCGCCCCGGCCATGAACGTCAACATGTGGTCCAACCCCGCCACCCAGCGCAACCGCGCGACCCTCGCCGCCCGCGGCGTGCGCCTCGTCGAGCCCGTCAGCGGGCGCCTCGCCTGCGGCTACGAGGGCTGCGGCAAGCTCGCGCCCGTGGACGACGTCGTGGACGCGGCCCTCCTCGCCCTCCTCGGGTCCAAGTCCCGGCAGGACCTGGCCGGGGTGCGCGTCCTCGTCACCGCAGGGCCCACCCACGAGGCCATCGACCCCGTGCGCTACATCGCGAACGAGTCGAGCGGGAAGATGGGCTACTCCATCGCGCGGGCCGCGCGCCTGAGGGGCGCCGAGGTCACGCTCGTGAGCGGCCCCACCTCGCTCAGGCCCCCGGCGGGCGTCGAGGTCGTGGACGTGGTGTCCGCGAGCGACCTCCACCGCGCGGCCACCGAGCTCTTCGAGGTGGCGGACGTCGCGATTCTCGCCGCCGCCGTGGCGGACTACACCCCCGCGGCACCGGCTGACCACAAGCTCAAGAAGGCCCGCGAGCGCCTCGACCGCATAGAGCTCGTCGAGACCGAGGACGTCCTGAGGGAGCTCTCGGCCGGGAGGGGACGGCGCGTCGTGGTGGGCTTCGCCGCCGAGACCGAGGACGTCGTGGAGAACGCGGAGGAGAAGCTCCGCCACAAGGGGTGCGACCTCATCGTCGCGAACAAGGTCGGGGGCGCCGACTCCGCCTTCGGCTCCGACACCGACGAGGTCGCCCTCGTCTCCGCCGCGGGCGCCGAGAGGCTCCCACGCCTCGAGAAGGCCCAGGTGGCCGACGTCCTTCTCGACCGCGTGAGGCGTATCCTGGACGAGCGCGCGGGGGACGAAAGGGCATGAGGGAGGAGCGGCTGGTCCTGGGCTGCCACCTCTCCGTGGCGAAGGGGCTCAGCGCCGCGGCCCGCACGGCCGCCTCGATCGGGGCCACGACCTTCGCGTTCTTCACGCGCAACCCCCGTGGCGGCCGGGCGAAGGACCTCGCGGAGAAGGACGTGCGCGGCATGAGGCGCATCTGCGAGGAGGGCGGCTTCGGCACGCTCGTCGCGCACGCGCCCTACACGCTGAACCTCGCCTCCGCCAAGCCGGACGTCGTGCGCTACGGCCGCGAGGCGCTCGCCGCCGACCTAGCGAGGCTCGACGCCATAGGCGGCTGCTACCTCAACCTGCACCCGGGCAGCCACGTGGGGCAGGGGGCGGACCGCGGCATCGAGCTCGTCTGCGAGGGGCTCGACGAGGTCCTGGAGCAGGGCTTCGAGACCCGCGTCCTTCTCGAGACCATGGCCGGCAAGGGCTCGGAGGTGGGCCGGAGCTTCGAGGAGCTCGAGCGGATCATCGAGGGCACGCGCGAAGGCGACGCGCTCGGCGTCTGCCTGGACACCTGCCACGTGAGCGACGCGGGCTACGACGTCGCGCACGACCTGGGCGGGGTCCTGGACGAGTTCGACCGCGTGATCGGGCTCGAGCGGCTTTGCACCCTGCACGTGAACGACTCGAAGAACCCGTGCGGGTCGCACAAGGACCGCCACGAGAGGATCGGGGAGGGCACGCTCGGGCTCGGCTTCTTCGCCGAGCTGGTGCGCGACCCCCGCACGCGCGGGCTGCCCATGATCCTCGAGACCCCCAACGAGCTTCCCGGATACGAGGCCGAGATCGCCCTCTTGAGGCGGCTCGCCTCGGGCGGGGACGCGGAAGGGGGAGCGGGCGACGACAAGGACGACGCCGCGGCAGGCGCCGGCGCCCCTGCGGGCGCAGGCGGATGGTCCGCGGGAGAGGAAGGCTAGGCTTTGGGCATTCTCATCGGCTGCGAGCACCTGTCACAGGAGTGGCCGGGCAAGCGGGTCCTCCAGGACGTCACGATCGGCGTCAACGAGGGGGAGCGGATCGGCGTGGTCGGGCGCAACGGCGACGGGAAGTCGACGTTGCTCGCCCTCATGGCGCGCCAGCTGGAGCCCGACGCGGGGTCGGTCGTCTACCGCAACAACATCCACGTCGGCACGCTCGCCCAGACTGACGACCTCGCCGACGACGACACGGTGACGAGGGCGATCTTCGGCGATGTCCCCGAGTACGCCTGGGCCTCCGACCCCAGGGTCCGCCAGATCCTCGACGAGCTCATGGGCGACGTCGACCTGTCGGCGCGGGTGGGGAGCCTCTCCGGCGGCCAGAGGCGCCGCTGCGACCTCGCGCGGCTCCTCGTGGGGACCTGGGACGTCATCCTCATGGACGAGCCGACCAACCACCTCGACATGCACGCCATCACCTGGCTCGCGCGCCACCTCAAGGGCCGCTGGCCCGAGGGACAGGGCGCGCTGCTCGTCGTCACGCACGACCGGTGGTTCCTCGACGAGGTCTGCGAGCACATGTGGGAGGTCCACGACGGCGAGGTGGAGCCGTTCGAGGGCGGCTACTCCGCCTACGTGCAGCAGCGCGTCGAGCGGCAGCGCCAGGCCCAGGCGACGGAGGAGCGGCGCCAGAACATGCTGCGCAAGGAGCTCAACTGGCTCGCGCACGGCGCTAAGGCGCGCTCGAGCAAGCCGAAGTTCCGCATAGACGCTGCCATGGAGCTGCTCGCCGGCGACCCGCCGGTGCGCGACTCCATCGAGCTCAGGCGGATGGCCGTCTCGAGGCTCGGCAAGCAGGTCATCGAGCTCAAGGGCGTCTCGGCCGGCTATCCCGCCCAAGGCGGCGGCACGCGGACGGTGATCGACGACGTCTCGTGGATCATCGGGCCGGGCGACCGCGTGGGCATCCTGGGCGAGAACGGCGCGGGCAAGTCGACCCTGCTGCGCGTCATGTGCGGCCGCCAGCGGCCGACGGCGGGCACGGTCAAGATCGGCAAGTCCGTCCGCTTCGGGTGGCTCTCCCAGCACCTGGACGGGCTCTCCGAGCGAGACGGCTGGCGCGTCCAGGAGATCCTGGCGCAGTACAAGAAGTACTACGTCGTCGACGGCAAGCCCCAGAGCCCCGAGCAGATGCTCGAGCGGCTCGGGTTCGAGCGCCGCGAGTTCATGACCTACGTGCGCGACCTCTCCGGCGGGCAGCGCCGTCGCCTCGCCCTCCTGCTCGTTCTCCTCGAGGAGCCCAACGTCCTCGTCCTCGACGAGCCGGGCAACGACCTCGACACCGACATGCTCGCCATCGTGGAGGACCTCCTCGACACCTGGCCGGGCACCCTGCTGCTCGTGAGCCACGACCGCTTCCTGATGGAGCGCGTGACGGACGACCAGTTCGCCCTCATCGACGGGCACGTGACGCACGTGCCGGGAGGCGTGGACGAGTACCTGCGCCTCCTCGACGAGCGCGAGCGGGCGCGCGCCGCCGAGGAGGAGGCCGCCGAGCGTAGGGCCGCGGCCGCGGACGAGGGGGCGGTCGCGGGGCGGGCCGCCTCGGAGGGCCTCTCCAACAAGGAGCGCCGCGAGCTCAAGAAGCGCTACGACGCCATCGAGCGCCGCCTGGAGAAGCTCGAGGGGGAGCCGGACCGCCTGCGCGGGGAGCTCGCCGGGGTGGACCCCACCGACTACGAGGCCCTCGTCGCCGCGCAGCGCCGCGTGGACGACGCGGAGGCGGAGATCTCCTCGCTCGAGGACGAGTGGCTCGAGCTCGCCGACCGCCTGGGGCTCTCGTAGCGCCGGGCGTCACGCACCCATACATCCGTTGTATGGGTGCGTACCAGACTCGTCTCCAAGAGCGGGAGCCCGCGACCCGCGCGTGTGATAGGTTCGTATCCGGCGGGGCGCCGCGGCGTGCAGGGTCCGCGGCGCCCCGCCGCCTTGTTGCAAGAATCCTGCCGACGGAGGGCTAGGCCCATGAAGAGGCTGCTCAAGAGGTTCCTTCCCCCCTACAGGGGGCGCATAGCGCTCGGCGTCTGCTTTAAGCTCGTCGAGGTAGTGTTCGACATCCTGAACCCGCTGGTCGTGGCCTACATGATCGACCGGGGCGTGGGCGGGCGCGACGCGGGGCTGGTCCTGCGCTGCGGCCTCCTGCTCGTGCTCTTCGCCGCGGTGGGCTGGTCCTTCACGATGGTCTGCCAGCGCATGGCGGCCGTCGTCTCGCAGGCGACCGGCACGGACCTGCGCCGCGCGCTCTTCGAGAAGGTCAACGAGCTCTCGGCCGAGGACGTCGACCGCTTCGGGACGCCGAGCCTCGTGACCCGCGTCACGAACGACGTCAACCAGATCCAGGTCGCCGTCGCGCTCGGCATCCGCCAGCTCGTGCGCTTCCCGCTGATCGCCGTCGGCGCGATGGTCTCGGCGCTGCTCATCGACTGGCACCTGGGCGTCATCTTCCTTGCCTGCACGCCGGCGATCGGGCTTGTCTTCTACCTCGTGATGAGCCGGTCGGTGCCCTACTTCCGCGTCATGCAGAGAAAGCTCGACAAGGTCTCCCTCGTCACGCGCGAGGCGCTCTCCGGCGTCCGCGTGATCCGCGCCTTCGGTCGCGAGCAGGCGGAGAAGGACCGCTTCTCCGAGGCCGCCTCCGACCAGGCGCAGACCGCGATCGACGTGGGGCGCCTCTCGAGCGTCCTCAACCCCGCGACCTTCCTCGTGATGAACCTCGGTATCGTCTGCATCCTGTGGGCGGGCGGCATCCGCGTCGACGCGGGCGAGCTCACGCAGGGGCAGGTCATGGCCTTCGTGAACTACATGATGCAGACGCTCACCTCGGTCGCCTACATCGCCAACCTCGTCGTCATCTTCACCAGGGCCACGGCCTCGGGCCAGCGCATCATGGAGGTCCTCGACTGCGTGCCCAAGGTCACGGACGAGGGCAACCGGAGGCTCGCTCTGAGCGGGGGCGCGCCCGCGATCTCGCTCGCGGGCGTCGGCTTCTCCTACGAGGGCGCCAAGGTCCCCGCCCTTACCGGCGTGACGCTCGAGCTGGGGCGCGGCCAGACGCTCGGCGTCATCGGCGGCACGGGCTCGGGCAAGTCGACCCTGGCGCGCCTCATCGCGCGCCTCTACGACCCCACGGAGGGCACGGTACGGATACTGGGGCACGACGTCGCCGCCTACCCGTTCGACCAGCTACGCGAGGTCGTCTCGATCGTCCCGCAGCAGGCCTCGCTCGTCTCGGGCACCATCCGCTCGAACCTCTCCTGGAGGGACGAGGGCGCCACGGACGAGGAGCTCTGGGACGCGCTCGAGGCCGCGCAGGCCGCGGACTTCGTGCGGGCCAAGCCCGCCGGCCTCGACGAGGTCGTGGAGGCGGGCGGCAGGAACTTCTCGGGCGGCCAGCGCCAGCGGCTCACCATCGCGCGGGCCCTCGTCGGCTCCCCCCGCATCTGCATACTGGACGACTCCGCGAGCGCGCTGGACTTCAAGACGGACGCGCGCCTGCGCCACGCCCTGCGCGAGCGGGCGGGCGCCATGACCTCCGTGGTCATCTCGCAGCGCGTCTCCTCCGTCATGCACGCAGACCTCATCTGCGTGCTGGACCACGGGCGCATGGTCGGGCTCGGCACGCACGAGGAGCTCCTCGACGGCTGCCCCCTCTACCGCGAGATCGCGGAGTCCCAGCTCGGAGCCAAGGAGGTGGCCTAGGATGCCCAATCCCTACGCGGCAAGCGCGACGGCCTCGGCCGTCATGGCGACGGTGCGCGGCGGAAGCGGCGGCCCCAAAGGGCCGGGCGCCCCGGACGACCTGGACGTGAGCGGCTACGGTGCGGGCGTGGTCCTCAGGCGGGTCCTCGGCTACGTGGGCCCGCACGCCTGGTCGCTCGTCCTCGCGTTCCTGCTCAACGTCGTCTCGGTGCTCCTGCAGCTCTACGCCCCCATCCTCGTGGGGCGCGGGATCGACCGGATCGTCGCGGCGCGCGCCGTGGACTTCGCCGCGCTCGCGCCCGTCCTGAGGGAGCTCGCTGCCGTCGCCGTCGTGGCCGCCGCCACCAACTGGCTCGCGGGCTACCTCACCAACCGCCTCGCCTACGAGACCGTCCGCGACCTGCGCATCGACGCCTACGACAAGCTCCACGCGCTGCCGCTCTCCTTCATAGACGCGCACGCCCACGGTGACTTGCTCTCGCGCGTGGTCAACGACGTCGACCAGGTGGGCGACGGCCTGCTGCAGGGCTTCACGCAGCTCTTCTCGGGCATCGTGACCATTGCCGGCACGCTGGCCTTCATGTTCTCGATCTCCGTCCCGGTCGCCGTGGTCGTGGTCTGCGTGACGCCGCTCTCCATCCTCGTGGCGAGCCTCATCACGCACTTCTCGGCCGAGAGCTTCAAGGCGCAGCAGGGCCTGCAGGGCCGCCTCAGCGGCTACGCGGAGGAGATGATCTCGAACCAGAAGCTGGTGAGCGCCTTCGGGCGGCAGAGGGCCTGCGTGGGGGAGTTCTCGGGCATCAACGACGAGCTCTACGGCGTCGGCGTCAGGGCGCAGTTCGTGAGCTCCTTCTCCAACCCCTCGACGCGCCTGGTCAACAACGTCGTGTACGCCATCGTTGCCATGGTGGGCGTCTCGGCCGTGATCACCGGCTTCCCCTCGACGCTCAGCGTGGGCCAGGTCCAGAGCTTCCTCTCCTACACCAACCAGTACATGACGCCCTTCAACCAGATCTCCGCCGTCGTGACCCAGGTGCAGACCGCGTTCGCCTCGGCGCGGCGCCTCTTCGCGCTGCTCGACGCCACGGACGAGGAGCCGGACGCGCCCGGTGCGGCCGAGCTCGCGGATCCGCGCGGCGAGGTCGCCTTCGAGGGCGTGGGGTTCGCCTACGACCGCGAGAAGGCCGCCCGGGGCGAGCTGCTGCTCCAGGACATCGACTTCAGCATGCCCGCCGGCGCGAGCTTCGCCCTCGTGGGGCCCACGGGCTGCGGCAAGACGACCCTCATCAACCTGCTCCTGCGCTTCTACGACGTGGACCGCGGCCGCATCATCGTGGACGGCTCCGACACGCGCCGCCTCACGAGGAGGAGCCTGAGGGCGGCCTTCGGCATGGTCTTGCAGGACACCTGGCTCTTCGAGGGCACCATCGCGGACAACATCGCCTACGGACGTCCGGACGCCACGCGCGACCAGGTCGTCGAGGCCGCCAAGCGCGCCCACGCCCACAAGTTCGTGGTCCAGCTGCCCGACGGCTACGACACCGTGGTCGGCGAGGGCGGCGGGATGCTCTCCGCGGGGCAGCGCCAGCTGCTCTGCATCGCCCGCGTCATGCTCGCCGACCCCGCGATCCTGCTGCTCGACGAGGCGACGAGCTCCATCGACACCAGGACCGAGCGCCAGGTGCAGCGCGCCTTCGACGAGATGATGGAGGGTCGCACGTCGCTGGTCGTGGCGCATCGCCTCTCTACGATCCAGAACGCCGACTGCATCCTCGTGATCCGCGACGGCAGGATCGCGGAGCGGGGCACCCACGAGGAGCTCCTCGCACGCGGCGGCTTCTACGCCGAGCTCTACCGCTCCCAGTTCGCGGAGTAGCGGGCGGGCCGAGGGCCCTGCCCAGGGGCGGCGTGCCCTCGTCCGCACGGGGCGGGGCCGCACGCCCTTGTCTGCCTGGGGCGCCAGCTAGGCACGACGAGCCAGGCTGGGCTAACATGTCCCCCAGCACGCAAGCCGACACTTTGGAGGAACCATGCCGATAGACGTCAGCACCACCGCGGTGCTCGTGATAGACGAGCTCGTGACGAAGGGCGACGACTCCCTCTACAACCCGTCCGAGGAGGAGCAGCGCGTGGTGGACAACAGCGCGCGCGTGCTCGAGGCCGCCCGGGCCCGGGACCTGCCGGTCGTCTTCTGCTGCGACCAGCACCTCCGCGGCCTTGACCGCGAGCTCGAGCTGTGGGGCGACCACGGCCTCAAGGGCGTCGCCGTCCCCAACCCGCTGCTGCGCCCGGGATCGGGGCGCCGCGAGTTCGTGATCCCCAAGCGCCGCTACTCGGGCTTCTTCCAAACGGACCTCGACCTCACCCTCCGCGAGCTGGGCGTGAGGTGCGTCATCGCGGTCGGCGAGGACACCAACATCTGCGTGCTCCACACCCTCGCCGACGCCTACTTCCTCGGCTACGAGAGCGTCGTGGTGGAAGACGCCACCCGCACCTTCCTGTGCGGGACGCAGGAGGCGGGCATCGAGCACTTCGAGCGCTGCTACGGCTCGAGGATCGTCTCGACCGAGGAGATCGTCTCGGAGCTCGCCGAGGCCGGGGCGGGGGAGTAGTGGAGAAGGACGCGCGCCCCGAGGCGACGTCCGGGGCAGTGCCCGCGACGGTGCCCGCACCTGCGGGCCAAAGGGCGGAGAAGACGGTCGCCGAGACCGCCGCAGAGGTGACCCACACCGTCCTCTACCAGGACATCAACGGCGTGGGGAGGCTCTACGGCGGCCGGCTGATGGAGTGGATCGACGAGGCGGCGGCCATCGTCGCCCGCCGGCACTGCGGCGGGTCCGTCACGACCGCCTGCATCGACCAGCTGCAGTTCCGCCATCCCGCGTACCGCAACGACATCGTGGACGTCGTGGCGCGCGTCACGTACGTGGGAAACACCTCGCTCGAGGTGAGGGTCGACTCCTACGTCGAGGACGTCCGCGACGGCAGCCGCGAGAAGATCAACCGCGCCTTCCTGACCCTCGTGCACGTGGACGAGCTCGGGCGGCCCCGCCCCGTGCCCTACGGGCTGAGGATGCTCACCGACGAGGAGCGCTCGGAGCACGACGACGCGCTCAAGCGGCTCGAGCTGCGCAAGCTCCGCCGCGAGGAGCACTACTAGGTCCGTCCGCCGCGGGGTCGGCCGGCCCGCCCGCCGTGGCGCCGGCCGGCCCCCGGCGGGCGGGCTAGGGGAGCAGGAGCAGGGCCGCCAGCAGGCAGGCCTGCCCGACGCTGTTCGTGAGCTGCTCGACCCAGTTGGACCTCGCGTCCATCTGGTCCCGGTGCGAGCCGAGCCAGCCCATGAGGGCCATGCAGGCGACCCACGCAGCCAGCAGCGGGAGGGCGGGGAGCGAGAGCGCCGCGGCGAGCACGGGGGCCCAGCTGACGCGTGCGGTCAGGAGGCCCGCGGCCATGAGGACGAAGCCTGTGGGCATGGTCATGGCCATCTGGCGGGAGAGCGGCCTCACGTCCTTGTCGGCCAGCGCGACGAGGAGCTTCCAGAGCACCTTCCCCAGGGCGCCGACGGCCGAGACCGCGGCGCCCACGACGAAGAGGGGGCTCGCGACCCGACTTGCGACCACGAGCGCGGAGAGGCAGAAGAGCGCCACGGGGACGGCGTCCGCCAGGGCGAGAGGGAGCGTGAAGCCCTGGGGCGTGCCTTCCGCCCCTGCGCGCCCCCTGGCGTCCGCGCCAGAGCCGGACGGGTGCCTGTCGCCGACGTCGCGTCGCATGGTGCTCCTCCCCAGTCGCTGGGGCCCCGCCTGGCCCGGGGCGCCCGTATTGTGGGATATAGTAACCCCGCGTACGCGCGTCTCGCCCGACGCGAGCCGTCGGGCACCGGAAGGGAGTCACCTGTGCAGTTCTGGATCTTGTTCCTGCTCGCCCTGGCGGTGAGCTCCATAGGCTTCAAGAAGTTCGTCTGGTTCATCTCGCTGGGCTACGGGTTCTCGATCGCGGCCCTCGGCGTCGCGCTCGTCGTGATGTTCTGGGACGCGCTCACGCCGCCCACCGCCCTCATCTGCGCCCTCTTCGTCGCCTACGGGCTCCGCCTCGGCCTCTTCCTGCTGCACAGGGAGCGCTCCTCCAAGGACTACAACCGGGTCATGAGGACGCAGGTCAACGACGGCTCCGGCCTAAGCCTGCCGGTGTGCGTCCTCATCTGGGCGACCTGCGCCCTCCTCTACGCCTGCGAGGTGAGCCCGGTGCTGTTCAGGCTCGCCGCGGGAGGGGCGACGGGGCCCTCGACGGTGGCGGGCGCGCTCGTGATGGTCGCCGGCATCGCGCTCGAGTCAGTCGCCGACCTGCAGAAGTCCGCGCAGAAGCGGCGCGACCCGCACCGGTTCTGCGACAAGGGCCTCTTCTCCTTCGTGCGCCGCCCCAACTACCTCGGCGAGGTCCTCTGCTGGACGGGCGTCTTCGTCTCGGGCGCGACGGCGCTCTCCGGCCTTGCGCAGTGGGCGGCGGCGCTCTTCGGCTACGTCGGCATCGTGTACGTGATGTTCGGCGGCGCGCGCCGCCTCGAGATCCGCCAGAACCGCAACTACGGGGCCGACCCCGCCTACCAGGCCTACGTCAGGGCGACGCCGATCCTCATCCCGTTCGTGCCGCTCTACAGCGTCGAGCGCTTCACCTGGCTCAAGGGCTAGCGCGGGTTTGAGTGCATGCGGGATCGAAGGTATCAGTCGCGTAGAAAAAAGCCGCGTAAGAAAAAGGCCAGGGCACCAAGCCCTGGCCTGAACGCTCGTGGTCGGGTGGACAGGATTTGAACCTGCGACCCCTTGACCCCCAGTCAAGTGCGCTACCAAACTGCGCCACCACCCGAGGTGAGAGACTCTGTCTCGCACAGAAAGACACTCTAACACCCTCGCACGGCAAACGCAACAGTATTTTCTCGCCCTTTTCGCGCTTTCGGACCCCCTCGCCACCACCGTGCGAGAAGTTCTCGCCCGTGTGGGCTAACCTAGGGGTTCCCTGACCGACGGGCCCAGCCCGGGGTGCGGCTCGCCGCCTCCCGCCCTGCCGCGCTCGCGCGAGGCGCCCCGGTCAGCCTCTCCTTCGTTCGTCCGCAGGTCGTGGGGGTCCAGATGTCGCTCGAATCCAGCCAGATTCTCTCGTATTGCGAGGAAGTCACGAAGTTCGCGTCGCAGGGGCCGGTCTCGTTCGGCATCGACGAGTGCGTCGCCGAGGTCGGCTTCGACGCGGTGCGCGCGGGCTACATACCGCACGAGGACGCGCGTCGCCTCATCGACGACTACGTCGCCCGGCCCGGCAGGTCGCTCGACCGCGCGGGCAGGATCCCCATCGCCGTGTCGCTCAGGACCCTCGTCTTCGACGACCCGCGCCGCAAGAGCGCCGGGCTCCTCCTCATCTCGGCCATGCTCGACGTCAACGGCCGCCTCTCCTTCGTGAAGGGCCTGCAGTACCCCTGGATCCCGCTCGACCGGCTGAGCGGGGCCGGCCTCGACGCCCGCACGCTTGTGGTCTCGAGCCTCGAGGAGTACCGCGGCTGGCAGAGGGCGGCCCAGGACCGCTACCGCTCGCTCTCGACCTGGGGCGGCTACGTGGACCTGGCCTGCGCCATGTACGCCGGCATCGCGCACGTGGACGAGGACTACCTCGAGAGCGCGCCCTGCTCGGTCGACGCAAGGACCTGCTGCATCAAGGCGATCCTCACGCTGGACGCCTCGGCCATCCCCTCCGAGGTCTTCGCGGCGCGCCGCCGCTCCTCGATGCCGCGGCCCGACGCCCTGGAGGAGGTGCTCCGCAGGCCGGGCACGCCCGAGCTCCCGGAGCACGTACCCGACGTGGCGGAGGCCGTCTTCGACCGCATCAAGGACAGGCGCGGCAGCATCCAGGCGCTCTCCGGCATGCCCGACGACGCCTACCGCGCGGTCTCGTCTCTCTCGGTGAGCCTGCCCTGGCACCTGGGCGTCGTCGAGGCGCCGATGGGGGAGTGCTCGAGCAGGCTCGCCTGCGCCCTCGCCTGCGCCCTCGTGACCGACGCGGCCGTGCGCGGCGCGGAGCAGCCCCGCGTCGTCCTCGCCACCCCCGACGCGAGGTGGCGCGAGGACCTCGAGCGCCAGCTCTCGCGCTACCTCGGGACGGGGTCGAGCCAGCTCGCGACCCCCTGGGTCCCCGGCCGGAGGGCGGAGTGGTCGCGCCGCCTGCGCGAGGCCTCCTACCTCGACGAGGTCGAGAAGGCCCTCGGCTCGAGGCCCCTCTCGGTCGCCAACGCGGCGATGGTCATCGGCCAGCGGCTCCGCAGGATCGACCAGGTCCGCTGCGAGCTCGTGGACGCCTACCGAGAGATGCAGCTCGCGAGCGACCTCGTGGCGCAGCAGGCCGACGGCCTCCTCTCGCTGGCGAAGCTCCGGCGCGACCTGCTGTGGGCGAACGGGCGCCTCGAGTTCTGGTCGGGCCTGCTCAAGGGCAACCCGCCGCGCAAGAAGGTCCTCTCCTCCGGCCTCGCCTCCCAGCGCGGCATCATCGCCTCCAAGGCGGAGCCGGGCGAGAAGATCGCGCACACCTACGCCAACCTCGACGACGTCTGCCACGCCTACCGCGCGGAGATCGTTGAGCTCGAGGAGAGGATCCGCCTCGCGAACCAGGAGGCCGCCAGGCTGGACCTGAGGATCCGGCAGCACTCCGCCTACGGGACGGTCTGCTCAGAGCTCGTCGATGCCATCGCGGACGCCTGCCGCCTCGACTCCGGCGGGCGCGCCCGCCTGAACGCCCTGTTCGCCTCCGACAACCTCACGCCGCTGAGGCTCGAGCGCGCCCTTGACGCGACGGTGCGCGAGGTGGAGTTCTGGCTCGCGCTGCACCTCTTCGAGGCGCGGGCGTTCGAGTCCGGCGCGGACTTCGCCTGGTGCGAGGTGGTCGCCTACCAGCAGGTGCCCGCCCGCGTCAGCGGGTCGTCGGTGGCGGACCCCATCGACCTGCTCGTCACCCTCGGCTCGGAGCGCATGCAGACGCCGCGCGCGCTCGCCTGCCTCGCGCTCGCCAGGCGCGCGGTCGTGGTCGGCGACCCGTGCGGGCTCAGGCCCAAGTGGGAGTTCGACCCGGCCACCGACCACGGCATCGGGGCGCTCTGCATGTCGGCCGAGGAGTACGACGAGCTCGTGGCGGAGGGCCTCAGCGCCTCGGCGCCCTCGACGCTGCTCGGCTGCGCCACGGCCTGCGCCGCGCGGACTCCCTCGGTCATCCGCGAGCGCGTCACCTGCCTCGACGACGCCCCCGCCGACCTTCGGGCCTTCAGGGCCGACGCCTTCTACGGCCGCGGTGACGCCGCGGCCGGCGCGCCGGCGGCCGCGGCGGGCAAGGAGGGCGCCGCCGACCAGGAGGGCGCCGTGGACAAGACGGCCCTGCCGCCTCTCCAGGTGCACCGCGTCAGGTCCGAGGCGCGCTCGGTGGGGCACAGCCTCAACAACCCCAGCGAGGCAAGGGCGCTCGTGCGCTGGGTGGAGGAGAACCTCGACGCCATAGCCGCGCTCGAGGAGACCCGGCGCGAGCCCGTCGAGGGCACGTCCCTGGGCGACGCGAAGCCCGCGCCCGGCGCCCGGCCGGCGCGTCCCGTCCGCCCCGTGCTCGTGCTGACGCCCTTCACCGCCCAGCGCCACCTCATCGAGGAGGAGCTGCGCTCGGCGGGCCCCGAGGTCGCGCGCAGGTGCGAGGTGGCGACCGTCCGCGAGCTCGGCGCCCGCAGGGCACCCGTCGTCGCCCTCTCGATGGCGGATTCCGTCTCGGGCATCGAGCAGCGCTACTTCGGCGGCGTGGACGCCATACTCGCCGTCGCGAGCGCGGCCGCGAGCGACTGCCTCGTGCTCTTCTGCGACACGGGCTGGGTCGCCGGCGCCACTGGCACGCCCGGCAGGTCGCTGGTGCAGCTCTCGGCTCACGCCTCGCTCGAGGACGGCCCGGCCGACGAGCCCGACCCCTCGGGTGCAGACGCGGCCGCGCCTGCGAGCGGGCGCCTCACGCTGGAGGAGATCCTCCGCGACCTCCGGCGCACGGGCTCCGTCATAGCCGAGGTCGGGCCCGGGGAGGCGTATCGCTGGCTCGAGGAGGACGGCCTCGTCATGCGGGCGCGTGCGCGGAACGGGCGGCTCGCTTGGGTTCCGACCGCACGCGGGCTCGAGGCCGGCATCCGCATCGAGCAGGGCGCCGACGACGGGATGTCCTGCTCCTTCCTGCCAAGCTCGCAGACGTGCGTGCTCGCGAGCGTCCTCAGGCGCACGGAGTAGCCCCCGCCTGCCGCCAGGCGTCCTCGAGGCGCCTCTGACGGCCTCGCCCCCGGGCGGGATTCGGCGTGAAGCCGGGATAAGCGCGAGCCGATGGGATAAGATACCAAGCTGTATGCATCTGCAGGCGCAACGAAAGGCCTCCATGAGCTCCAAGAAAGAAAAGGCGACCTCCACGATCAAGCAGATGGTCGCTCCGGACGCCGCGGAATCCCAGAGGGCCGGCACCACCACGGCGCCGGTCGGCACCTCCGACAACCCCTCGCACAAGGTCTTCACGGTGGCGAACGCCATCACGGCCTGCCGCTTCGTCCTCACCATCGTGTTCCTCGTGCTGTTCGTGAGCCACGAGAACCGCATGGTCGCCCTCGCCTGCTACGCCATAGCGGCGCTGACGGACTTCCTCGACGGCCAGATCGCGCGCAGGACGCAGACCGTGAGCTGGCTCGGCAAGGTCATGGACCCGATCATGGACCGCGTGCTGCTCTTCACGGGCGTGCTCGGGCTGATGGTCACCGGCGAGCTGCCCATCTGGGTCGCCGTCTTCGTGATCGGCCGCGACGCCTACCTGGGCATCGGCGCGCTCGCGCTCCAGCGCTACCGGAAGCGCCCCGTCGACGTCGTCTACATCGGCAAGGTCACGACGGCGCTCCTCATGTTCGGCTTCGTGGACCTGCTACTCGGCGTGCCGCAGCTTCGGCCGCTGGGGCTGGTGGGCGCCTCCTGGCTGCCCTTCCTCAACTCCGAGCCCGCCGCCCTCGGCATCGTCTTCGTGTACGCGGGCGTCGTATGCTCGACGATAACCGCCTGCATCTACACGCGCGAGGGGCTCAAGATCAGGCGCGACGCCCTCGAGGGACAGGGGCGCTAGCATGCGGCTCTCCTCTGCGACGCGCCTGGCCCCGCGCGCCAAGCGGCCGCAGGCGTCCTGCGCCGCCTTCGCGGCCTGCCTTGTCGCGGCGCTCGGCATCCTCATCGGCGTCCTCGCGCCCACGCGCGCCCTGGCCGCAGACGGCCAGGAGGCACCCACGCTCACCGAGGCGCAGGCCGCCATCGTGGTGGACCAGGCGGGCAACGTGCTCTTCTCCAAGAACGCGGACCAGGAGTTCCCGATGGCCTCCATCACGAAGGTCATGACGGCGATCGTCGCGCTCGACTCCGGCAAGTCCCTGGACGACGTCTGCACGATCACCGACGCCAACCTCGGCGGCGAGGCGCAGGCCGCCGGCTACGTGGAGACCGACACCCCGACCTTCCGCGAGCTGCTGAACGCCATGCTCGTCTACTCGGCGAACGACGCGGCCTACAACGTGGCCGTCAACGTCGCCGGCTCGGAGGCGGCCTTCGTCGAGCGCATGAACGCGAAGGCGCAGGAGATCGGCATGACGCACACGCACTTCGTGAACAGCCACGGCCTCGAGGACGACGCCCACTACTCGAGCGCGGAGGACCTCGTCAGGATGGGCCGCTACGCCTTCGAGAACTACCCTCTCATCTCGCAGACGGTCCACCAGACCTCGACCGTCGTCACCGCCAACGGCACGAGCACGCGGCTCTACTCGACAGACGCGCTCATGGGCGTCTACCCGGGCATGCGCGGGATAAAGACCGGCAAGGTCTCCACCGGCACGACCTTCCTCGGGGCCAGCGAGCGCAACAACGTGCAGCTCTTCACCGCCGTGCTCGGCTGCACCACGGACGAGGGCCGCTTCACGGACACGCGGAGCCTCATGGACTGGGCCTACCAGACCTACCAGCAGCGCCTGGTCGCGCGCACCGGCTGGACGCTGGCGCTGCACCCGTACGCCTACGACCTCGGCCTCAGGGTGGCGGAGTCGCCCATGCTCGACGCGACCTTCTCCGTCTGGCCCGACGGCGGCTACCTCTCCTACACCACCACGCGCCTCTGTGCAGGCTCGCTCCTCGAGCCCGGCGCCCTGACCGGCGCCACCACGTGGGAGCAGTCAGGACGCACGCTCGGCAGCGTCGTCCTGGGGACCTCGCGGCTCGTGAGGCGCTCCTCGTGGCCGGTCTTCTCGCTCCCGCTCTTCTCCGAGACCGAATACGGCGCCAGCTAGCGACAGCAGAGAAGGACCTGCCACGGCAACATCCGTCACCAACCTGCGAGGCGATCGTCCCATGTCCCAAGAGCGCGACTTCTCCCGTGCGCCCGGCTCGGCGCGCATATCCGTCCTCTACGAGGAGCACCTCCTGCTGAGCGCGACCTTCGGGGACCGGCTCGCGTCGCGGCCGCCCGTCCCGAGCGCCTACGGCGACGGCGTCGGCGAGCGCGACGCGCTCGAGCGCGGCACGGCCCTCTCCGACCTGTCGGGCCTCTCGTGCCTGCTCTTCAGCGGCCCCTCCGCCACGGCCTTCGCCCACACCGCCTTCGCGGGACGCGAGCTCGCGGTGGGGGAGTGCGCGTACGAGTGCGTCCTCATGGGGGACGGGAGGCTCGCCTCGGTGCCGCTCCTCGCGCGCACGGGCGACGCCGAGTTCGCCGTCCTCGACGCCTCGCCGCGCGCCCAGCTGCTCGCGTCCTGGCTCTCCTTCCTCGCCAACGTCGAGAGCGACGGGGTGGAGCCCTTCTCGGACCTCGTGGCGGAGAACGTCACGGGATCCCTCGTGCCGCTCCTGCTCGCCGGTGCTGACGCCGAGCGGGTCGCCTCCGACTACCTGCTCGAGGGCGCCGCGCTGCCCGCGCGCGGGCAGATCCGCAGCATCGCGCTCGACGGACGGATAGCCTCGCTCGTGGCGCGCGTGGACCCCGCGGCCGCTCGCGCCGCAGGCGCCCCCGCCTACCTGCTGCTCGTCCCTCCAGACGACGCGCGCGCCGTCTGGAGGAGCCTGCTCTCCTTCGAGAGCGTGGCGCCCGTGGGCTCAGAGGCGCTCCGCCAGCACCTCGCAGACCGGCTCCCGTGGGCCTCCTGGCTCGGGGTCGGCGGCGGGGACGGCGCCAAAGCCGGCGCGGAGGGCCCCCTGGCGGCGCGCGACCTCGTGGCCGCGGGGCTCGCGCGCCCGCAGATGGACTTCGTGGGCGCCCGCGGGCTCGCATAGGGCGCGCTTGTGGAAGAATCGGCTCAGCATCGGCTCGGGCCCGGCGGAGAGGCGCCGGGCGGCCCACGACAGCGAGGTGACGCATGAAGTACGCGATAAGCGCCGCGGACGTGCCGGACGCGCTCGGACGCTACTCACAGGGGACGACCGCCGGCAGGCTGATCTTCTCGGCTGGCCAGGTAGGCAGGGACGCCGAGGACCCGGACGTGCTCGTCGACGGAGGGCCGGTCGCCGAGTGCGAGCGCATCTGCGACATCTTCGAGAAGCTCCTCGAGGAGGTGGACTGCTCCCTCACGGACGTGGCGGCGATTACTGTCTACCTCACCGACCTCGACTACGCCGACGCGGTCGACGCAGTCCTGGGCAGGCGCTTCGGCACCCCGGGCCCGGCGCGAACGGTCGTGGAGGTGAGCGCGCTGCCCATGGCGGCCCGCATAGAAATGGACTTCGTCGCCTGCCGATAGCGCTATCATTGACTCACTACGCAAATTTTGAGGGGAGCCACGCAATGCCGACCAACAAGGACAACATGGGTGCGACCGAGATATTCCGCATGCCCTCCGCGGATTCCACGGTCCCTGACCTGATGGGCGAGAACGCCCTGGTACACCCGACCCTTACCATCGTGAAGGGGCCCTCGACCGGCCAGGTCTTCGAGCTGGACGAGAGCGACATCACGCTCGGGCGAGACCCCAAGAACAGCGTCTTCCTGAACGACATGACGGTCTCCCGCAAGCACGCACACATCGACCTCACCGGCATCGCCTCCGGCTACGCCTCCATCGAGGACCTGGGCTCCCTCAACGGTACCTGGGTGGACGGCGCCATCGTCAACAAGGCGCTCCTGAAGGACGGCTCCACGATCCAGATCGGCACCTTCCGCATGATCTTCCACACCAACCGCCGTCCCAAGAGGGTCGAGACGGGCGCGTAGATATGCCCGACGCCGGATACGTGACAATCGGCAAGGTCGTGAAGCGGCTTCAGGCCGAGTACCCCGACCTCTCAGTCTCCAAGGTGCGCTACCTTGAGGACGAGGGTCTGCTCACCCCGTCGCGCACCTCCGGCGGCTACCGCCTGTACTCCCAGCACGACATCAGGCGCCTCGAGGCCATCCTCTACCTGCAGAAGAACCGCTTCCTCCCGCTGCAGGTCATCCGCGAGGAGCTCGACAAGGCGGACGCCGGCGAGCCGTCGCTTCTGGACTCGCTCAACCGGGTTGACGCCAGCACCACGCCGGTTTCGGGGCCGTCCCCCCTCGCGACCCCGCTCCCGACCTCGCACACGGCCGTCGAGGACGTCGACTCCCAGGACGTGGTGGAGAAGTTCCACCCCATCAACCACGTCCCGGAGCTCATCGGCGTGCCGGTGAGCTTCGTGCGCCAGCTCTCCGAGGCGGGCGTCATCACGATGCGGCGCTCCCCGCGCGGGCGCGACCTCGTGGACGGTCGCGACTTCGCCCTCATCCGCGCCTGCAACGAGCTCGGCCGCTACGGCATCCAGCCCAAGAACCTCCGCTGGTACGTGCAGGCCGCCAACCGCGAGAGCGGCACCTTCGAGCAGGCCCTCGTCTCGTTCGGCGCGCGCAGGGGCGGCGGCGTCGAGGCCGAGGACACGCCCGAGCAGCGCCAGCAGTTCGACAACGCGCTCAACAACATGCTCGCCCTGACGGACGCCGTCAGGGACACCCTCATACGCAGGAGGCTCAAGAGCCCGCACGACGGGCCCGAGACCAGATAGCCGCCCCGGGCGGCTCCCGAACCGCCAGGCGACAGTCCCTGTCCCGGCGCGCGCGGGGCTGCCCTCGGGACTTGCACGAACCTCGCACGGGACGCTCGCGACCACAGAGAAAGGAAGACCCTTGTCCAACTTCGAGTTCGAGAACCTCATCGTCAACATCCCCGACTACCCCGAGCCCGGCGTCATCTTCAAGGACATCACGCCCCTGCTCGCCGATCCCCAGGGCCTGGCCGCCGCCATCGACCAGATCTCCGACCACTTCATGAAGGCGGGCATCACCAAGGTCGTCGGTGCCGAGGCTCGCGGCTTCCTCGTGGGTGCGCCCGTCGCATATCGCCTGGGTGCCGGCTTCGTCCCCGCGCGCAAGCCGGGCAAGCTCCCGCGCGAGGTCTACTCCCAGGAGTACGCGCTCGAGTACGGCACCGACGAGCTGCAGGTCCACAAGGACAGCATGGGCCCGGACGACAAGGTCCTCATCGTGGACGACCTCGTGGCCACCGGCGGCACCGCCGTCGCCACGGCCAAGCTCATCGAGCAGACCGGCGCCAAGATAGTGGGCTTCTCCTTCATCCTCGAGCTGTGCTACCTCAACCCCCGCGAGGAGATAGCGAAGGAGTACCCGCAGGAGGTCTACACCCTCATCGACGTGCACTAGCGCAGGACATGAGCCACGGGTCGCCCCTCGGCGGAGAAGGGCGACCCGTGGTGTTTTCTTGGCCGGGCTTCAGATGTACTAGGATGTGAGGAACTGTAGGCAGGGAGAAAGGCGCATCCATGCGTTTTTGCAGGCGACTCGTCGTCTCCATCTCGGCGGCGGCAATCATCGCGGCTGGCATTGCACCAACCAGCGCGCTCGCCGAGGACCTCGACTCCGCACGCTCCTCGCTCGACGCGTACGGCCGGAGCCTCTCGGACTACCAGACCGCGCTCTCGACGAGCTCGGAGGACCTCGAGGGCATCAAGGGACAGATCTCGCAGAAGCAGCAGGAGATCGACGACACGCAGGCTCGCTACGACGCCGTCAAGGCGCGGCTCTCGGAGCGCATGCGCGCCAGCTACATGGATGGCAATACCACCATGCTCGACGTGGTCCTGAGCTCCGACAGCTTCGAGCAGTTCGTGAGCAACGTCTACTACCTCTCCAAGGTCAACCAGAACGACAAGAGCACGCTCGAGCAGACCAAGGCGCTGAGCGACCAGCTCTACGCTGAGAAGTGCGACCTCGACGCCCGAGAGGCCGCGGCCGAGCAGGCCGTCGCGGACGCTCAGAAGATGGCGGACGAGTACTCCTCCAAGCTCGCCGAGGTCCAGTCCTACTACAACGCGCTGCCAGACGACGTGAAGCAGGCTATCGCCGACGAGGTGCAGAGCCGCGCCGCTGCGGACGGGATCCAGACGACGAGCCAGGGCGTGGTTACGGACACGCTGCTCAACGCCGTGTCGTCCGTGGCCCAGGCCAACTACCGGCAGGCCGAGGCGAGCGGTGACTACTCCAAGGTCCAGGGGGATGCGGCCATCTCCACGACGGCTGGCGCGGTCAGCGCGGGCGGCGGCGACGCGAGCGTCTTCGCAGGCTCCGCTGGCCAGCCCTCGGGCGGCTCCGCCTCAGGCTCCGGCTCCTCGAGCGCGAGCAGGGGCTCCGCAGGGTCGTCGGGCTCCGCGGGAGGCTCCTGGCTCGACCGCGCGAACTCCTACCTCGGCACGCCCTACGTCTACGGGGGGTCCAGCAGCTCCGGCACGGACTGCTCGGGCTTCGTCAACCTCGTCTACGGCGGTTCGCGTGGGCGCACCACCTACGACATGATGAGCTCCGCGCAGGGCGACGGCACCTGGCACACGGACTTCGACAACATGCAGCCCGGAGACGTCATCATCACGAGCGGTGGCAACCACGTGGGCATCTACGCCGGCAATGGCAAGATGTACAACGCCACCAAGCCGGGGGAGGACGTACGCCTGAGCGACCTCACGTACTTCGACAAGGTCGGCTACATCCCGGGCTCCCAGTACTAGCCGCGCGCTCGCGGGGAGCTGGCCTCGCCTGAGTGGCGGGTTCGCCGAGAAGAACCCACGCTTGCCACGGGAGGCGCGGGGTGCTACATTAGTCCTTGCGCGTCGACGAGACGCATCCGGGTGGTGGCGCAGTTTGGTAGCGCACTTGACTGGGGGTCAAGGGGTCGCAGGTTCAAATCCTGTCCACCCGACCAGGAAATGCAAGGTCAGAGGCTTAGGCCTCTGACCTTTTTCTTTCTTGAAGCAAGGAGGGGGCCGTTTTGCACCAAGCGTGCACCAAATCTGGGCCCTCTCTTGCACCAAAGCGCGAATCGCAAGCGGTAGCTGGTTTGGCAAGCTTGCATAATATGGAATCCTATTCTTGATAGGCAAATGTTCGTGGCGAGGGCAGCATCCCTCTACTGCCATTTCGGGGGTAATGATGAATGAGCCCATAGAAGACCCGGGCATTTCCAAAGGATACATGGTGCGTAAACTCATCCGTAGGAGGGAGATTGAGGGCACTCGCTGGTGGATTAGAGAGTTCGACTTGGAGAGGCGCCTTGCCGTCACCTTCGACAACGTTCTTTACCGACGTAAGAACTACCAGCGTGCGTTCTTCATGAACGCCGACGAGGACATGCGTGCCTTGCTTGACGATGCTGACTATGAGTGGTGGACGAAGCAGAAGGGCCTCTCAGTCGACCGCACTCCAGCTGATATGCGGGAGCTGATGACTCCTTTCGGCCCGTTCACCTTCGAGTCGGGAGGGGTTTCCCTGCCCCTAAGGGTTACGGACGAGACTGCAGAGGCATTCACGGTATATCGCCATGATGACCGTCCCTGCGGTTCGCCGGACAGGGTGTATCTTGTCGAGGCCGACATATCAGATTTGTCGGTCGGAGATGTTGCCGCCCCGAAATGCGGTTTCTTATCGCTCGAAATCGCGGACTGTGGGAGCGACGAGCGCGTAGATTACGAGGTACATACCTCAGAGGGATTCACCATCGGGTTCGGGTACTACGACGACGAGGAATACATCAACCACACCGGAAGCCATGTTGCACTCCTCCTTGGGTGGGATGGAAACCGTCACATAATCGATGAGCTTAGCCGTGTGGGTGCTGACGTTCCGGAGGAAAACCTACGGGGTAGCGGATATCTAGTGGTTAGGGACCCCCAAGAACAAGGTGCAAAGAGCTCGATTCCCTTCCGGCTCGCCTGGCGTAAAGGAGCTGATGACTTGAGCGTGGACATCGTGGCATGGTCGGCGTGCTGGGGTGCATGGTGATAAACGGCTGTGTGGAACCCCAGCATGAGACGCTACGGTCACATGATTAGCCGCGCATTATCGGAAAGCATGGCTCCGGTCCCTATGGGGTTTTAGATTCATATTCTTGATGCGTGACGGAGGCGTCACGCCATGGGGGCAAATCGTCACGCAATGGGCCGGACTTCGTCACCCTAACGCCCTCATCGCGTGACGAGTCCCCGTTAGTGGGTGACATCTTGTCACGGAATGAATCGTGGAGAATCGAACGTGTGACGCCATGGTCACACATTGCCTCCCGATTGCGTGACGGTGTCATCACACGTCGCGTGAGGGTGGACTCTCTTTAGGCGTTGGCGTGATTGTTGACGCCGGGCGATAATCGCCACCGGGGACTGCGGTGGGAATCTTGGACCAAGAAAAGGTTACACGGAGGACCGCATGTACAGCACAGAGCAGCGCAAGCTGGCAATCGAGATCTACATCAAGTTCGACCTGAGCGCGGCTGACATCGTCGCCCAGCTGCCCCCGCTCAGGGAGGTCGCGAGGCCCGCGGACTGGCCGGCATCGTGGTCCATGGTCCCGGGGGAGGGAGAGTAGGCATGTCAAGGGGAATCATCTACGTGATGACGACGGTCGTTCCAGGCCTCGTCAAGATTGGCAAGACCGGCTGCCAGAACTTTGAGTCCAGGATGTACGGCCTCGAGCGCAACGGGTACTTCAACGTCGTCGGGCTCAAGAGGCACTTCGCCATCGAGGTCGACGACTACGACGCAAAGGAGGAGCTACTGGACGAGATATTCTCGAAGTCCCGTGTGCCGGGCTCCGAGCTCTTCGCGCTCGACGTCAATCTCGTGGTACAGCTTCTCTCCTCCCTCGACGGCACCAAGGTGTACCCGAAGGACGAGAGCAAGGAAGACGCGTTCGACCAGGCGACCGAGCAGCGGGCGGCAAGCTCCGACTGGTCGTGCATCCCCGATGGCACCTATCACATGGACCCGCACGTCAAGGGCATGCACGGGGCCAGCGCCACAATGGTCGCCTCGGGCGGCAGCTTCGTGGTGAAGGCCGGCAGCGTCTGCCTCACGGACCCCTCCGACAAGTGGAGACCAGAGGCGAGGAAGACCGCGTTGATCGAGAACGGGGTGCTCCGGCACGACGTGACGTGCAGGGCGCCCTCCACCGCGGGATGGGTGGTGCTGGACAGGTCGAACAACGGCTGGAAGGTCTGGAGGGCCGAGGACGGACGCTACCTCGACTCGCTCAGGAAGTCTAACGATTAGCAACCCGCAGTTGGGAGGCGCCCCGATGCCGGAGAGCCGCCCAGCCCCCTCTCCACTCCCCGCCGTCGCCAGGTGTTCCTGACGGCGGGGAGGGCGGCCGCGGGAGGGCTTGGCTGCGGCCGTGGCGGCTGGAAGGGGCGACCGCCCGGGTATTCCCCGAGCGGTCGCCTTCATGTCGCGGGCGGTGTCTGCGTTATGACGTCCCAGGTCACTCCCTGCTCTCCGCCCACTGCCAGGCGCCAATGAGGTGGCGGAGCTTCGCCTGGCGCTCTCCCGTCACGACGATGGAGACCACGTCGTGACGTATCGCGTCCACGTCGCCGTGGTCCGCGAGGTAGAGCAGACACGCGCGCCTCATTATCGCAAACTCGGCCGCGCCTACGCTGAGCTCGGGCATCCTGGTCGAGCCCTCCTCGTAGGCGGAGATGACGGCTACGAGCACCGTCTCGTCCCCGTCCGTGGCCACTATCGGCGCGTCCTCGCCGTCGTAGGACCAGCCGTCGGCCGCGTGGACCTCGTAGTCCCTGTTGGCTAGGAAGTCCCTCACGATGCCCTCGCACGTGGCGGCGAGCCCCTCCTCGGCCATGGTCGCGTCACCCTCTATCTTCTCGGTCATGATGACCTCCCTAGGACGTGGGAAGGCCCTTTGCCCTCCCTCGCCCAAAGAGCGGCAAGGCCCGCGTGGCGGGGCGGCGCGCCCCTGCGGGCGTGGCGCGGCGCCGGCCCGTCGCGCGGGCCGTCAGGGAGCGGGAAGAGGTGCTTGCTCCCTGTGCCAGCGTCTTGGGCGGGGGAGGGCACGGAGTTGCCGGAGCACAAGCACACTGTGCTCCTGCTCCGGCCGGGCGCTTTCGACGGGCGCGAGGATAGGGGATGGGGCAGCTATCCCCGGCGCAGCGAATGTCGGAAGGGCACCATCTTCCAAGGTCCCGCCGCCCCCCCTGCGGGGGGGGCGGTGGGACCGGCTGGCAGACGGCCTTTCGAAGAAAAGCGGCGAGCACGGGCTCACCGTGCAGGCTCGTCGTCCCCCGCATTGCCATGCGACACGGTCGCCTCGGCGAGCTCCCCTACCAAGCGCCCCAGGAGGCACATCGCGGCGTCCGCAGCGTCCCTTGGCGCGGAGGAGAGGTCGACGTGCTCCAGTATCGCCGAGACGCCCCTCTCCGCGAACGCGACCTCTTCGAGGTCCGCGTTGCCGCAAGCGTCGTAGATCCACCTCATGCCATTTCCTCCAGTCCTCGCGTCCGCTTGATGCGGCAGCCATGCTACGACGGACGGGAGCGATTGGTGGCGATGCGTCGCGTGGATTCTCCGGGCAAATGCAGGGAATTTGGTGCCGGTACCGGCGACCCGCGAATCGGGACGTCCGTCGCCCGGGCGCCTTGCGCCGGACCCGCCTTGGATGTCGGTCGGATCGGTCGCCGTGGCAGGATTGTCACACGCATGCTCCGAAGTCGGCACGCCACGATTCCGAAGGGGATCGGCCGCGCCGGATCCAGAAGACAAAAATTAGGCGGAGGCGCTCGCGCGTCCCCGCCACATAAAACCCTCTCGGGTTTTGCGATCTGTATTCACTATACCCATTCAGAACCAGCGGTCAACCAGCTCGACGAGGAATTCCATGGAAGCCTCCGCGGAGGCGTCGGGGCGTGTGACGGAGAGCACAGCCCTCACGTCGTCTGCCAGAGGGCGGAGGCGCGCCGATGCCTCGCCGGCGAGTGCGGTCCCCACCGCCATGCGCCTGTGGAGGAGCAGGAGTGTCGCTATCTGCTGGAGTCGCGGGTTCCTCATACGCGAAGAGCGCGACCGCTTCGAAAACCCCGCCTCGCGGAGAGCGGTCGTGAGCTCGCTTGGCGCTGGCCTCGCGACGTGGCCGTTGGTTCCGAGCCCGTTGATGATGGCGGCCGAGTGGGCGCAGGCGTTGCGGACGTCCCTGGCCTTTTTGAGCATGTAGTGCTCGTCGAGCATCGCCGCGTCGTCCCAGCGGCTTGCGCAGAAGCGGTACACGTCCGCGACAGTGCCGAAGGAGGAGAGCTCGAGCAGCACCCATATCGGCATCTCCTCGGCATAGTGCCTCTGGAGGTCGCCTGAGTACTCGTCGCGCCGGAGCCTCGATATCTCTGCCTCCCTCCGGGAACGCTCGGAGGGGGAGAGCGCCGCCATGTAGTCGCGCACGATGGAGTGGCCATCTTCGGAAGGCCGCCTCGCCACCTCGTCGAGCACCCGCGCCTTCGCGAGGTGCTCCGCGTCGAGCGCGAGCGGAAGGAGTGCCGCCCTGAGCTCTCGGTCGAGCCGCTCGAGGTCGACCAGATCGCAGAAGTCGAGGTTCGCGTACTCGCCGTCGTGTGCTCCTCCGACGCGCCTGGGGAAGAGAGTCCGATATGCGTACGTGGCGAAGAGGTAGGACTCTCGCGAGAGGTAGCGCATGGCGTCGGCTTCACCCATGCGCTCGAACGCGACCCCCTTGCCCCTGAGGAAGGCTATCTGCTCCTCGGGCTCGAGCTTCGGCTTCCCGCCCTTGTTCCGTTGGCCCATTCCAAAACCCGCCCGTCTGGTCGTCCTGCGGCTGGTGATGTCGTATTCTACGGCCTACGAGAGTCCCGCGGACATGATTCTGCCCATGAGGTCCATGCTCACCTTCTTGCTGTCGGCGAGCGCGTCCGCGTAGACGTTGAGGGTCATCGCGGCGTTGGAGTGGCCGAGGATGGCGCTCACGGTCTTCACGTCCACCCCCGACCCTATCGCCATCGTCGCGAAGGTGTGCCTGAGGTCGTGGAACCGCGGCGCCTCGCCCTGGGACCCGACAAGCTTCGCCACCCTCACGAACGCCCTCCACTCCTGCCCGAGCGCCATCGGGCTCTTCCAGGCACCGGTGACGGCGTTCCCCACGACGAAGAGCCCCTCGTCCCAGTCGAGGCCCATGGACTCGCGCTCGCCATGCATCGCGCGTGCCCTCGCCTCCAGCACGCGGGCGAGCTCGTCGCCGTAGGGGATGGTCCTGGCCGAGCTCCTCGTCTTCGGGGTGGAGAGCGCGAACGTGCCGTTCGCCCTCGTAAGGGCGTGCGAGACGCGGATCTTGCGGGACACGCGGTCGACGTCCTGCCACCTGAGGGCGCATATCTCCCCTGCCTCATCCCCGTCATGAGCGCGAGGAGGACGGCGGTCGAGAACGGGTCGGCGACGCTCCCCAAGGTCTGGTTGAGCTGACGGACGCTTGCGGCGTCGAGGGAGTTTATCGGATTCGTGGGCCTCTTGGGCGCGTCGACGAGGTCGAAGGGATTGGAGGGTATGTCGCCCAGCTTGCGCGCCCTGATGAAGGCGGTCTTGAGGAGCACGTGTGTGTGCGAGACCGTGTTTCCGCCGTAGCCGTCCTGCACCATGTCGCGCTCGAACTCCTGGATCTGCCGCGCGGTGACCTGCCCCACGGGGGTCTTGCCGAGCTCGGTGCCCAGGAGGTGCTTCGCGTACCAGCGGTAGCCGTCGGCCGTGGAGGCGAGGATGTTGCCGGTGGACTCCTTCAGGTCTATGTAGTCGAGGACGTAGCGGTAGACGGGCGTCTCGCAGGAGACAGTGCCGGAGAGCTCCTCGTCCTTCCGTACCTCCTCGTCGCGCCACTCCCTGAGGAAGTCCTCGGCGGCGCCCTTCCCGCGGTTGTCCCTGGTGACCTTCCCGGTCTTCCTGCTCACCCTGTCGGGGTAGCAGGCGACGGGGGTGTTGCGCGTCATCCTCCTCTGCCTGCCGTCCTCGTCCTGCCAGTTGATCGCGGCCCTCCAGTGGCCGGACCTCTCGTCCTTGAAGACGAACCCGTTGCTCAGATTCCTCGGCATCGTGCCCCCCATCAACGATTGAACCTCTGAAACGCCTGTCCTCGGCAGTCGTAGTACGTGTAGTACGTGGATAGTACGTGGCGTACTATTTGCGTACTGTGGACGACTTTACATGTTGGGGACTGTGGTCGCCGCATGTTCGCAAAGGTCGGCAAATGCCCAGTTAAAGAGCATAATTCGTGGAAGTGATGTCCTTTGTTGTCTATTGACTTTCATCAAGGATTGCGCCCTGGGGGTCAAGGGGTCGCAGGTTCAAATCCTGTCCACCCGACCAGGAAATGCAAGGTCAGAGGCTTAGGCCTCTGACCTTTTTCTTTCTTGAACCAAAAACGCGAATCGACAAGCAGTAGCTGGTATGGCGGGCTTGCATAGAAGTCTGCGCCTTGGTTCCACAAAAGCCGTGAGAAAGACCGGGTACCCCGGCGGACGCCCTCGAGGACCTCAGCAATCTCTGAGAATCGAGGTGGCAGCCCGTTGACCGGCATCTGCCAGACACCTGCAAGCCCTCCGCTAGAATGGACTGCACTTGTACTGCATGCGGCATTCGAGGAGAGTCCCCATGAAGTACTCAGAGCTCGTCGACTCCGGCGCCACCCCCACCGAGATTCAGGCGTTCCTCGTGGGTTCGGAGAACGTCCCGGTCACCATGCGGATCCCGCGGAACCTGCGCGACGCGGCGAAGGAGGCGGCGGAGCTGAAGGGGCTCAGCCTCACCGCCTACGTGAAGATGTGCCTCATCGAGAGCCTGCCGAAGGAGGGCTAGGCGTTGGAGTACCTGGACAACACCGGCCGCCAGCGGCTCGGAGACGCGCTCAAGGAAGCAATCGGCGAGGATGCGAGGCTATCGATCATCGCCTCGTACTTCACCGTCTACGCCTACGGCGAGCTCAAGGAGGAGCTCTCGAGGGTGAGGGAGCTTCGCTTTGTCTTCGACCAGCCAACATTCCTCAGGCGCATGCAGTCCGAGAAGGAGCCACGCGAGCGGGAGATCAAGCGCCGCGAACGGGAGATTGGCGTTGCTGGCACGGGACTCGAGCTCACGCTCTCGAACAACATCAACCAAAGGGCCCTCGCGCGCCAGGTTCAGAACCGCCCGGAAGCCGGGGATGATCGCGACCTCCGGAAGCTATGTCGTTGAGAACCCCCATGGCGAGGACGAGTCGTTCATGGGGTCTGTCGCGAAACGCATTCACCCTCGAGGGCCTGGGCTACGAGCGCCGCGCGGGCGTCGTCACCGGCGTCAGCCACTTCCAGACGAGCGCCGAGGCCGCCGGGCTCAGGGCCATGTTCGAAGGCGTCTGAGGGAGCCGGCAGCTCGTGGAGGACGTGACCGGCGCGGTCATCGACCAGCTGGAGACCCTCTACCGGGAGAACCCGCCGGAGCTCGTGTACTTCCTCACGCTCTACCACCTGTTCCGCGACTACATGGCGGACCAGGAGGACCCCATCAGGCCCGGACTCGACTTCGAGAAGTCCGTCGTGTGGAACAAGCTCTACGACTTCCAGAGGGACGCCGTAGTGGGCGCCATCCGCAAGCTCGAGAAGTACAAGGGCTGCATCATCGCCGACTCGGTGGGCCTTGGCAAGACCTTCGAGGCGCTTGCCGTCATCAAGTACTACGAGGAGCGCAACGCACGCGTGCTCGTGCTGTGCCCCAAGCGCCTGAGGGAGAACTGGACCCTCTACACGCGCGACAACGACGACAGGAACCCGCTCGCCGAGGACCGCTTCGCCTACACGGTGCTCAACCACACCGACCTCTCCCGCTACCGCGGGATGAGCGGCGACGTGGACCTGGGACGGTTCCGTCAAGTATCTTTCGCAAATGTCTTCTGACCCCCCTATGTCGGCAGGACTTGCTTGCGGCTTCCTAGTCCGTGCTAACGCTCCTCTCGTCCCAGTGGTCCAGCAACGACATGTCGAGGTACCTCCTCTTGCCCCAGTTCCCGTCCGCCACGTA